>JACRKX010000098.1 GCA_016219715.1 Actinomycetota bacterium | reverse complement strand
TGGGCGACGTGCTGCTCGTCGTCGCGCACGGCCAGCAGGCCGGCGTGGACAGTCGGGTGCAGCGTCTTGACGCGACCGTCGAGGATCTCGGGCGATCCGGTGTAATCGGAGATCGCCGTGACCTTGACGCCGGCTTCTGCCAGCTCCTTGGCGGTGCCTCCCGTGCTGACGATTTCGATGCCGAGGTCTTCGAGGCCCTTCGCGAAGTCGACGAGTCCGCGCTTGTCGGAAACGCTGATCAGCGCGCGCCGGATGCGTACGGCACCGGGCTGCGTGACTTCGACGGCGTGACCGTTGGTGCTGGCTGACTGCGGTTTTTGGCTGTCCGGCACGGGGGCAGCATATGCGATCGAAGCCTGGAAAACGCAGTAACGAGGCGGATCGACAGTGCGCGGCCGCTCGCCGCTACGCCGTCCGCCGCTGCGCGGCGATCCGCGCGATCACGGCCGGCAGCAGCTCGTGCTCGACGGCGTGCACGCGTGCGGTCAGTTCGTCGAGCGACTCGCCTTTCGCGATCGGAACGGTGCGCTGTTCGATGACCGGGCCGGTGTCGACGCCTTCGTCGACGTAGTGCACGGTCACGCCGGTTTCGGTCGCGCCCGATTCGAGCGCCTGCTCGATCGCGCGCAGACCAGGGAAGACCGGCAGCAGCGAGGGGTGCACGTTGATGATTCGTCCATCGAATGCTTGGATGAACTCGGTGCTGAGAATCTGCATGTACCCGGCGAGTACGACCAGGTCGATGCGGTCGTCGTTGAGCCGGTCGATCATTGCGCGGTCGCGCACCTCGCGCGCGGCGGCCGTGGCTTCGCCGGCCGCGTAGATGCCGAGCGGGAACTCCGCGGAGGCGATGCCGGCTTCGTTGGCTCGCTGCAGAGCGCGGGCGATCGCGTCGACGATCGCCTGCAGATTCGACCCCTCACCCGAGGCGAGGACGGCGATGCGCAGGTGCTCTGAGCCGGTAACGGCGTGCACGGGCGAGACCCTAGTCGATCGTTTGTAGCGCCGGTCGATGTGTCGAGGATGTGACGAGGTTGTCTGCGGGCGCTCGCGCAGGTCGATCCCAAGATCGTTCGCTGGTGTCTCGGGGACCGAGGGGGTTGGCTATCGCAAACCCGCCCATCTCTCGACCGCAAGCCGCCCCTCTCACCCCCTTCCAGCCGCCCGGGCCAAGAGAAGCTGGTCCGTGAGCTGGACCCCAAACCGTTCCTTAGGTCCGACCCGAGGTCCGACCCGAGGTCGGACCTTCGGGCCGGGTTGGGGTCCGGTTTGTGGACCGGGTTGGGGCGGATTCTGTGACGGATCGGACACGGTTGTTTGCGTGTGGGATACATCGGAGTGAAAAGTCAGCGAAAACATGTGGATCCGGCTTGACGAGAGCGGTTGGGCGCGGTAGTAATCAGCGCATGCCGAGTCGCAATGTCGTCAAGAACTACCGAAACGGGGCCTTCTTCCACGCCTACAACCGGGGGGCGAACGGGCAGGCGATCTTTCTCGACGATCACGACCGGAACTGGTTCATGTACGAGCTCACCTCGCGGCTGCCGGCGCTCGACGTCGCCCTGGTGGCGTTCGCATTGATGCCGAACCATTTCCACCTCGTTCTGAAACAGCTTCGAGATGGTGGGATCACACGCTTGATGCATGCACTCTCAGGCACCTACACACGCCGGTTCAACACTCGACACAACCGCTACGGCAGCCTCTTCCAGGGCAAGTTCAAGGCCTCCGGCCCCCACGGCAAGGAAGCCGCGCGCAAGGTCACCGCCTACACCCACCTCAATCCGATCGATCTGCGCGCCGCCGAGCCCTGGGAGCGATTCGAGTATTCCTCTCACCGGCTGTTCACGGGCGAGCGTGTCGAGACGTGGTTCGCCAAGCCGATCGCTTCAGATCTCTTCCCAACCGACGACTCTTACGCCAAGTTCATGCGCCAGTCCGAGCGCCGCCGCAAGCAGCTCGAACGCGATGTCAGCGCGCTTTGGACGCCACTGCCGGTCAGATGAACGCCCGTAGCCCCCGGGCTCAGCCCGGCGTCAGCCCAGAACCAGCTCAGCCGCCGCCCGGACAGTCGCGTCGTCGCCGGCCACAAGCAGTGTGGTGACGATCGACTCGCGCCACTTCTCGAGATCGTCACGGATCTTCTCGCGTGGGCCGATCAGCGACAGCTCCTCGATCAGCTTCGTGGGCAGCTTCGACGCGGCCTCGTCTTTCTTGCCGGCGAGATAGAGATCCTGGATCTCCTCGATCTCCTTCTCGTAGCCCATGCGAATCGGC
>JACRKX010000093.1 GCA_016219715.1 Actinomycetota bacterium | reverse complement strand
GTGCCGTCGAAGTAGTCGTAGTCGTCGACCCCACCGGCCGCGGGATCGATCTGGTCGGGAATCGTGCTGAGGATCGCCTTGCCGGGTGCGGCGATGTCGACCGACGGATGGCCATAGTCACTGAAGCTCGCCAAACCGTCGTTGTAGTCGCTGGCGGCGACGCAGATGATGTTCGGCGCTGTGATGTCACACGGGTAGATGCGCGACGAGCCGCCGAGCTCGTGGTTGGTGCCGTGATTTCCGGCGGCGGCCACGAACAGCGTCTGCGGGTTGGCCGCGATGATCGCCTCCATGCCCGGCGAGCTGGTGGTTCCACCGAAGCTGGCGTTGACCACTCGCGCGCCGTGATCGACGGCGTAGCTGAAGGCCTCCTCGATCGCGCCGAACGGGAACAGGCCGTTCGCGTCGCCCGCTCGCAGCGGCATGATCTTCGCCTGCGGGTTCACGCCGACCACGCCGGCAAGGTTGCCGGCGCCGGCGGCTATGCCGGCGACATGCGTTCCGTGACCGTCCTCATCGGCTGGGTCGTTGTCTGGAATCCAAAGGTCGTCGAGTGGCAGCGCCGGTGTGCCGTTGTCGTCGAGGTGACCGATGAAGTCCCAACCACGCACGTCGTCGACGTAACTGCGGGGCGTGGCGCCGGCGATTCCGTCGGAGCCGGTGCCCAGATACGGATCGTCGTCGACTCCGCCAACACCGCCGGCCTCGGCGCTGTTGGACCAGATGTTGGCCGCGAGATCCTCGTGGTTGTAGGCCACGCCGGTGTCGACGACGGCGATCGGCTCGCTGCCGCCTGCGAACGATGTCCATGCCTCGGCCGCGTCGATGTCGGCGTCGGTCGTGCCGGAAAGCGGCGTAAGCGCCTGCGGACACGAGCCGTTTACGAGGGCGACCGCGCAGTAGTAGGCGAAGACCTGGCTCGTGTTGTTGAGGCCCCAGAGATACGGGAAGTACGGATCGTCGACCGACTTGCGGTAGTAGCCCGGCAGCTGCACGAAGTCGACTCCGGGATCGGCGCGAAGCTCAGCGGCCGCATCGGCAAGCGTCGTGCCTTCCGGCACCTCCACCTGCTGCAAGCCCGGCGCCGACAACCCTGTGCGAGCGACTACGCCAGCTCCACGGCGCACGTCGGCCCGCTCGGTGGCCGTAACGGACTGGTCGAATCCGACGGTCAGCACGCGATCGTATGGCGAGGCGGCCGAAGCGGCCGTTACCGATACCGCAAGAAGCAATGCGGCTGCCAAGGCCACGGCTAGCGCGGCCTGCCTCGAAACGAAGCCTGCTGTCGAAGGTCGAATCATGTGACCTTTCTCGTCGGCGCTTTTTCCGCTGCGCCGCGCGGTTAGGCGAAGTGCCACGCCAATCCAGGCGTAGAGCACGTCTCTTTTAGGACATCGGCCGTTTCCGGCCTCCTCTTAACGGCGATTCTTCGACGCCAAACTGCGGATTCGGCGCCCTGCTGCTTAAACGCTTCCACTGCGTTCCCAAACACCATTCTGCCGCAAAAAGGCCGGTCCACCCCCAACGTTCGTCCAGGGTTGGCGGGATTGCACCACTCGTTCTCCAATTCTTCACAGAACGCCCTATGGTCGAGAGCGACCATGAACGGCGAGAAGAAGGCCCAAACAAAGGCACAGTCAGGCAAGAAGATGCCCGCGGCGATCATCGACATCGGCTCCAACACCACGCGACTGCTAGTCGCCGAACGGACCGGTGACGGGCTGCGTGAGCTGCTCAGCCAGCGCACATTCACGCGAATGAGCAACGGCCTGGGCGACGACGGATCGATCAGCGAGAAGAAGATCGCCGCCGTCACCGACACCGTTTGCACTCAGATAAGACTCGCCGAGGTAATGCACTCCGCCCGGGTTCGCGCCGTCGCCACCGCCGCCACACGCGACGCGCCCAACGGAGACGAACTGCTGCGGCAGATCCACGAGCGGTGCGGGCTCGATGTCGACCTGCTCTCCGAAGCCGACGAGGCGCGCTACGCGTTCCTCGGGGCCACGCGCTCGTTGCCCGACGACAGCGACGCGATGATCGCGGTGATCGACGTCGGTGGCGGCTCAACCGAAGTGGCGATAGGCACGCTCGCCGAGGGAGTGCGCTGGTCTACCTCGTTCCACATCGGCAGCGGCGTCGTCGCCGACCGCTACATGGCGAGCGACCCGCCGGCCGCGCTGGAGCTGGACGCCGCGCGCGCGGCGGTCGCAACCGTGTTCGAAGACTTCACGTTCCCCAAACCCGACCTTGCGATCGCGATCGGCGGCAGCGCCTCTTCGTTGAGGCGGATCACCGGATCCGTGCTCGAACACGAGACTATGGAACGCGCGATCCGTACCGTGACGCGCCATACCGGCGCCGAGGTGGCCGACGAATTTGGCCTGGACATCGAACGCGTGACGCTGCTGCCCGCGGGAATCATGATCCTCGAACAGATCTCGGACCAGCTCGGGTTGCCGCTGAGGATCGGCAAGGGTGGCCTGCGCGAAGGAATTCTGCTTGAGATGCTGGCGACGAAGGTGGCGTAAGTTGGAGGGGATGCAACAGCCAGAGACCACTGGCAGCACCCCTGCGCCTGCGTACCCGACCTCGGCGATTCGGCCTACTACTTCAATCGAGAGCTTTCGTGGCTGGGCTTCGACGCCCGTGTGCTCGAGCTGGCCGAAGACGATTCGGTGCCGCTGATCGAGCGCTTCAAGTTCGCGGCGATCTTCGCCAGCAATCTCGATGAGTTCGTGATGATCCGTCTCGCCGGACTGCACGACCAGATCGACGCTCAGATCGACAAGCGGTCGCCCGACGGCCGCACCGCCGACGAGACCGTGGAGGAGCTGCGCGAGCGTCTGATGGAGCTCAACAAGCGACTCGGCGCCGTGGTGCGCGAACAGCTGATCCCGCAGCTCGCCGAGCACGGACCGCGCATCGCCGACTACGAACATCTCGACGGCGAGCAGCGCGCGGCATTGCGCCGCGTCTTCATGCAGCAGATCTTCGCGGTGCTGACGCCGCTGGCGGTCGGCCCAGGCCGTCCCTTTCCGTACATATCGAGCCTCTCACTGAGCCTCGCGGTGCTGCTGCGAGACCCGCAGCACGACCAGACGACGTTCGCCCGCGTGAAGGTGCCGACCGAGGTACTGCCGCGATTCGTGCGGATCGAACGCGAAGAGGTCTACGTGCCGCTCGAGCAGGTGATCGCCCACAATCTCGATGCGCTCTTCCCCGGCACCGAGATCCTTGGCTGGGCGCCGTTTCGCGTCACGCGCGACGCCGATTTTACGGTCAGCGACGAGGCCGACGACCTGCTGCGCGCCGTCGAGGATGAGCTGCGCCGCCGCCGCTTCGGCGAAGTCGTGCGGCTCGAAGTCGGCCGCGGCATGGCCGGCGAGCTGCGCGACGAGCTGGTCGAAGCGCTCGAGATCGAGCAGCGCGACGTCTTCGAGATCGATGGACCGCTCGACCTCGCGGACTTCTGGGAGATCGTCAAGCTGCCGGGTCTCACCGAGCTGCGCGACAAACCATGGAAGCCTCAGCCGCCCGCCAGCCTGCTCGACGCCGACGGCGAGCCGATCCCGATGCTCGCCGCGATGCGCCAGGGCGACGTGCTGGTGCACCACCCCTATGAGAGCTTCTCCTCGTCGGTCGAACGCTTCGTAAAGGAGGCCGTGGCCGACCCGGAAGTGCTGGCGATCAAGCTGACCGTGTACCGCACCAGCGACGACTCGCCGCTCGTGCCCGCGCTGATTCGCGCTTCGGAGCAGGGCAAGCAGGCCGTCGCGCTGGTGGAAGTCAAGGCACGCTTCGACGAGCAGGCAAACATCGCCTGGGCACGCTCGCTCGAACAGGCCGGCGTACACGTGGTCTACGGTCCGCCGGCGCTGAAGACCCACGCGAAGTGCGTGCTGGTCGTGCGCCGTGAGGGCGACCGCGTTCGCAACTACGTGCACGTCGGCACCGGCAACTACCACGCAACCACCGCGCGCCTCTACACCGACTTCGGTCTGTTCACCACAGACGAGCAGATCTGCGCCGACGTGGCCGACATGTTCAACTTCCTGACCGGGTTCGCGCGACCGCATGAGATGCGCAAGGTGCTGCTGGCGCCGCATGCCCTGCGCAACGGGATCCTCGACGAGATCGAGCGTACGATCGCGGCCCACAGCGAGCAGTCGCCGGGCCGGATCACACTCAAGATGAACTCGCTGGTCGACGTAGCCTGCATCCAGGCGCTCTACCGGGCGTCGATGGCCGGCGTGCGGGTGCGGCTCAACGTGCGCGGCATCTGCTGCCTGCGCCCCGGACTTGCGGGGGTATCCGAGAACATCGAAGTCGTCAGCGTGGTCGGCCGCTTCCTCGAGCACTCGCGGGTGTTCGCCTTCGAACGCGACGGCGAGACAAGCGTCTACATCGGTTCGGCCGACCTGATGCGCCGCAACCTCGATAACCGCGTCGAGCTGGTGGCCCCAGTCGAAGACCCGGCGCTACGTGACGAGCTGCTCGACGTGCTCGAACGTAGCCTCGCCGACAACACCAACGCCTGGGTGCTCGGCGAGGACGGCACATGGAGACGGCGCCGCGCCGCCGCAAACGAAGAGCGCAGGAACGTGCAAGAGGAATTGATGGAACTGCACCTGCGCCGCGCCTCAGAGTTCACTTCGTAGCGCAAGTGACCGGCAAGTCACCGGCGCCGGTCCGGCGGTCGGGGCGGTCAATTGAATCCCGACACCACAGCTAGGTATTAGAGCCCTCTGTCGGCTAACCTTGCCGCTCCCAACCCGAAACGATCCTTACGAGGTATTCGATGCGAATCGCAGTACCCAAGGAGACCGCGGCCGGTGAGAACCGTGTCGCCGCGACTCCCGAAACCGTCAAAAAACTTGTCGATACCGGTAACGAGGTCCTCCTGCAGGCCGGCGCCGGTGTCGCCGCGGGTCATCCCGACTCGCAATACACCGAGGCCGGCGCGCAGGTCAAGCCCGACGCCGCCGCCACGATCGCCGGCGCAGACGCCGTGCTGCGTGTCGGCAAGCCGACTTCGGAAGAAGTCGCTGCGCTGCCCGACGGCTCGATCCTGATCGGCTACCTCGACCCGCTGACCGACGAGGCCACAGCGCAGTCGCTGGCCGCCAAGAAGATCAGCGCCTTCGCGATGGAGTCGATCCCGCGTACGACGCGAGCCCAGAGCATGGACTCGCTCTCCTCGCAGGCAACTGTCAGCGGCTACAAAGCCGTGCTGATCGCCGCCGACGAAGCGCCGAAGTTCCTGCCGATGCTGACCACCGCGGCGGGCACCGTTCGCCCGGCGAAGGTCTTCGTGATCGGCGCCGGCGTCGCCGGACTACAGGCGATCGCCACTGCACGACGCCTTGGCGCGATCGTGCACGGCTTCGACGTGCGTCCGGCCGTCAAGGAGCAAGTCGAGTCGCTCGGCGCGAAGTTCGTCGAGATCGACTTGGGCACCGACGACGCCGAGACCTCCGGCGGCTACGCCAAGGAGCTGACCGACGAACAGAAGGCCAAGCAGACCGAGCTGATGAGCCAGACCGTGATCGAGAGCGACATCGTGATCACGACGGCCGCGATCCCCGGTCGCACGGCGCCGATGCTGATTCCCACCAGCGTCGTGGACCAGATGGCCCCCGGCTCGGTGATCATCGACCTCGCCGCCGAGACCGGCGGCAACTGCGAGCTGACACAGGCCGGCCAGACGATCTTGCACAACGGCGTCAAGGTGATCGGCCCGGCGAACCTCCCGTCGACGATGCCGCTGCACGCCAGCCAGCTCTACGCCAAGAACGTCTCGAACCTGCTCGAGCTGATGATCGGCGAGGAAGGCGCAAAGAACGTCGACTTCTCAGACGAAATCCTCGACGGCGCCTGCCTGACGCACGACGGCAAGCTAAAGAAAGACGTCGAATCCTTCGCCCCGCCGGCGCCTGCGCCCGAAACTGAAACCTCGGAGGCCGAGTAACCCATGGATTACGCAAATCTGATTCAACAACTGACGATCCTCGCGCTCGCGGCGTTCGTCGGCTTCGAGGTGATCTCGAAGGTCCCGCAGACGCTGCACACGCCGCTGATGTCGGCGACCAACGCGATTCACGGCATCGTCATCGTCGGCGCGCTGATCGTGGCCGGCGCGGCTTCGCAGGGCACGGTTCAGATCGTGCTCGGCACGCTGGCCGTGTTCTTCGGCGCTCTCAACGTGGTCGGCGGATTCGTGGTGACCGACCGCATGCTGGAGATGTTCAAGAAGAAGCCCGCCCCGGCGAAGAAGGAAGGCGGTGCCTCGTGACGGGTCCGCTGATCGCCTCATCGGTGGGTGGCGGAACCACCACCGAGCACATCATCAACGTGGCCTACCTGGTCGCGGTGATCCTGTTCATCGTCGG
>JACRKX010000092.1 GCA_016219715.1 Actinomycetota bacterium | reverse complement strand
GCGCCAGAGGCGCTCGGCCCACGCCGCGAACTTCGCGGAGCGGTGTTCGCCGCTGTGAACCCAGGGCAGCGAGAGCTTGTCGATCTTCGGGCCGAGCTTGCCCATCAGCGCGGGCAGCAGCGTCAGTGTCGCGGCCAGCACGAAGATCACCGAGAGCATGATGCCCAGCGCCATCGAGCGGAAGGCCGGACTTGGCACGAGCATCACGGCCGACAGCGAGATCAGCACGGTCGCGCCGCTGAAGAACACGGCCTTTCCGGCGGTGTCCATCGTCTCGGCAACTGCGTCTTCGACCGGCAACTTCGAGCCGAACAGCGCGCCGCGGAAGCGCATCACCACGAACAGCGCATAGTCGATGCCGAGCGCCAGCGCGAACATCAGCGCAAAGTTCATCGCCCAGATCGAGATGTCCATGAACTTCGTGCCCAGGTACAGCGAACCGGCGGCGGCGATGAGGCCGAGGATCGTCAGCAACAGCGGTAGTCCGGCGGCGACAAGCGATCCGAAGGCCAGCACCAGGATCCCCAGCGTCAGCGGCCATGACATCAGCTCCGACTTCATCATCGCCTCGCGGTTGGCCTCGTTGAAGTCGCTCCACATTCCCGATGCGCCGGTCAGGTTGATGCTGACGCCTTCGGGCGCCGCCGAGGCGAGTTCGGTCTTGAGGTCGTCGGCCGCGCGCACCATGTCATTCGCGTTGCGTGCGGCGCCAGCTTGAACGATTGCGGTGTGGCCGTCGGCCGAGATCGTCATGCCCTTTTGGGGAGCGGCGACGATCGTGACGGCCTCGTTTTCGTCGAGCTTGGCCGAGGTCGTGGCGATCGCCTGCTTGAAGCCGGCGTCGCCGACCGTCTGGTCGTCGGAGTGGACGACGACCATCAGCGCGCTGCTGCTCATGCCGCCGAACTCGGCGTCGATCGCCTCGCGAGCCTGAACCGATTCCGAGCCGCTGGCTTCCCAGCCTGCGCCCGAGAGCGCGTGCTCGACCTTCGGCGCGAAGACGCCGAGGCCGATCGCGATCACGGCCCACGCGATCATGACGACGCGAAAGTGGTTTGCGGTCCAGCGGCCGAGGCGGCCGAAAGGTCCGTACTTGCTGTTCATCTGGCTGGTGTCCTTTTCTGGGGGAGGTTGGGACCGGGGATGGATCGGGCGGCGGCGCGAGGGTGCGAACGCACGGGGGAGAGGGTCAACCCTTCGGGTAGATGACGGACTTCAGATTCGTCGAGTGCTTCAAGATCAGCGACGCGCCGCAGTTGTGCACGCTCACGTAGAGCAACTGGTTGACGCCGACGAAGCCGGTCAGCAGCAGAAACCACGGCGACACCGAGGCGGCGAGCACCGCGGAGGTGAGGGTGACGACGCCGGCCATCAGGAACAGCACGCGTTCGAGCGGCCAGCCGGTGGAGCAGGCGTCGCCGGAAACGGTCGTGGAGGGGGCGGAATCGGTGGTCGGATCGGTGTAGGTGGTGCTCACTTGATTACTCCTTGGAGAAGGGCGTCGAGTTCTTGGGCCTGCTCGCGCAGCCCGCCGCAGACCAGCTCGCAGAGCGGGTACAGCGAGTCGTCGGCGATCGAGTAGACGACGCAGTTGCCGCGCTTCGTGCGCTCGACCATGCCGGCCTGAGCCAGTACGCCGAGGTGCTTCGAAACGTTTTGCTGCGAGGCGCCGGTGATCTCGGTCAGCTCGCCGACGGTCGACGGCTGCTGTGAGAGCGCGTCGAGCAACTTGATGCGCATCGGCTCGCCGAGCACGCGAAAGCGCCGGGCGATCATCTCGATCAGTGCCTCGGGCAGGGGGTGTTGAACCTTCAGGGTTGATGCCATGCGAACCAAGATAGCACAACTGCACAACTGATAAGTTGTGAACTTATGAAGTGGCCCCGTGACGTTGCGGCGTGCGGTCGCGCGCAAGTCGCGTTGCGTCCCGCCCTCGACTGCGGTTAGCATCGGCCGCCATGCGCGTCGCGGCGATCGACATCGGCACCAACTCGACCCGTCTGCTGGTTGCTGACGTCGAGGCAGGGGGCGTGAGCGAGCTCTTTCGCCACTCGATCGTGACGCGGCTCGGCGATCGCGTCGACGTGACCGGTCGCCTGGCCGGCGACGCGCAGCAGCGTGTGTTTGACGTGCTGGCCGGCTACCGCGACGAGTTCATGCAGGCCGGCGCCGAGATCGCCGGTGGCGTCGCAACCTCCGCCGTGCGAGACGCCGGCAACGGAGCGGATTTCGTTGCCGAGATCGGCCGCAGATTGGGGGTGACGATCGACCTGATCGGCGGCGATCGCGAGGCGCAGCTGACCTTCGCCGGCGCGGGCAGCGGCGACGCCGTCGACGACCAGCGAACCGTCGTCGTCGACATCGGCGGTGGCAGCACCGAGTTCATCGTCGGCGAGGCCGGCGAGCTGCGCTTTCACGTCTCGACCAACATCGGTGCGGTGCGCCACAGCGAGCGTTTCCTGCACGGCGATCCGCCCGCCCCGGCCGAACTCGACGCACTGCTCGATGCCGCGGCGGCCGAGATTCGCGAACGAGTGCCATCAGAGTGGCGTGCAGGGATCAAGCGTGGTGTGGCCGTCGCCGGCACGCCGACGGTGCTGGCGTCGGTCGACCTGGCGCTCGAAGAGTTCGACCCGTGGAAGGTTCACGGGCACGCGATCACGCGCGAGCGCTGCGCGGGCCTGCTGCATCAGCTCGCCGCGCTGCCGCTGGCCGAGCGCCGTGAGGTGACCGGTCTGCACCCCGATCGCGCGCCGACGATCGTCGCCGGAGCGGCGATCCTGATGGCCACGCTAGAGGCCTTCGAGCTGCCCGCCGTCACCGTCAGCGAGCACGACATCCTCTACGGAATCGCGCTCGACCTCGCCGCACGCGGCTGACCGGGCGCCGCATCCCGAGGCGGAAACTCGCGCAGGGGCCTGGCCCCTGCGCGGCAGAGTCCCACTTTCGGCAGGAGCGTGAAGGGCCGGGCTCGCCTACGCCAGATTCGCGCTGCGCGGATACACCACGCTGGGGTCGGTCAGCACGTTGACCACGGCCGGCTTGCCGCTGGCGAAGGCGCGCTCGAGCGCGGGCTGCAACTCGCCGGGCTTCTCGACCAGCTCGCCGTGGCCGCCGAGCGTCTTGGCGATCTCGTCGTAGCGCGTGCCGGGAGTCAGTTCGGCGGCGACGCTGTAGCCGTAGAGGAACTCCATCGGATGCTTCTCGAGCCCCCAGATGCCGTTGTTGCCGATCACGGCCACGGCCGGCACGTTGTGTCGCACCAGCGACTCAAAGTCGATGCCGGCGAAGCCGAAGGCGCCGTCGCCCATCATCATCACGACCTGCTTGCCGGGCTTCGCCAGCCCGGCCGCAAGCGCGTAGCCGGGGCCGGTGCCCAGGCAGCCGTAGGGGCCGGGGTCCAGCCAGCAGCCAGGCTCGAAGACGTCGATGAACTTGCCGGCGTAGCTGACGAAGTCGCCGCCGTCGCAGACGATCGTGGCGTCGCGGTCGAGCAGCGGCGCCAGTTCGTTGTACACCCGGACGGGGTGCAGCGGCGAGCGGTCGTCGTGCAGTTCGGCCATCTCGCCGGCGCGCTTCTCGGTCTCGACCGAACGCAGCTCGGTCAACCACGCGGCTCGCTCGTCGGCGATCGCGCCGGACGGCGCGCCCGCCGCCTCACGCAAGGCCGACAGAGTGCGGGCGATGCCGCCCACCAGGTCGACCGCGATTTCGCGCTCGGTGCGCTTGCTCGGCGGCGACGAGTTGACGAGCACAACCTGCGTGTCCTCGCCGAACGATCCGCCGAAGCCGAGCCGGAAATCGAGCTGCGCGCCGATCACGATCGCGACGTCGGCGCTCTTCAGTGCCATCGAGCGCGCTCGTGAGAAGAAGTTGTCGTGGTCGGCCGGCAGGCAGCCGCGGCCCAGACCATTGAGGAAGACCGGAACGTTCAGCTCCTCGGCGATGCGCCGCAGCTCGACTTCGCCGTGGCCCCAGTACAGCCCAGTGCCGGCCATTACCACCGGCCGTTCGGCGCCGGCCAGCAGCGCGGCGGCGCGGTCGATCAGCGAGGCGTCAGCGGCGTCGACGAGCGCCGGGTCGCACTCGGCGAACGGTGCGTCATCGATCTCGGCCTCCATGAACACGAGGTCCATTGGCAGGTCGACGAAGGCCGGTCCGCCGGGACGTCCGCCGCTCTGGCCGCAGGCGGCGTCGAAGGCGCGGTCGACGAGTTGGGGGATCTCGGCCGTCGACTGCGCGGTCGCCGCCAGCCGCGTGACCGGCGCCATGAACGGCACGTGGTCGATCTCCTGCAGCGAGCCCTGCCCCCAGCGGTAGGCCGGTGCGCGGCCGCCGAAGACGACCAACGGCGTCTCGTTCTCGCTCGCGCCAGTGATCGCGCTCATGCCGTTGGTCACGCCCGGACCGGCGGTCAGTGCGCAGACGCCCGGCTCGCGCGTTACCTTCGCCCAGCCTTCGGCGGCGAAGGCGGCGGTCTGTTCGTGGCGCACGTCCACGATGTCGATGCCCTGTGCGAGGCAACCGTCGTAAAGCGGAAAGATGTGGCCACCGGAAAGCGTGAAGAGCTTGCTCACGCCGGCCGCCTTGAGGCGCCTGGCGAGCAGTTTGCCGCCGTGCTCCTGAGTTGCCTGCTCCTGGTCGCTTGTGACGGTCATTCTCGGCTCCTTAGGTTTCGAGTGCGGGCGCGCGAGAACGCGTCCTAAGTAGGATACTGACTGGTTCCCAACTGTCGAGAGGGTCTTTCCGAGGGCACCGGCGCAGGCCCTGTGACGAGGTCATCCTACGGACTTCCACCGCTTCCCGCTCGAACGCAAGTCCAGGTTACTCAAACGTCACCAATACCGCATTGCGATCGGCTTCGGCTGTACATGGGGCGGACGCTCCATGTACCCCTGTCCAAATTTTCACGAGCCACCCCACGGCGTGTCCAAAACTGCTTAGAATGAACTCAGAGGCCACATGTCTCGGTAGCCGTGGGGGCTATCCGGAAAAAGCTGCAATCTGGGGGCAGCTACTCCGGGCGACTTCGCGGCAGTCGGCATAGATTGCCCCGGCTGGCCAGCCAGCCAATAGGATCTGATCGGCTAATTCTCCGCTGTCGATCATGCTCCGAGCGATTCGTTCAAGGGACTAACAGAAACCGGAAGTGCGATATGTCTGCTATCGAAGTTCAAGTTCAGGAATCTGAAGTTCAGCCCGAAGAGATCCGTGTACTGATCGAGCGTTGCCGGCAGGCGTCAGTCTCCACGCTCGGCGAGGCGATGGCCATCGCCGCCGACGCAGGCGTAGAGGGTGTCGAGCCCGAAGCGCTGCGCGGCTGGCTGGAGCAGGCCGAGATCGACGTGCTCGACGAGATGGACGGCGACCACAGCGCGGAGTCTTCGTGGAGCGCCGCGATCGCTCGCAAGAACAAGCTCGCCGAGAGCCCCGCGCTCGACGGCTCCACCGACTCGCTGCAGCTCTTCCTAAAGGAGATCGGACGTGTCGATCTGCTGACCGCCGCCGAGGAAGTCCAGCTCGCGCGCCGCATCGAGCGCGGCGACATGGACGCCAAGCACAAGATGGTCGAAGCCAACCTGCGCCTCGTGGTCAGCATCGCAAAGAACTACCGCAACCAAGGACTTTCGTTCCTCGATCTGATCCAGGAGGGCACGCTCGGCCTGGTGCGCGCCGCCGAGAAGTTCGACTACCGCAAGGGCTTCAAGTTCAGCACCTACGCAACGTGGTGGATTCGCCAGGCAATCGCCCGCGCGCTCGCCGACAAGGGCCGCACGGTCCGCATTCCCGTTCACGTGGTGGAGCGTCTCAACAAGATCACCAGGGCCGAGCGCCAGCTGATCAGCGAACTTGGCCGCGAGCCCACGATCGAAGAGCTCTCGGCGGTCACCGAGATCAGCCGCGACGAGGTCGAGCAGATCCGCCGTCTCGCCCAGACGCCGGTCTCGCTCGAGAAGCCGGTCGGCGACGAAGACGAGAGCGAGTTCGGTCAGTTCGTGGCCGACGAAAATGCTCCCGACCCGTTCGACAGCGCCAGCGACTCGCTGCGCCGCGAGAACCTGCACAAGGCGCTCGCCAACCTCTCCTACCGTGAGCGCCGGGTGCTCGAGTTGCGCTTTGGCATCGGCGGAGAGCAGCCCAAAACGCTCGACGAGGTCGGCAAGGTCTTCAACATCACCCGCGAACGAGTTCGCCACATCGAAACGCACTCACTGCGAAAGCTGCGCAAGCTCAGCTGGTCGCAGGGGTTGCGCGAAGTCGCGTAACGATCGACAGTTCGAGCGCGCTGTGCGCGAGGTGGCGCGAGCCGGGGCCTAGAGGTCGCCGTTCAGCTCGCCGCTGATCATCGACTCGAGCATCTCGATCCAAAAACGTTCGTTCCGGATGCCGCCGCGCAGCGCGATGCGCTGGCCGGGAGTCATGAACTGGCTGCTCTGCTCGAGCAGCTTCTCGAACTCGGCAAGCCGCTGGATGTGCGAGTCGAGCTGCTCGTGGGCGACTCGCTGCGGATCGGCGCCGAAGAAGATCTTCAGCAGCCCCTCGTCGCGCAGCTCGGTGATCGGGTCCGACGGCTCGGCCAGCCACAATTTGAGCGCCTCAGTGCCAAGCGGCGTCAGCGAGTAGTGCTTGCGCCGCCGGCCGGTCTGCTCGGCGCGCACCTTCAGGTAGCCGGCTTCGGTCAGCCGCTCGGGCTCGCTGTAGAGCTGGGCGTGGCGCACCGAACGGAAGTGGTCAAGGCTCAGCGCGGCGAGCCGCTTCATGTCGTAGGGCGTAGCTTCGCCGATCGCGTCGACGAGGCCGAGCACGACGTACGAAGGCACGGTCAGCTTGATGGAACGAGACATACTTCAATCCTAAATGGTATGTTTCGGATCGTGACCGATACCAAATTTCAGGTTGGATTCGAGTCGTTCACCGATACCACCGCCTACGACCGGCTCGAACTCGACGGCGAGTTGCCGGGCTGGCTGTCGGGCACGCTGCTGCGGTCGAGCGTCTCGCTCTTCGAGGTGGGCACCACGCGAATGCGTCACTGGTTCGACGGGCTGGCGATGCTCCACAACTTCACCTTCGCAGACGGGGAGGTCGCCTACCGCAGTCGCATGCTCGGGAGCCGCGCCTACCGCGAAGCCCAGAAAGCCGGTCACGCGACGCTGTCGGAGTTCGGCACCGATCCCTGCCGCTCGATCTTCAAGCGCGTGCAGGCCACCTTCCACCCCGAGCTGACCGACAACGGCGCGATCACCGTCAATCGCATCGGAGACGAGTTCCTCGCGATGACCGAGACGCCGATGCCCGTGCAGTTCGACCCGCGCTCGCTCGAGACGCTCAGCACCGACCACCGGGCAAAGGCGCCGGGCGACATCTCCACAGCCCATGCCCACATCGATCCGGGTTCGGGCGGCATGCTCAACTACGCGCTGAAGATCGGGCCCAAGTGCAGCTATCGCTTCTACACCGTTGGCGGATCGGGCGGGCCAACCGTCGTGGCCACGGCCGCCACGAGGCGTCCACGCTACATGCACAGCTTCGGCGTGACCGACAACCACATCGTTCTGCTGGCTGGACCGCTGACGATAAGCGTCGGCAAGCTGGTCGGCAGCGCGCTCGCCAAGCGCTCGTTCCTGGAGAGCATGGAGTGGAAGCCCGAACTGGGCACCGAGATTCTCGTCTTCGATCGCCACAGCGGTGAGCTGCTGCGCGAGTTCGAGACCGAGACGATGTTCTGCTTCCACCACGTCAACGCCTTCGAGCGCGACGGCCGGCTGGTGGTCGACGTTTGCGCGTTCGAAGACCCCGCGATCATCTACGAGCTTTACCTCGACAACCTGCGCGGAGGCGAAGCACGTCTGCCCCAAGCGACGCTCAGGCGCCTGGTTCTAGACCTGTCCGATGGCGGTGTCACCGCCGAGCAGCTTTGGGACGGGTACTTCGAGCTACCGCGGATCAACTACCGCGCCTGCAACGGCCGGCCTTACCGGTACGCCTACGGCGTCAGCGCCGCGCCCGGCGTGACGGAGCCACAGTGGTTCGAGTCGCTCGTGAAGGTCGACGTAGAGAGCGGCGAAGCCAAGCTCTGGTATGAGCCGGGCCTCTATCCCAGTGAGCCCGTATTCGTCTCCTCGCCCGAAGCTCGCGCCGAAGACGACGGTGTCGTGCTCTCGATCGGTGTCGACGCCGAGGCGCGGCACTCGGAGCTGACGGTGCTCGACGCCGCCTCGATGGAGCCGATCGCGCGCGCGGCCGTGCCGCACGTGATCCCGTTCGGTTTCCACGCGTACCACTACAGCAAGCTGTAATCGGCTCGCAAGCCGCCAAAAGGCCCTAAAGGACCGTCCTCAACTGCCGATAGGGGCTGTGATGGTCGACGTCGACGCAGCTCTCAAGCACATGGTTGACTCGGGCGGCTCGGACTTGCACATCAAGGTTCCCGCGTTCCCGACTCACCGCCTCAACGGAGTTCTCCAGGCGATTCCGAACACCGACAAGGTGATGCCCGAGGACGCAATGGGCGTGCTCGAATACATCACCCGCGACCACCCCGACAAGCTCAACGAGTTCAAGCAGAACGGGGAGGTCGACTTCGCCTATGCGCTGCCAGGTGTGGCGCGCTTCCGTGTGAACGCCTTCCGCCAGCGCGGATCGGTTTCGATCGTGATGCGCGCGATCGGCTTCGACATCAAGTCCGTCGACGAGCTGATGCTGCCGCCGGCGATCAAGAAGCTCGCCGAAGAAGAGCGCGGGATCATCCTCGTGACCGGAACGACCGGCTCCGGTAAGTCGACGACGCTGGCGGCGATGATCCGCCACATCAACGACCAGACGCCGAAGCACATCATCACGTTGGAAGACCCGATCGAGTTCTTGCACAAGGACAACAAGTCGCTGATCCAGCAGCGTGAAGTCGGCGAGGACACCGAATCTTTCGTGCGCGCCCTGCGCCGCATCCTGCGTCAGGACCCCGACGTGATCCTGATCGGAGAGATGCGCGACGAAGAGACCGTCGAGACCGGCCTGTCGGCCGCCGAGACCGGCCACCTCGTCTTCAGCACGCTGCACACCCTGAACGCGACCGAGACGATCAACCGCATCATCGACTTCTTCCCGCTGCACCAGAACAAGCAGGTGCGCGCGATGCTCGCCGGCACGCTCAAGGGCATCATCTCCCAGCGCCTCGTGCGCACCGTCGACGGCAAGGGCCGAGTGCCGATCGTCGAGGTGATGGTCGCCACCAACCGCATCAAGGACATGATCGTCGACCCCGAGCAGACCAGCAAGATCGAGGAGGCGATCGCCGACGGCACTTACTACGGCATGCAGACCTTCGATCAGGCGCTGTTCACGCACCTCAAGGCCGGCAACATCACGATGGAGGAGGCCATGAAGGCCGCCACCTCGCCCAACGACTTCAAGCTGTCGGTCGCCGCCGGTGGCGACAGCAGCCTCGACAAGGTGATGCAGGCCGCAAAGGCCGACCACGAGGCCGCGCAGCACTCATCCGACTCCGAAGAAGACGACAGCCAGGCCGGTCCGCAGACCGACCCGGCCGATCTCGCCGCTCGCATCGCCGCCCAGCAGGCACAGCAGCCTCCCGCTGGCGGTCCGCCGCCAGCGCCCGTTCCGCTTACGCCCGGCGCTCCGCCGGTGCCCTCGGTCGGTCCGCCCGCTCCGAGCCAGAAGCAGCACGCGGTTCAGCAGAGCTGAGCGTTAGTCTGAAGTTCGGCCGTCCGCCCGGCGTGGCAGGCCGCCGTCCACGACTCTCGTCCACCGTTTACCGAAGGGAAGCCTCTCGTGCCGATTCACGGTCAGTTCCAGCAGGAGGTCGAGTCGCCCGACTCCTTCTCGCTCCAGAACAACAAGCTCTTGAAGGTCGAACTCAGCCAGGTGACGATTCAGGCCAGGCGCGGATCGATGGTCGCTTACCAGGGCCAGGTCGGGTTCGAGCACGCCGGTGCGGGCGGTCTTGGGCGGATGGTCAAGAAGGCGATGACCGGCGAGGGCACATCGCTGATGAAGATCGACGGCGCCGGCGAGGTGTTTCTCGCGGACCAGGCGCAGGAGATCCAGCTGATCAAGCTCGAGAACGACGAACTGACCTGCAACGGCCGAAACGTGCTTGCCTTCGACGCGGGCATCGACTGGGACATCACCCGTCTGAAGGGCGGCATGGCCGGGGCACTTTCCGGCGGCCTCTTCAACATCAAGCTGCACGGCAGCGGTTGGGTGGCGCTGACGACCGATGGCCCTCCGCTGTTGCTCAACGTCGCCGAAGCTCCGACCTTCGCCGACGCGCAGGCCGCGGTCTGTTGGAGCAGCGGCGTGACCACGCAGCTGAAGACCGACGTCAACTTCAAGACGCTCACCGGGCGCGCTTCGGGCGAAACGATCCAGATGGCGTTTGGCGGTCAGGGCTGGCTGCTCGTGCAGCCCAGCGAAGGTCGTTTCATGCCCACGGTCGCCGGCTGACGCGCGCCGCCCCCGTGCGGAGACAGTGATCGGCGTGGCCGCTCGCCCGTCCGGGTTGCTTCATTATGTGAAGTATTGACGCTATCCTTTGTATATGGCCACAAAGGACAACAGCGAATGCGGTGTCTGTGCCACGGCCGAGATTCTCTGCAGCAAGTGGACCGCGATCGTCATCCGCGATCTCGCCGAATGCGATTCGCGATTCTGTGAGCTCGAACGCTCGCTAGGCGGCATCAGCCCGCGCACGCTGTCGCTGAGACTGCGCGAACTCGAAGAGAACGGCATCGTCGAACGCCGCACCTTCGCCGAGGTGCCGCCGAGGGTCGAGTACGCGCTAACCGAGAAGGGCCGCGCGCTGATCCCGATCGTCGAGGCGATGCGTAGCTACGGCGAGACGTGGCTGGGCGAGCTGTGCGGCGCCGACGCCCGCAAGGCAGCGCGCGCGGCCGCCAAGACGGCTGCCTGAAGAACGAAGACCGTTAGCCCTGCCTCAGCGGTTCCAGCACCGCTAGGCACAGCTCAAGGTGGTTTTCGGTGATCTCGTCGAGCGTCATCGCGCCGGACTGGCGCCACCACAGGCTCACGGCCCAGGCCGATCCGAGCAAGTGCGCCGCGCGGGCGGAGCGCGCTGTGGGCTCGGCTCCCGGGTGGCTCAAATCGATCATTCCCTCGACCCAGGCGAGTAGGTCGGGGCCGCCACGATCGTCATCCGGCGAGAGACCCATCTTCGACCAGCCGGCGCCGAAGAGCACGTCCCAGCCGTCGCCGTGCTCGTGCACGAACTCGAAGAAGGCGCGAATGCCGCGTCGCATCAACTCGATACGCATGTCCTCCGCGCAGTCCTCGCCGATTCCTTCGATCGCTCGCAGGACGCGCGCGGTCACATCTTGCAGAGCCGCGGTGTGGCAGGCGTCGTAGAGCTCGCGCTTGCCGCCGAAGTACTGGTAGACGAGGGCTCGATCGACACCGCTCGCGCGGGCGATCTCTTCCATCGACGCGGCCTCGAATCCGTGCTTCGCGAAGACGTGCTCTGCGACCGCCAGGATCTGCTGCTCGCGCTGTGCGCGCGGCACACGGCCCTTCGGCGGCTGATCGCCGGCTTCGGCTGAGGACGATTCGAGCATCGGCGTGAACGTACTCACCCTACCGGCTGGTTGGACCAGTAGCGCAACACCGCGCCGGGTCCCGGTCACGGCAGGATGCATTCGCCGGGCGCCGAAATTCACTGGCATGCGCGATCGAATGTTGCACGACTCACTACGCGCCCTCACCAGCGAGGCCGCCGAAATGCTCGACGACCGGCTCAGCGCCGGCGAGGAGATCCCCTTCGAAGTCGGCGAGACCGGCGCTCCGCGCGGCGGCGGCAAGGTTGCCGGCCCGGCGCTGTTTGCCTACCGCCCGATGACCGCCGACTTCGTCTCATCGCACGCCGACCGGCTGCGCGCGCTCGAGGGCTTCGAGCACGCCGCCAACCAGCTCGCGCGCACGCGCGGGACCGTGGCCTATCTGCGTTTGCGCGGCGAGCCTGTGCTCGACGTCGGCGAGCTGACGCACGCCCGCCTCGGGGTGCTTGCCTTCCTCTCTGCCGTGTGGAACGACGCCGAGCATTTCGGCGACTGGGAAGACCGTTTCGCGGCCGCGTATTCCGAGCTTGAGAGCACGGCGCTGGCCGAGCGTCTCGTCACAACCGTCTTCATTCCGGTGCACGGCGTTGTGCTCGACTGCGAGAGCGTCAACCTTGGCGCCGGGGTCGAGCTGCTGGCGCCCGAGGACCTCGACGCCGAATGCATCGACCGGTTCTCCGACGCCGCCCAGGGCGCAGACTCTTACTGCGCGATTTCGGTCGACGCTCCGAGCGACGCCCCGGCGCCGCTGGCGGCCGTGCGCAAGCAGGCGCGCGACCTGCTGACCGCGCTGCGCATGTTCAAGCCCGGAAGCGTCTCGCTGGGGCTGACCGCACAGGCCAACGTCGGTGGCGCCTGGCAGCAGGCGTCGATGCCGTTCACCGGCCGTTCGCGCCAGGAGGCCTGGTCGCTGCTGCCCGGCGAAGACGAGGAGCTGCGCCAGTTCATCGGCGCCGTACGCCGCGTCGACCGCCGCACGCGCGTGGCCTGGGCGCTGAAGCGTTTCGAGATGGGCCTCGAGCGCAGCGTCCCGGCCGAAGGCCTGACCGACTTTCTGGCCGCCTTGCGCACGCTGCTCGAAGCGCACGACGACAACGGCAAGGCCGCGCTGCCGGCACGCGTTTCCGCGCTCTGCGCGCGGGACTCCGAGCGCGTGCACGTGCGTTCGACCGTCGAAGCTGCCTTCGCGATCGAGCGGCTGGCGATCGACGGCCACATCGGTCGCGCCGATCGCAAGCGTCTCGCCAAGCTGCCGCCGCTCGAGGTGATCGCCGAGAGCGAGCGTTATCTGCGCGCGCTGCTGCACGACCTCGTCTGCGGTTACCTGTCGACGGACTTGAAGAAGCTCGCCGACGACATCCTGCTGGCCGATGGCGAGCCGACCGGCGATCAGACCGCGACGCACGAGCCGGTCTATCTCGAACCGGTTCCCGACCCCGGATCACCGCTGCCCGAGGCCGGCGACACGCGCGAGTACGACGTCGTCTTCGACGACACCGCCGAGATCAACGCCGTCGATCTGCGCGACGAGTCCGCGGTTGTCGTCGACCTGCACGGCAACGCGATCGACCCGGCTGGCGACTTCGATGACGACTTCGAGGACGAGCCCGAGCCGAAGCCAGTCGACGGCTTCGTCGACGCCTTCTCGGCGCCGCGCGTAGAGGACGAAGCGCCGACGGCCGACGCAGCGATCTGGACGCTTCGCCCGGCCTCCGAGATCCGGCCCGCGCCCGAGCTGCGCACGGAGCCGATTGCCGTCGAGACCGGCGACGGGGCCGATGACGACTTTACGATCGGCGGGAGCTTGTCGTCCGACCCCGTGGACGACGTGCCGCCGCCCAACCCGCGCACGCTGAAGCTCGCGGAACACCTCGTTGAGGGCTTCGACTCGGCGTTGGGGCGCACGATGGAGCCGGACGCCGCTACCGCGCCGCCGACCACCTCGCCGCAGCCCCCCGTCGCCTGGCGGCCCGAGCCCGAAACGGCTCCGCCGGCCGTGCCCGAGCACGTCGATGCAGACGATCGCGCCGCGGTGCTGTTCGAGCGTCCGCCGGTTTTCGAGCGCGCGGCCGAGTTGCGTCCGGCGGGCGAGAACCGCGATGTCGCACGCGCCGGATTGCCCGACGTCCAACTGCCTGAAGCCGAGTCGCCCGACGCCGAATCGTTGTCGCCGCTCGCGCGCGCTGCCGCCGACGCGGGCTTCACGTTCGACTTCAAAGTAATCGACTCGCCAGAGGGAGAGCGCCCGGCCGAGAGCGCTCGCCCGGCGGCCCCGCGACCGCGCCAGGCCGCGCCGCTGGCGGGTGACCAGGAGTTCCCGGTGCCGGAGTTCGAGCTGCCCGACGAGCGGGGTCCGGCGAGTGCCGAGAGCGACGCAGAGGTCGGCGCCGGCGAGCAGCAGCACAACTTCAAACAGATCATGAACGAGAACTTCACGCCGCCGCCGCGCGATCTCAACGAGCGCCCGACCACGCCGGTTGCCGCTCGCAACGGTCGCCCGCACCTGGTCGCGATCGACGGCGAGGCGGCTCGCAAGGATGCACCCGCGTCCGTCTCGCCAGAGCCGCCGCGCGATCCCGCCGCTCCGGTAGCCGAGTCGCCGCGCGAGCCTGCCGCTCTCGCGCCCGAAACGGCGGAGCCCGTCTCAGAGACCACGGTCGAGTTCGACGTGCTCTCCGACTTCGACGACGTCGACGCGTCACCGGCGGTTTCGGCTGCACGAACTTCGCCGCCGGCCACCGTGTCTCCGGTCTCGTCGGAGCAGGAGCGGTCGATGCGCATCGGCCCGGCGACGATCGAGTTCCGGCCGCTCGTCGAACCCGACGACGACGACCCCGACGACTTCGCCGGCGCCTGCTGAGCTGCCGGGCCTGCGTGCCCGTCTGATGAGCCGTGCGACCGGCGGCGCGTTCGAGTTCCCGTGGTTTGCCATGGCGACGCCGCTTGGCACGCTGACAGTGCGCGACATGCTGGACGCCTCCGACGCCGCCGAGCATAAGACGCGCGTACGCCGCTGGGCCGAGGATCTCTGGGCGGCCTACGCCGAGCACCAGGATCTGGTGCGCAGGTGGTGCGACCGGCTCGAAGCCGAAGTGCTCTGAATCGCCGGGGCGTTACGCGAACAGTCTGTCGATCATGTGCACGAGGCCCTCGGCCCCGTGGATGTCGTCGGAGAAGAGCGGCACCTCGATGACGTTCTCCACTCCGAGCGATTTCTCCAGCCGCTCCACGCCTTCGGCGTCGCGGCGCCCGAGCAGGCGCTGGCGCTCGTAGTTCTCCATTACGCGGGCCTCTAGCTGCTCGCTGAGGTTGTCGTCGAGCTGTTTGCGCGCGCGGAAGTAGTCGCGCCGTACCTTGTTGACGATCGCGCCGCCGAAGGGCAGCTTCTGCTCGTGCAACTTGCGGCGCAGGAAGATCGCCTCGTCGGCGGGCTCGTGCTCGGGCGAGCAGATCAACAGGAACGTGCTCTCGGAGCCGCGCAGCAGCGCGTCGACGCGCTGCGCGCGCTCGCTGAATCCGCTGGCCATGTCGGCGAAGTTGGCGAAGAACTCGGAGAGGTCCTTCAGCAGGTCGATGCCGGTGATTCGCTTGAGCGCCGAGAACAGCAGGCTGCCGCTGCGCCCGGCGAGCTTCAGACCGAAGCGCCCCGGCGCCAGGAACACGCGCAGCGAGCGGCCCTCGATGAACCGGGCGAGCCGCGTTGGCGCGTCGAGGAAGTCGAGCGCGTTCCGCGAGGGCGGCGTGTCGAGCACGAGCAGATCGAAGTCGCCCAGCTCGTGGAGTTCGAGCAGCTTCTCCATCGCCATGTACTCCTGCGAGCCGGCGACGGCGTTCGACAGTTCCTTGTAGATGCGGTTGTCGAGGATTCGCTCGTAGGTGTCGTGGTCGGGGGCGTAGCGCTCGATCAGCTCGTCGAACGTTCGCTTCGGGTCGAGCATCGCGGCGTGCAGCTCACCGGTCATCTCCAGGCCGAAGGGCTCGAAGATCTTCGGGTCGATCTCTTTGAGGTCGGTGCCCAGCTCGCTGAGACCGAGCGAGTCGGCCAGGCGCTTGGCCGGGTCGATCGTCAGCACCGCGACGCGCTTACCGCGCGCCGCCATGCCGATCGCGATCGAGGCCGACGTGGTGGTCTTGCCGACGCCACCGCTGCCGGCGCAGACGCAGATCAGCTTGTCGTCGAGTAGCTGGGCGAGGTCCATCAGCCGGCGTCCTCGAGATCGTCTTCCTCGATATCGGCCACCGCTTCGGCCAGCGGCGCCGCGAGCTGCTCGGCCAGCATGTCGGCGAGCGTCTGGAGTTCAGTGCGGCCGATCGTCCGTTCGTAGATGAACGGCAGCGTGACCAGCGGGCGCTTGAGGTCCTTGGCCAGGCGGGCGTACTGCTCGTGCTGACGCTGCGAGCGTTCCCACTGCAACACCGCGGCCTCTACCGGAGCGGAGTCGCCGGCGCCGCGGATCTGCTCGATCTCGGCTTCGCTGAAGAACTGCGGCTCGAGCGAGTTGACGATCGCGATGTCGATGTCGAGGTTCACGCGCTCTTTCAGAGCGGCTCGCAGGTCGACCGTCTCGTTGACGGGCATTTCCTCGGCCGTCGCGACGGCGAGCACCGCGGTCTTCTCCGGGTCGTGCATGAACGACTGGATGTAGCCGGCCTGGCGGTGGATCGGGCCGACCCGGGCGATACGGCGGAAGGTCTCGGGTGCTTCGAGCATCGCGATCGCGTGGCCGGTAGCCGGCGCATCGACGATCACCAGGTCGTACTCGCTGGCGCCCTTGGTCAGCCGGTCGGCCTGGGCGAGTTCCCATACCTTGCCGATCGAGACCAGTTCGGCCAGTCCGGGAGTGGCGGCGGCGAAGTAGTCGAAGATGCGGTTCTTGAAGAGCATGTCGTAGACCGGGCGCACCTTGATCTGCAGCATCAGGTACTCCTCGATCGCGTGCTGGGTGTCGATCTGGATCGCGTAGAGGTCGGGCGCGAGCTCGACCTCCTCGAAGCCGCGCATCTGTACGCCGAAGGCCGGGCCGATTCGTTCGCGGGAGTCGAGTTCGCAGACGATCGTTCGCAGTCCGGCCTGCGAGGCCGCCAGGCCGAGCGCAGCGGCGACGGTCGTCTTGCCGACGCCGCCCTTGCCCGTCACGAACAGCAGCCGGTGCTGAAAGAGATCAAGCGGGGGCTTGCGCGTTCTCGTGTTACCGGCTGCCGTGCTGGTCACGGATGCAGGCTATCCGGCTTGCTGGGCCAGCCGCGCGAACGCCCTCACGCCGCCCTCTGCGCGACGGGCTCGCACCGGCCCGCCTCGCCACCCCAGCCACCCACCGCATTCCAAAGCGGGGAAGCGCGTAGGAGTGGCGCTCCTGCGCTGCGTGGGAGTGGCACTCCTACGCAAGATCTGGCTTTCCCATGCGGTTTTGCGGGATGATGGCGGGAGGGGGCTTGCCAAGCGGGATTGCAGCCGAAAGCCCGTGCAGGAAAGCCCTGCGGCCATGCGAATAACGCGGCGTAACGGTCTTCAGCACCGATCCTCCCCAACCCGCCGCGGCGCCGTGCCGCAGGCGGCTCACTCCTCGAACGATCTGGAGCATTTGAAATGTCCGAAAACCGGAAAAGCGCAAAAGTCATCGCCTTCGCCAACCAGAAGGGCGGCGTGGCCAAGACCACGACGACGCTGAACCTCGCTTGCGCCTTCGCCGAGGAGGGTCACCGTGTTCTTTGCATCGACATGGATCCGCAGGGCAACCTGACGATGAGCCAGGGCGTCGACCCCGACACCGTCGAAGAGTCGATCTACGACGTGCTCGTGCACAAGAAGCCGATCAGCGAGATCATCGTCCACCGCGAGGTCGACGTAGCCGTCGCGTCGATCGACCTGGCGGGCGCCGAGATGGCGCTCAGCACCCAGATCGGCCGCGAGCGCGCGCTCGACAAGGCGCTCGACGAGGTGCGTTACGACTACGACTTCATCTGCATCGACACGCCGCCGTCGCTCGGTCTGCTGACGATCAACGCTTTGACCGCCGCCGGCAAAGTTATCGTTCCCGTACAGTGTGAGTACCTCTCGATGAGGGGTCTCATCCAGTTGCAGAACACCTTGGCGATGATCCGCGAGAACCTCAACCCGGACGTCGACATCGAGGGCATCCTGCCCACGCTCGTCGACTCTCGCACGATCCACGCCAAGGAAGCGATCGAGCTGTTGGAGGAGAACTTCGGGGACCGCGTGTTTGCTTCACGAATCAAGAAGACGATCCGTTTCGCGGAAGCCCCCGTGAAGGGCATGAGCGTGCTCAAGTACGACCCCGACGGCCTGGCCGCCCAGTCCTACAGAGACCTGGCCAAGGAGGTCATTGCGCATGGCAAGTGACGGGCACGACAACCAGCGCCCAAAGCGCAGCGACAAGCGGGCCAGCATGCGTGAGGGCCCGCTTGCGGCATTGTTCCGCCGCACCGAGGGCGACACACAGCCGCCGAAGCCCGCCGAAGAAGCGCTCGGCGCCGTCGAGCCGAAGCCGGCCGAAGCCGCGCCGGCCGATCCGCAGCAGCCGCAGGCCGGGCAGGCTCAGCCCGATCAGTCTCAGCACGGCCAGCTAGAGCCGCGTACCGCCGCCGGCCAGCAGCCTCCCGCCGCGCAGCCCGAGGCAACTGGTTTTGCCGCGACCCCGCACGAGCCGGCACGGGTCGAGCGTGAGCCCGTGGCCAGCGACGTCGCGCCGAAGGACCGCCTCGCCAAAGTCTTCTCGATGGATGTTCCCGACGACATCCTCGATCCGGCCACCGAGCCCGACGCTCCGCGTTATGGCCGCGAGCTGCCCAACCCGCACGCCCCGGCTCCGCTGCCGGGTGTGTCTGCCGTCGTCACGCCGGTGCTGCGCGTGGTCGGCGTCGGTGGCGCGGGAGTGAACGCCGTCGACCGCATGATCGAAGCCGGCGTCACCGGCGTCGAGTTTGTCGCGATCAACACCGACATGCAGTCCCTGCAGGGTTCCAGAGCCGACGTCAAGCTCCACATCGGCGGCGAGATCACCCGTGGCCTCGGCGCCGGCGCCGATCCCGAGATGGGCGCGCGCGCCGCCAACACCGACTACGACGCGATCAAGCGCGTGCTCAAGGGCAGCGACATGATCTTCATCACCGCCGGCGCCGGCGGTGGTACCGGTACCGGTGCCGCTCCGATCGTCGCGCGCATCGCGCGCGAGGTCGACGCGCTCACCGTAGGCATCGTCACGACGCCATTCGGATTCGAGGGGACCAGGCGCAAGGGCGCCGCCCAGCTCGGCGTCGAGGCACTCTCCGAAGAGGTCGACACCCTGATCGTCGTGCCGAACGATCGCCTGCTGGCGATTCTCGACAAGAACACCTCGATGATGGACGCCTTCGGCGTGGCCGACGACGTCCTGCGCCAGGGCGTGCAGGGCATCAGCGACCTCGTCACGCTGGCCGGCCTGATCAACATCGACTTCGCCGACGTGCGCACGATCATGAGCGACGCCGGCCAGGCGCTGCTTGGAATCGGCATGGGTGCCGGCGGCGAGGAGCGAGCGATCGCGGCGGCCAACCAGGCCGTCAGCTCGCCGTTGCTCGAAACCAGCATCGAAGGTGCCCGCGCGATTCTTCTGTCGATCACCGGCGGCCCCGATCTATCCCTCTGGGAGGTCAACGAGGCCGCAAGGATCGTGCAGCAAGCAGCCCACCCCGAGGCCAACATCATCTTCGGCGCGATGGTCGACCCGAACCTCACCGATCAGGTGTGGGTGACGGTCATCGCCACACGCTATGGCGAGCAGCGCCCGCGCTCTGCCCGTGCCGCCGAGCGGGGCGAGCGCAGCTCCGCGTTGCTCGAGGCCTCGCGTGTCGACCGCGAACCGCGCGTGTCGCGGATGGGCGAGTCGCGTCGCGAGGGTGGATCGGGCGGATCGATGGCGCTCAACGACATCGACGTGCCCGAGTTCGTGCCGCGCGGCTGAAGCCGTCCCACGACGACGGTGCAGAATCGGTGCCGAATCGGTACCATGGTCATATGGCAACGAATCTGCGACTGAGCGAAGCGGCGGCGAAGGCCGTCAAGGCCGAGGCGAAACGCTCCGGCCGCTCGCAGCAGGACATCATCCGCGAGGCGGTCGATCGCTATCTCGCCGCGCCGGAGCGCGACGCGGTGGTGCCAGAACGCAGCTCGTTACGAGACATCATCATCCCGCCGCGCACGCCTTTCAAGCACGACATAGTGCCGATCGACCTACCCGAGGGCGTCACCTCGCTTGACCTGCTCGACCGCGAAGATCGTTTCTGATCGAACGACCGGATGCTCGTTTATCTCGACTCGAGCGCGATCCTCAAGCGCGTGCTCAACGAAGAGCACGCTATTGAGTTTCGAGAGTGGCTCGAGCGGCAATCGAATCGCAGCGAACTGATCACGTCGACGCTGGCGTGGGTCGAAGTCACGAGAGCGCTCAGGCGGCACGCCGCGATTCGCGGCGTCGCCGATCTCGAAGGCCGAGACGTCGAGGCTCTCTCAGGAGTCTCGGCTTGCCCGGTGTCATCCGAAGTCGTCTCGTTGGCGCGACGTATCGCACCAGACGACCTGCGAAGCCTCGATGCGATCCACTGCGCTTCGGCGGCGTTCGTCGACGCCGACTTGTTCGTCTCCTACGACGATCGGTTGCTCGACGCAGCCCGCATCAACGCGTTGCCTGTGGCGATTCCCGGTCGAAAGGCCGACCAGTGACGGCCCACGGAGCGATCGCCGCTGGCCATTCGCTGACCGCCGAGGCCGGCGCGAACGTGCTGCGCGAGGGCGGCAACGCCGTCGATGCCGCGGTCGCCGCGATCCTCACGTCGTTCATCGCCGAATCGCCGCTTACGGGGATGGGCGCCGGCGGGTTCATGCTGGTTCACACTCCGAGTGGCGAGAACCACCTGCTCGACTTCTTCGTCTCGGCGCCGGCCAGGGTCGCGTCGCAGTCCGACCAGGTCGAGTTCATGGTCGACTTTTCCGGCGCCTTGCAGCAGTTCAACGGCGGTGCGGCTAGCTGCGGCGTTTACGGCACGCCGGCGGGCGTCTGGCAGGCGCTCGAGCGTTTCGGAACGATGTCGATGCGCGATCTCGCCGCTCCGGCGGTGAAACTTTCGCGAGAGGGCGTGCCCACCAGCGAGGTGCACGAGTTCCTGTACCGCATCCTCACGCCGATCCTCACCCACTGGCCCGAGGGCCGTGCGATCTATGCGCCGCACGGCCAAACACCGCGCGCCGGGGAGGTACTGAAGTTCGTCGACTTCGGCGAGGCGATCGAGCGCTTCGCCCAGGAGGGCCCCGCTCCGTTCTACACCGGCGAGATCGCGCAGCGGGTAGCCGAGTTCATGGCCGACGCCGGCGGCACGATCACGCGCGAAGACCTCGCTGCGTACGAGGTCAAGGACCGCACACCGGGGCAGACCAGCTATCGCGGCCGCGAGGTGATCGCCAATCCGCCACCGTCGTCGGGCGGACTGCTGATCGCCGACAGCCTGCTGCACCTTGCCCGCCGTGAGGGAGTCGGCGTGCCCGAACTGGTCGCGGCGATGGACTTCGCCAACCGCGGCCGCGACGAGGAGTTCGTTCGCGGGCTCTCTACCGACGGCTTCTGGCACCGCTTTCTAACCAGCGGCGAGGACGCCGTCGGCTCGACCACCCACATCTCGGTGCTCGACGGCGACGGCATGGCCGTCAGCTGCACGTGTTCGAACGGCTCGGGCTCGGGCGTGATCGTGCCTGGTACCGGACTCTCGCTGAACAACATGCTTGGTGAGATGGACCTCAATCCGCTTGGCGTCGAAAACACTCCGGGCGGTCAGCGCGTGACTTCGATGATGTCGCCGACGATCGTGCTCGAAGGCGGCCGCCCCGTCGTAGTCGTCGGTTCGGCCGGCTCGAACCGGATCCGCTCGGCCGTTCTGCAGACGATCGTCAACGTGATCGACCACGGCATGAGCGTCGAACACGCCGTTCACGCGCCGCGCGTGCACTACGAGGACGGCACGCTCCAGGCCGAGCCCGGCGTCGATATGGAGCAGCTCACGCGCATCGAGCAGGCGGGCATTCCGGTGGCCCACTGGGATCGCATCAACCTCTTCTTCGGCGGCTGCCAGGCCGTCGGTCGCGACCCGATCACCGGCGAGATGGAAGCCGCCGGCGACCCGCGCCGCGGCGGTGCGGCGATCGTCGTTTGACCGTCATCTCTCGCCCACGGCGCTACGCTCGCCGTGACTGATCGACTCTGCGCGCTTTCGTCCCGACCCAGTCGAGCAAGCCACGCAACCGTCAAGGAGCAGTCCAGTGAGCGATACCGAGCGATCCGCCCAGGCACGAGTCGCCCATGAAGTGTTGGCTCACGATTTCACCGATCGGTATCTGCGCCGGTCGGGCATGAGTCGCGTCGCGTACTCGGTGCCGTACGACCCCGACGATCCGCTCTGCGATTACGACACGACCTGGTGGCCGGCGAAGCCCAATCGGCTGAGCGTGCCGATCGGCAAGCTGATCCTCGGTAGATCGCACTACATGCGCGGTAGGGAGATCGACGACCTCTTCGTCGCCCCGTTCGTCGACCGGGCCGCCGACATCACGCGAACCCTGCCGGATTTCCCCGTGGCGCTGGTCAACGGACACGACATCGATCTGCAGGCCGCGCTTTCGCTGCTCTCGGCGAGCATTGGCATCGCCAGGGCGAGTGCTGAGGGGCGATTCCAGCAGACGCTGGAAGAGACGATCAAGGTGACGCATGGCGTGGCCACCCGAGGGATGGCTCCGATCGCGATCGGTCACCCGAAGCTGCCGGGCAGGGTGACCTTCGTTCGGTTGCAGCAACTGGTCGTGAACCCGCACCTCTCGTTTCCGATCAACAAGCAGATGATCGAATCAGGGATTCCGCAGGATTTCCGGAAGCGCTACAACGCGAAGCTGCGGGCCGAAACCGTCGCGGTGGCCCAGGCTCCCAGCGACCACGCGAAGGGCTACCGGACGCTGTGGTCGATGTCGCCGGGTGGAACTCCCGATCTCAAGGGCGAGGGCGAGCACGAAGGCAAGCTGCTCACGAAGGCGATCGAGCCGGCGACCGTTCGGTTGATGCAGGAGATGGGCTGCGGGCTCTTGCCGGTCTACACGAAGTTCGGACGCGGCAAAGGCGAAACGGTGATCGAGCTGGGCGACATCGTGCCGCCCGACGAGGTCGCCGAATCGACGGTCCCGACGATGATGGCCGACCTGGCCGAGTTCAGGCGTCGTCACGGCGAAGCGAACGTGTTCTACGAGGAAGAGTTGGCGCTCGCAACGGGCGTCGATGGGCGCCGCCTTTAGTCTGCCGCGGTCATGCGGCGGTCGCAGTTTGAGGCGCGCATCGCGAGTTATGCCCGGTTGTGGTGAGTCGCTATAGCCGACCGCGGTGCTCGGTAATTTGGCTGTCCCGTGAGTGCTGCGCCCGCCACGAACTCAGATGCCGCGATCGTCGCGGAAGGCCTCGTCAAGAGCTTCGGCGAGACGAATGCCGTTGCCGGAGTGGACCTTTCGGTCGCTCGTGGCAGCGTGACCGCGCTGCTTGGCCCGAACGGAGCCGGCAAGACGACGACCGTGCGCATGCTCACCACGCTGCTGAGCATCGACGCGGGCAGTGCCAGCGTCGCCGGCTTCGACGTGGTCGGCGCGCCCGGCGAAGTGCGCCGGCGGATCGGCCTGACCGGCCAGTTCACGGCGATCGACGAGCTGCTTACCGGTCGCGAGAACCTCGAGATGATCGGCCGTCTCGCGCGCATGCCGAAGGCCGCCGCTAAAAGCCGTGCCGGCGAGCTGCTCGAACGCTTCGACCTGGCCGCCGCCGCCGACCGCAACGCCAGCACCTACTCGGGTGGCATGAGCCGCCGTCTCGACCTCGCGGCCAGCCTCGTAGCGGAGCCAGAGATCCTCTTCCTCGACGAACCGACCACCGGCCTCGATCCGCGCAGCCGCCTAGCAATGTGGGGCCTGATCGAGGAACTCGTCGATCGCGGCACGACCGTTCTGTTGACCACGCAGTACCTCGACGAGGCCGATCAGCTGGCCGACGAGGTCGTGGTGATCGACCACGGCCGCGTGATCGCGCGTGGCACCAGCGACGAACTGAAGGACGACATCGGCGGCGAGCGGCTGGAATTGAAACTCAAGGATGCGGCTCGCACCGGTGCCGCCAGCGCCGAGCTGTCTCGCGGCGGGGCCGAGGTGATCGGCAGCGACGAATCCGAGGGCACGGTCACCGCGGCGCTCACGCGCGGCCCGCTCGAGGTAGCCGACCTGATCAAGCAGCTCGACGGCGCCGGCTTCGCACTCGACGAGGTCGTCGTTCACCGTCCCACGCTCGACGACGTCTTCCTTTCGCTCACTGGCGAGCACGTCGAGGGCGGCGAAGACGAAGCGAAGGAGATCCACTGATGCGCAGCACGCTCACCGATACCGGCATCCTCTTCCGCCGCTCCGTCACCCACACCTTCCGCAGCCCGGAGATTCTCGTCGGCATCACGATCTCCCCGGTCATGTTCGTGCTGCTGTTCCGCTACGTCTTCGGCGGCGCCATCGAGATCGCCGGCACGACCTACGTCAACTTCCTGATGGCCGGCATCTTCGTGCAAACGATTGCCTTCGGAGCGCTGACCACGTCGATATCGCTGGCCAGCGATCTCGAGAAGGGCATCGTCGACCGCTTCTTCTCGCTGCCGATGTCGCGTTCGGCGATCCTCACCGGACGCACGATTGCCGACCTGCTGCGCAACGTCTTCACGATCCTCGTGATGGTGGTCGTCGGCGTGCTGGTCGGTTACCGCCCCGAAGGATCGTTCATCGACTGGATGGCGGCGCTCGGATTGATGCTGATGTTCAGCTTCGCGATCTCGTGGGTCGGCGCGCTGATGGCGATCGGCGTGCCTAACGTCGAGGCGCTGCAGCAGATCTCTTTCATCGTCATCCTGCCGCTGACGTTTGCCAGCAGTGCCTTCGTCGAGCCCGAAACGATGCCGAAGTACCTCCAGGCATTTGCCGAGAACCAGCCGGTCACCCAGGTGGTCGATGCCGTTCGCGCGCTGACGCTCGATCAGCCGCTCGACGGCAGCGCGCTCTCGTCGGTCCTGTGGTCGCTCGGCATCCTGATCGTCGCGGTGCCGTTGGCGGCGATCGCCTTCCGGCGTACCGCGTCGCGCTGATCGGCGCCGACGGGCGCCGCCTTTAGTCTGCCGGGGTGCCCTTCCGCCCGCACATCAAGGACCTGAAGCCATATGTGGCGCAGCCGCCGGTCGAGCGACTTCGGGAAGAGCTGGGTCTCGAGCGGATCTTCAAGCTCGCCAGTAACGAGGGGGCCTTCGGCCCGCTGCCGGCGGCGCGCGACGCGATCCTCGCCGATCCCGACGGCCTGCGTCGCTACCCAGACAGCTCCGCGCCCGAGCTGCGCGAGGCGATCGCCGCGAAGTTCGGTCTGGAGGCCGGCAACGTCGTGCTCGGCAACGGCGCCGATGAGCTGATTCGCCTCGCCGGCATGGCTGTGCTCGAGAACGGCGACAACGGCGTGTTTCCGTGGCCGTCGTTTCCGACCTATGTAGCCGCCTGCGCAAGCACCGGCGCCGAGGCGCGCCCCGTGCCATTGACGGCCGACTGGACCGTTGACCTCGACGCGCTGAAAGAAGCGATATTCCCGAGCACACGGATTGTCTACATCGCGAATCCCAATAATCCGACCGGCCTGCTGGCGCCGCGTGGCGACCTGCGCGCCTTCGTCGAGGGCCTGCCGGGGCACGTGCTCTGCGTGCTCGACGAGGCCTACGCCGAGTACGCCGAGGGAGACGACCAGCCGGAAGGGCCGCAACTGGTGCGCGAGGGTGCACCCAACGTCGTCGTTCTGCGCACCTTCAGCAAGGTCTATGGCCTGGCCGGACTGCGTATCGGCTACGCGCTTGCCTCGCCGGAAGCGGCGAGTGCGATCGACCGTATGCGCGGCATCTTCAACGTCAACAGCGTGGCCCAGGCCGCCGCATTCGCCTCGCTGGACGGCGACGACGAGATCGCGCGCCGCGTCGCGCACGTGAAGGGCGCACGCACGCAGATCTTCAAATGGCTGGCGCTGGCCGGGCACAAGCCGCTGGCGTCGCGTGCCAACTTCGTCTTCGCCGAGGCGGCCGGTGGCAGCGGGACCGAGGTTGAGCAGCGCCTGCTGAGTCTCGGCGTCGCCGTGCGCGCGCTCGACGGGTTCGGTGCTCCATCGGCCTTCCGGGTCACCTGTGGCAGTGACACCGAGAACCAGTACTTCGCGGCCGCGCTCGACCGGCTGGCAAACGGCGCCTGAGCCGGGCCGCGATATCGTTGCCGCCATGGAGCACATGACCGCAGCAGAGGTCAAGCAGCTATTCGACGAAGGCGGCGTACGCCTCGTCGACGTGCGCGAGGACTACGAGTTCGAAGAGATGCGAATCGGTGGAGCGCAGCTGATGCCGCTTTCGAAGTACGAAGGCCACCCCGAGCTGCTCGTCGAAGCGCCGGTCACGGTCTTCCAGTGCGCCACGGGCGTGCGCTCGCAGGTCGCTGCCGAGATCTACGAAGCGGCGCATCCGGGAGCGCGTGCGATCAACCTCGACGGCGGCATTGTCGCCTGGGTCAACGCGGGCTTCCCGTTCGAAATGGGACCGGACTGAGCGCCGCCTAGCTGGCTGGGCGCGCCGTTCAGGCACGGCGCCGGGACGGCCAGAGGCCCTACTCGGGCTTCTGTGCTCCGATCATCAGGTTGTAGAAGATGCTCGCCGGCAGGCGGCCCTCCAGCGCGACGCGGTCGAACCACTGAAAGCCGAGGTAGCCGCGGTAGGCGTACTGGCGCCAGATGTACGGGATGTCCTCGGGAACGCCGTCGGCTTCGAGCGCACGGTTGAACCAGCCGAACCAGTTGGCCGAGAGTTCCTCGCCGATCACGCGTACTTCGTCGAAGCCGGAGTGCTTCGCGAAATCCGAGAGGTCGCCGGGCTTGAAGGCGTGGACGTCGACGAGGTGCTCCATCGCGTGGCCTTCCTCGTAGGCATGGTCGCGCTCGGGACCGTTGCCGTTGGCGACCTCGGCCGAAGCCTGCCGTACGCGCAGTGCCTTGCGCCACAGGGGCGAGAGGCGGTGGCCGGCGGTCTTCGGGTGGCGCGCCAGACTGTCTCCAGTCGCTGACGGCTCGCCGGCGAAGAAGATCATGCCGCCTGGCTTGAGCAGACGGAAGAACTCGTCGAACGATGCCTGCAGGTTCGGCAGGTGGTGCAGTACCGCATGACCGAAGATCAGGTCGAATGACCCGTCTTCAAAGGGGAAGCCCTCGGCTTCTGTGTGCAGTGTGCTGACGCGCTTCTCGAAACCGAGCGCCTTGGCCGAGCGCTCGACGACCTTCAGCATGCCCTCGGAGATGTCGCTGCAGACGACCTCATCGATCACGCCGTTCTGCATCATGTTCAGCGAGAAGTAGCCCGTGCCCGAGCCGATCTCGAGCGCCCGGGCGAAGTGAGGCTCGCGACCGAGCACCTTGCGCGTCTTGATGGCCACCTGGCTCTTGCCGATCGGGCCGTAGTCGATTCCCCACTTGGCGTCGTACTCGTCAGCCGCCGCGTCGTGGTACTTGATGTTCGCGTCTTTGATCTGTTCGGTGCTTAGGCTCATGGCCGCGCAACTATAGTGGCCGCCCGATGTCAGATCAAACACAAAATCCCGTGTACGTGCAGCTCGACCAGCCCGAGGGCGTGCCGCCGCTCGAACTGACAGGCGAGCGCACGCTGCCCGATCTGCCAGAAGAGAACTACTGGTACCGCCGTCATCTCGTCGTCTACAAATGGATCGCCGAGCGCCTCGCCGGCAAGCGCGCCGTCGACATGGCGTGTGGCGAGGGATACGGCAGCGCGGTGCTTGCCGAGCAAGCGGCGCACGTGACCGGGGTCGATGCGAATCCCGAGGCCTTCGAGCACGCGAAGGCCAAGTACGAGGGCGAGAAGGTCTCGATCGTGCGCGACCTCGTGCAGATGTATCGCGAGCCGGCCGACGCCGTCGTCTTCCTGCAGACGATCGAGCACGTCGAGGACCCTGCGGGAATGCTTCGCCACTTCGCATCGATGCTCGAGCCGGACGGCGAGGTCTACGTCTCCACGCCGAACCTGCTGACCCTGGCCGGGCCCGACGCCGAGAAATCCGACAACCCGTGGCACGTGAAGGAATACCGCGCGCACGAGTTCCGCGAGCTTTGCGAAGAGGTCTTCGCCGACGTCACGATCTACGGCCTGTTCCACGCGCGCAAGCTACGGCTGCACGAGCTCGTGATCCGCCATGCCGGCTGGGACGCAATCCACAAGACGTTGCGCATCAGCAAGCTCTTCTACGACCGCTTCACGCCGGCGATCAGCGAGCGCGACTTCAGACTGGAAGCGGAGCCCGGAGCCGACCGGCTCGACAGGGCGCTCGACTTCGTCGCGGTCTGCCGCGATCCGCGCTAGACGGCTCGGCGCACTCCCGGCCGCCGGTCCCGCAAACGACGCGAGGGCCGCCGAAGCGGCCCTCGCGGGGATTCACAGGGGCGCGGGCTTCCGGCCGCGCGGGTGATCAACTAGTGGCTGTGACCGTGGTTGGGCGTCATCAGCATCAGCTGGCCGTCCTCGATCGTGTTTGGAGCGGGAGCCGTCGTTGGGCGGTGCGCCTGTACGTCGAAGATCCAGCTGTCGTAGCCGTACTCGCCGGTCGTCTCGATGATGCCGCTCGTCTCCCAGATACCCGCGGTCGTCATCACGCCGTCGCGGCCGGGCGGGTCGAGCTCGGCGACACGCTCGGAGGCGTAGCCATTCCAGAGGTCGTAGCGCCAGACGCTTCCTTCACGGCCCTTGGCGGTCATCTCGACGCGGCTCTCGGAGGTGCCGTCCTCCTGGATCATCAGGTAGCGGCCGTTGACGTCGATGTTGTCGGGCGAGATCGCCGTGTCACCGCCGCTGGCGAGCACGGTGTCGGCGTTGTAGACCACGCTCAGCTTGGTCGTACCGGTCGGGTTGAACGGGTTGAAGTTCACCCTGTAGAGACGGCCGAGCTTGTTGTAGGGCGAACCGGCGGGGAAGTTGGCGCCGGTCGTCACGAAGTGGAACTGACCCGGTGCCAGCGGGTTGCCCGCGCCGTCCTCGATGCGGATGAAGCCCATCGCGCCCGCGGCATCGGCCGCAGTTTCGAGCTGGACGTCGGTGAGTGTGTCGGCGTTCGGTATCTCGGCCCAGTTGCCGGTGGTCGAGCCGCTGGGCAGGTCGCCCTCGTGCGCTACTCCGGCTCCCGCTACGAACGCGTAGAGCTTGCCGTTGTCGAGGCCGTTGCGGCGCAGCACCGAAGCTGCCCCTGGAACCTTCGTGCCGACGTACATGTAGAGCTGTGAGTCGGGCGTCGACGGCCCATCCTCGAGTACGAAGATCACGGTCTTGCGTCCGGTGTGGGGCACCACGACCTGGTTCTCCTTGGCGAAGCGGCCGAGCTTCGGCAGGGTGTGGATCTCGTTGTCGAACACCGCCGCCGAGATGCCGCCCTTGCCGCCGTAGGTGTCGCTGCCGCCGGACTCCTCGCCGGTCAGCAGGATCGGCTCGCTGAAGCCGACCGAGCGGTCGGCCAGGAAGGCCGAGCAGAAGCGCGAGAATGCGGAGGTGGCGTTGGTCGCATCGGCGGCTGGGCCGACGAGGGTGTCCTCGTCGAAGACCGTGTCGTAGGCGCGCTCGCCCGAGAGCACCGAACCGTCCTTCGCGAGCTTGAAGGCGCTGACGAACGCACCGCGGTTGAGCGGCTCGCCGATCGTCGGCTCGGAAAGCACCGAGCGGCCGGCCTCATGGTTCATCAGGACCGTGCGCTTGCCGTGGATCTTGGCGATGCCGAGCCCGTCGGGAAGGCCGATCATCTGGTAGCGCTTCGACGGATCGGAAGTCTCGGGCACCTGGTCGGCGACCGACAGAAGCGGCTTGACGTCGTACTCGCCGCCGGCTGGAACGGCGTAGGGCTTGACGGATGTCAGAAAGCCGAAGGCGGCTGCGGCGGATGCGGTCACGGCGAGAGCGGCGATCAGGCCGAGCGCACTCACCGCGAGCAACTTGCGTGCTCGGGTCATTTCAACTCCTATTCGGGGGTCCGAGGCGGCCATTGGCGGCCGCCACAATGCTGTTCTCTGAGCAACCGCGAAGCTACGGCCAGAGCATGGGTGGCAGGGTTAAGAAACCGTCTCCATCGGGTGACGATCCCGTGAACGGTTTGTGCACAGCGCCGCTTTCGGTCGTGCCACCTAGCATCCCCCCGATGACCTCTCACCGTGGCCAGCTGGCGATCGTGCTGCACACCCACATGCCATACGTGGAGAGCTTCGGCACCTGGCCTTTTGGCGAGGAGTGGCTGTGGTTCTGCGTGGCCGAGAGCTACCTGCGGCTCGAGCCGGTGCTTAGCGAGGCGCCGCTGACGATCGGCGTCACGCCGGTGCTGGCCGACCAGTTCGAGGCGATGAAGCCGGGGCCCGGCGATGGCGCTGGCGCGGCCGGCGATCGCATGCTCGCCTGGTTCGCCGACTCGCGCGAGTACGTCTTCGGAGAGGACATCCGCTCGTTTCGCGAAGTCGGCAAGGCCGACCAGTCCGAAGCGCTCGAGCCCCAGCTGGCCGACTACCGCCGCGCCGCCGCGCGCTTCGAGCAGATCGGCCGCGATCTCAACGGGCTGTTCGCGCGCTTTGCCAGCGAAGGCCGCGCCGAGCTGATCGGGGGACCGGCTACGCACGCGATCATGCCGCTGCTGGCGACGGACTTCGGCGCCGATTTACAGCTGCGCGTCGGGAGCGAGTCGCACGCCGCGCGCTTCGGCAACCCGGCCGGTGCGCCGGCGATATGGCTGCCCGAGTGCGCGTACGCGCCGGGCGTAGAGAGTCACCTCGCGCGCAACGGCGTCGGCGCCTTCTGCGTCGATCAGTCGCACGTCAACGGCCTCGACTCGCTCGAAAACCTCGAGCCGGTCGCGCTGCCCGGCGGCGTCACCGCCGCGCCGATCGACTGGCTGCTGGTCGACCGGATCTGGGGCGACGACGCCTACCCGTCGGCGCCCGACTACCGCTCTAGCTTCGAGCGCACGATCCACGCGCTGATGCCGCGCGCCAACCACGGCCGCGCGTGGCGTCCCGAGCCGGCTCGCGCGCAGGCCGCCGCCGACGCGGACGACTTCCTGACACACGTGCGCGAGCGGCTCGACCGCTACTCGTCGGAGCGCGGGCACGGCGGCCTTTGTGTGGTGGCGATCGACACCGAATTGCTGGGTCACTGGTGGTACGAGGGGCCTTGGTGGCTGGAAGAGGTATGTGCCGGCGCCGCCGGCGCCGGTATCGAGCTGGTCACGCTCTCTGAAGGCGTCGCGGCGGCAGCCCCGCGCGAGCGCGAGTTATGCACTTCGAGCTGGGGCCAGAACAAAGACCTGACGACCTGGGACAGCCCCGCCGTGGCCGACTTCGCCTGGCAGACGCGCGACGCAGAGCTTCGGCTGTTCGACCTGCTCGGCCACGATCGATCGACGGCCGGGTCGCCGGCCGCGCTGCGCGCCGCCCGCGAGCTGCTTGCGCTGCAATCGAGCGACTGGGCCTTCATCGCCAAGCGGGCGACGGCCGGCGACTACGCGCACGACCGCTACGCCGCACACCTCGCCGCGTACGAACGAGCGTGCGCCGCTCTGTCACAATCCACCGATCCGTCGTCCGGCGCCGCTGCGCAAAGCCGGACTCGAGGCGAAGGAATCGCCGCACGACTCGCCGGATTGGCGCCCGGACTCGACCACCAGACACTTTCGGACATTCGATGCGCATACTGATTCTCTCCTGGGAGTACCCCCCGCTGATCGAAGGCGGCCTCGCACGTCACGTGCGCAAACTGGCCGAGAACCTCGTGACGCTCGGTGTTGAGGTACACGTCCTTACTCGCGGCGACGAAGGGGCGGCCGATGAGCAGCAGATCGGCGGCGTATACGTGCATCGCGT
>JACRKX010000090.1 GCA_016219715.1 Actinomycetota bacterium | reverse complement strand
CTGCCTTCTTCTGCATGCTCGGATACGTCTTCTCACAGCGACTCTCCGACGTGATCCACTACGCCGAACGCGGCGTGCTGATCTTCGGCTGGACCGTCGGCACGATCGTCGTCGTGGTCGTGCTGGTCAAGCGCTTCCGCAGGGCCGAGGAGCGAGCGAAGCTCGTGGCGTGGCTCGACTCCCAGGAACGCGAGCATCCGCGCCGTGCCAAGCTGATCCGGCCGCTTCGCAGGTTGTGGGAGCGCGCGGTGATGCCGATCGCCCGCTGGATGGCGCCGAAGATCAAGTTCGGCTGGAACCGTCTCACGCCCGGCGGCCTTGGCATCGAGTTCACGACCGCCGCGGCCGTTGCCGTGGTGGCTGGCTACACGTACTACGTCTTCCTGATCGCGGCACGCGACTGGCCGACCAACGAGTTCGCCAACCGCATCAACGATGCTGCCTTCCGGATAGCCGACTCGCTGCGCACGGACTGGATCGACGAGATCGCCCGCGGCGTCACGCACTTCGGGGCCCTGCCGGTCGCGGCCACCGCGGTGGCCGTAGCCACGGCGCTGTGCCTCTGGCGCAGGCGCATTCCCGAGGCGATCATGCTCACGATCAGCCTGTTGCTGACCGTATTGATCGTGCAGACCACAAAGAGTTGGACCGAGGTGCCGCGCCCGCCAAATCCGCTTGCGGCTTACGATGGCTACTCGTTTCCCAGCGGTCACGCCGCCTACGCCACCGCCTACGTGACGATCGCCCTGACGCTCGAACGCATCGGCTTGATCGTGCGCGCGGCGCTACTGGTGGTTGCGATCCTGGTCGGCGGCGCCGTCGCCCTCAGTCGCGTTTACCTGCGCGTGCACTACCTGACCGACGCGATCGGCGGAACGGCCGTTGGATTCCTGTCGGCGGCGCTGGTCTCGGGGGTCGTGCTGGTTGCTGTACACATGAGGGACAGGCGCCGCGAACGCGCCGATAAAGTGGTTTGATCGTCACAGCCGCCACAGCCGCTCAAGTAACTCAGATCGCCGCCGCGATCGGCGCCGGCGTGGTGCTGATCGCCTTCTCGGCGTTGATCGCCTGGCCGGCCTGGAACTCCTACGGACGCAACTGGGAGCGCCTCTCGGCGCTGTTTCTTTCGCTCTACGTGTTGGTCGCGATGGTCGCGCTGGGAGCGGGAATCGGGCTGGCGGTCTTCACCGTTCTCGGAGAGCAAATCTGATCTCCACCGATTCGCCCTCCGGGCGTTCTTATGCTTGAGTCGTGAGCAAGTCCACGGAACAGGCGGCGCAGGGCGATTCCGGCGCAAAATCGAGCTTTGAACTGCTCGACGACATCTCGCGTGCGGTCGAGTCCGGCGCGGGCCTGACGGCCGTCACGCGCGCGGCCGCATCGGCGCTTTCGTGCAGCGTCGCCGTGATCGACGCGCGCAGCGCGGTCCTGGCCGTGGCCGCCGCTTCGCCGGAAGACGAGCGCTGGTTGCTGTCGGGCGAAGGCGGCACCGAAACCCACGAGTTGCGCGTCGCCGACAAGGCCGTCGGCACGCTACGCGTACGGCCGCGCGGCGACGACGGCGCCGATCCAGTGGCGCTGCGAATGGTCATCACGTTGATCGCCCTCGAAGTCGAGCGCACGCTCGCGCCCGAACTCGCCGACCAGCAGGTCGCCACCGGTTTCATCGGCGACGTGATCGCCGGACGTGTCAAAGACGCCGACACCGTCGCGGCGCGTGCCGCCGAAGTTGGCGTCGAGATCGACAGCGGCTGCGCCTTCGTACTGGTTCGTGCCACCGCGCGCAAGCCGATCGGCGACGACTGGCGCTCGCGCATGCTGCTGGTCATCGAACGCGTGATCCGCTCACTCAACCCCCGTGCCGTTTCGGCGCTCGTCGAACGCAGCGGCTCTCAGGCCGCAGAGGCGTATGCGCTGATTCCCGGCACCGAGCCCGACAGCGCCTCACGAGCGGCCGGCGCACTACGCGAGGAGCTGCAAGCGACCTTCGCCGAACTCAACTTCACGATCGGGCACGGCCGCCCCGCGGCGGCACCCGGCGAGATCTACCGCGCCGGCCAGGAGGCGCTGCTGGCGGCGAACGTAGCCGAGGCCAGCGGCTCGGGCAACCTGATGAGCTTCGAAGACACCGGCGCGTACCGCCTGCTGCTGCCCGCGATGTGCGACGACCCCGACGAGCTGCGCCGCTTCTACGCCGAGACCGTCGAGCCGCTCGCCAAGTACGACGAGCAGTACGAAACCGATCTGCTGCACACGGTCGACACCTTCCTCGCGGCCGACGGAAACGTCGCTGGAACGGCCCAGCGGCTGTTTACCCACCGCCACACGATCCGCTACCGCCTCGAGCGCGTGAAGGACCTGACCGGACTCGACTGCTCCTCGACCGACGGGCGCGAGAAACTCAGCCTCGGGCTGAAGTCGATGCGGGTACTGGGAATCGCCAATCCCGGCGGTCCCGCGCACGAACCGGGCGCCGAAGGCGGCCGCGTTCCGGCCGCGAACTGATCGCCGCTCAGTAGCTGAAGACCGTGGCCGGCTGCGATCCGGTCCACTTGATCATCTTCTCGGTGCCGGCCGGCTTGACGTTTGGCAACAGCCCTTCGCGGTCGATCTTGCGCGCGTCGAGGCAGACCGGACACGCGTAGATCTCGACGCCGAGCCGCGTGACCAGGTTGTAGAGCTTGTCGAGCGTCGGGCAGCCCTCGCACGGAACCACACCATTGATCGTGCCCGGCACGGCGATCCGCACGGCTTCGATCGAGAGGAACATCAGCACCTCATGGCCCTCGTTGAGCGCCGACTCGGCTACGAAGAATGCGAGCATCGCGCGCTCGGGATTCTCGTCGATCCCAGTCGCCAGGTTGACAACGACTTTGGCCTTCGCCTGCATCACTCAACAGTGGCAGCGGGCGCGACGACAAGCTCCAGTACCTGCTCGCCAAAGTTTTCGAGCTTTGCGTCGCCGACACCCTTTACCTCGGCCAGCGCCGCCAGTGTGGCGGGGCGCTTGAGCGCGATCTCGTGCAACGTGGCGTTGCCGAAGATCACATAGGCCGGAACGTCGCGCTCTTCGGCCTGCTCGCGGCGCCACGCGCGCAGTCGCTCGAACAGTTCCTCGCCTTCTGCGTCGAGCGGACCGAGATCTTCTGTCGCGGTGGACTTGGCCGCGCGGGGCGCTCTTGTGGCTACGGCCGCGTGACGCAGCGGCAGCGGCTGCTCGGAAGTGATGAACTCACGCCAATCGCCGGCCAGGCGCAGCACGTTGTAGTGGTCGGGGTCGGTGCGCACCATGCCCGATGCGATCAGCTGCCGCAGCACGGCGCGCCACTGCTGCTCGCTGAGGTCGGCGCCGATGCCGAAGGTGCTGAGCCGGTCGTGGCCGAAACGCTCGACCTTCTCGGTCTGTTTGCCGCGCAGCACGTCGAAGACGTGCCCGGAGCCGAAGTTCTGATCACAGCGGTAGATGCACGACAAAAGTTTGCGCGCCGCCTCGCCGGCGTCCCATGTTTCGGGTGGGTTGACGCAGTTGTCGCAGTTGCCACACGGCGCCGAGTGCTCGCCGAAGTACGCGAGCAGCTGCACTCGCCGACAGGTCGTGGATTCGCACAACGCCAGCAGCGCGTCGAGCTTGCCGCGCAACACCTGCTTGTGCCGCTCGCCGGCCTCACTGCCCTCGAGCATGTTGCGCTGCAAAACGACGTCCTGCAGGCCGTAGGCCATCCAGGCGTCGGCCGGATCGCCGTCACGGCCGGCGCGGCCGGTCTCCTGGTAGTAGCCCTCGATGTTCTTCGGTAGGTCGAGGTGTGCGACGAATCGCACGTCGGGCTTGTCGATACCCATTCCGAAGGCGATCGTGGCGGTCATCACCACGCCGTCTTCGCGCAGGAAGCGATCCTGGTGGCGACGGCGCACGTTCGCGTCGAGCCCGGCGTGGTAGGGCAGCGCGACGATGCCGTTCTCGTTGAGCCACTTCGCCGTCTCTTCGACTTTGCGGCGCGAGAGGCAGTAGACGATGCCGGCCTCGCCGTCGTGACCGTCGCGGATGAAGTTCAGCAGCTGACGCTTTGCCTCGCGCTTCTCGACGACGCAGTAGTGGATGTTCGGCCGGTCGAAACTGCTGACGAAGCGGCGTGCCCCGCCAAGGTCGAGGTGCTTGGCGATCTCTTCGCGAGTCAGCTCGTCGGCCGTGGCGGTGAGTGCGATGCGCGGCACGTCGGGGAAGCGCTCGTGCAGCACCGACAGGCCTGTGTACTCAGGCCGGAAGTCGTGGCCCCACTGCGAGACGCAGTGCGCCTCGTCGATTGCGAAGCCCGCCAGCAGGCCGGCGTCGTGCAGCGTGGCGAGGTCGACGAGGAAGTCGATGTGGGTGACCCGCTCTGGAGCCGCGTAGAGCAGCGTCAGCTCTCCGGCGAGCAGCCGACGGCGTGTCTCGGCGAACTGTTCTGGTGACAGCGCGGAGTTGAGGAAAGCGGCCTCGACGCCGTTCTCGTGCAGCGCCGCGACCTGGTCGTGCATGAGAGCTATCAGCGGCGACACGACGATCGTCACGCCGCCGCTCTCACGGTGCCGCGCGATCGCCGGCACCTGGTAACAAAGCGACTTGCCGGCGCCGGTGGGCATCAACACCAGCGCGTCGCCGCCTGCCAGAACGTGATCGATGATCTCGCCCTGCTCGCCGCGAAACTCGCCGTAGCCGAAGACCTCTTGAAGTATCTGCGGCGGCGATTCGAGCATCCCGGCAGACTAGACGCGCCGGGGGCGGGACCACACGGGTACGCGCGCGAATTCGCGCTTATTTCACCGGCTCATCACGACTTGGTGGCCGGCACGTAACGTGCGACGGCCAGATCGTCACTCCTTCGTCTCCCAGATGCAGTTCTCTTCGTCGCAGGAACCGGCGATCGCCACATCCTCGGACTTGGCCTTGCCGTCGACCTCGTAGCTGAGCTTCGCGATGCAGTCGTACTTCCCGGTCTCACCCTCGACGCAGGTGACCTCTTCGACGGCGGGGTTGTCTACCTGGTCCTTGACCTTGCCGGGCAGCTGGTCCGAGATGATCTTCTCGATCTGCTCCTTCTCGCTGGGCGTGCCTACGCTGGCCTCACAGCCGGCCAGCACAACCGCTGCCGCCAGCACGGCCGCCAGAAGCGCAAATCGCATCGTCTTGAACCACATTTAGGCCTCCTCGGGGCGGCGCCAACCGCAAGATCCGCGCCCAGTCGTGGAATTCGATTCGCTCAGGATACGCCCGGAGGCGACGGCAGACCGGACGGACGGGGAGCAATCACGATCTCACGAGCGATCGAACTCTCGAAGGCCAGCTCCACGTGGTCGACGCGCACCACGGTGACCGGAGACTGCTGCACGACCTCGATCTCGCGGCCGGGCGCGATTCCGTAGGCCTGCAACCGCTCACGCCAGCACTCGCCGTCTTCGGCGAAGCCGGACATACAGACCTTGCAGCCGGCAGGCGCGTCGGCGAGCCGCTCGGGGCACTCAACGTGCCGGCTGGCGAATGGCCAGATGTCTGCCAGCTTCACGCCGTCCTCCCCGCGAGTCGCCGCAGCGTCTTCGCCAGTGCCCGCGACGCGGCAAGCAACCGCGAGTTGCGCGGGTCGGGTGCGCTGTAGCCACAGCTTGGGCAGCACGTCATCAAGCATCCGTCGTTCATCGGGCAGCTCGCGCATCCGCTGTGCGCAGACTCGGCGTAGCGATGACCGCAGAGCCCGCAGACGCTCATTGCGGCAGCGTCGAGCGGCGCTTCCGCCAGCAGCGGCAAGTCGATCGGCTCGCCGTGACGCAGGGCGGAGCTCACGCACCCCATCCAATCGCGTCGAGCACGCGGTACAGCACGCCGCCTACGAAGAAGGCAATCGGGAAGACCGTCGCCGTGGTCGCCACGGCGATGCGCGTGCCGCGCTCCCGCGCGATCATCAGAACGCTCGCCACACACGGGATGAACAGCGTGATCGTGACCATCGAGACCACGACCTGCTGAGCCGTCAGCAGCCCGTCTGCATGCATGACGAACAGTCCCGTCGCGCCGAAGTCGCGCCGCAGAAAGCCCAGCACGAATGCCGCGCTCGCCGCCGCAGGCAGCCCAAGCCAGCCGGTGACCAGCGGCTCGCCTGCATCGATGATCGCGTCGAGTCCACCGACCCGATCGAGCACGAACAGCACAGCGGTGCCCAGCACGAACAGCGGGATCACCTCGCGCAGGTACCACTCCAGCCGCGTCAGGGTCTTGGTGAGAACGTTCGACATCACCGGCACGCGCAGCGGCGGCATCTCGATCATCAGCGTCGAGCGCTCGCCCGGCATCAGCCTGGCGGCAATCGCCCCGACCGCGATGAGCACGCCGAGCACCACGGAGATCCAGATCAGCCCGGCCGTGAACGACACCGCGCCGAGCATGCCGAGGATCACCCCGAGCTGAGCCGAGCACGGAACCGCCAGCGCCAGCAGAAGTATCGCCAGAGCTCGCTCGCGCTTCGAGTCGAGAATGCGGGTGGTGAGCGTCGCCATCGTGACGCAGCCGAGCCCGAGCACCATCGGCAGTACGGCCTTGCCATTGAGGCCCATCACGGTGAACAGCCGGTTGCTGACGACGGCCATGCGCGAGAGATAGCCACTGTCCTCGAGAACGCTGAACGCCAGGAAGAAGGTCGTCACGATCGGCAAGATCAGCGCGAGGGCATAGGTCATGCCCATCGTCCAGAGGCCGTACTCGCCGACCAGGAGATCGCTGATCAGCGACACGGGCACGATCGCCTCGACCTGTTCGACGATCCAGGGATTGAGGATCTCGCCGAACAGATTCTCCTCGATCAAACCGACGAGCGTCCCGGCGCCGAAGACGCCGACGAACCAGTACATCGAGTAGAGCACCGCCGCCAGTACCGGCCAGCCGAGCAGCCGGTGAGTGGTCATCATCGTGAGCGTGCGCAGCACCCGCGAGCTACGTGCGGCACGGGAGCTGATCAGACTCGGCGCCACTGAGTCGACCCACGCCAGCCTGGTGTTCTGCACGGCGGCAGAGACCGGCTCGTCGAGGTCCGAAGCCAGCCCGTCGCGGATCTGGTCGAGTCGGTCGCGATCTCCCGGTTCGACACGATCGGCGATCCAGTTCACAGCGCTTTCATCGCCTGCCAACCAGAGGATGGCGAGCGACCGAGCGGAGTTGGTCGACTGAGGAAGCATCGGCGCACAGGCCGAGATGGCGGTCTCGATCGGTCGCGGGTAGGTGATAACCGGCTCCGGCGCTGTAGCGGCGGCGAGCATCGCGGGAAGGCGCTCGACACCGCGGCCACGGGTGGCGACCGTGGGCTGAACGCTGATGCCGGTCAGTTCGGCCAGCAGAACGGCGTCGATGTCGACTCCGGCGGCCTCGGCCTCGTCTTGCAGATTGAGAGCCAGAACCATCGGCCGGCCAAGCTCGGCGAGCTGCGCGGTGAGCAACAGTGTGCGGCGGATGTTCTTGGCGTCGCCTACCTGCAGGATCGCCTTCGGCGGATCGTCCAGCAGCACGCGCACGGTGACGGCCTCATCTTCGCTGCGCGCCGGTATCGACACGACACCGGGCGTGTCGACGACAGACAGGCCCGCGAGTTCACCGTCGCGGGCGGTGCCGCGCGTGAGGTCGACAGTCGTACCGGCGAAGTTGGAGACCGTCACGTAGCGACCGGTCAGCCGCTGGAACAGCACCGACTTGCCGACGTTCGGGTTGCCGACCAGCACGATGCCGCCGTCGCCGGCGGATTCGCCGAGCCCGCCGGCTGAATGGCAGTTAGCCCGGCTCTCAGCCTTCGTCGCGTCCACGTCCCACCTTCCAGTCGGGGGCAGGCGACGGGAGTGTCATTTTCCCACGCACCATGTAAAAAGCCCTAACGGAAAGTTAGGGTACCCTAACTATTGCGGTGGGGGCTAGGGAGTAACTACGGATATTGCGCGTGCCACGCCCGGTCCGAAATGCACAGTCGCACCCTTCGCACCGAGCTTCACCGTGACGTCGCCCTCATTGCCTGACTCGACCACGGTGACGGTGTCGCCGACCGATAGACCGGCCTCCTGGAACTGCTCGACGGCCTCGCTGTGGTCTTCGGCGATGCGCTCGATGCGCGCCGCGTCTCCCGAGGCAACGGCGGGAAGTGACATCAGCCCGGCGCTTTCGGCACGCGCAACGGCATGGTCGATCGCGTCGTCGTCGAACGACGGGCCGATCGCAAATGCGCGTTCGAAGGACTCATTGACGTCGTAGCCGAGGAACTGGGTGACGAAGCACTCGAGGATGCGCTGGCGCCGCGTGGCGATGTCGGCGCGCGCGCGGCCGGCCGGTGTGAGCATCAACGACTTGCTGGGGCTGCGGTGCACGAGCCCTTCGGCCTCGAGATGGCCGATCATCTGCGCCACCGAGACCTGCGTGACGTCGAGCAGCAGCGAGACGTGAGCGGCAATCGTCGGCAGCTCGACAGGAACCGCGCCGCACTCGACGGTCGCCGAGCTGAGCCGGTCGATCGCCAGCAGGTAGTCGTCGGCGGTGTGGTGACGGCGCGACATCGCGCCAGTGGCCGACGGAAAGCCCGAGCGCGCGCGCCGAACGGCCTGGCGCTTGCGCCGCTCGCGCAGGCTGTTGAGAACGCCACCGGCGATGCGGTGCGTGTCTCCGGGACGACCGGTGCGACGCTTCGACAGATCGAGCGCGAGCGCTGGCTCAACGCCGTGCGCCTCGAGCGCGCGAGCGCTGCAACCGGAGGCGCAGCCGTCGAGCGCGACGACCTCACCGGCGCCGGTCGGCACCTTGTCCGCATCGCTGACATCGGCGCCCAGGCGTTCGAGTTCGCCGGCCACGTCGACTGTCAACTTGCCGGTGGCAGAAACGCCCCGGCAGGGAACGACGATTGGATTGGCTTGTTCCTTCATAAGACCTAAGTTTTGATCGTACCGCGCCACGGGGCGCAACCGGCCTAGAGACTCGGCACGAGCTCCAGCGATCCAGCGATCATCTCGTCGGTCAGCTCGACATCGTTCATCTGGCCGTGCAGGAATGAGTCGTAGGCCGCCAGGTCAAGGTGTCCGTGGCCGCAGAGCGCCGTGAGGATGACCTTCTCCTCGCCGCTTTCCTTACAGGCCAAGGCTTCGCGTGCCGCGGCCGCCAGCGCATGCGTCGGCTCGGGCGCGGGCACTATGCCCTCGCAGCGCGCGAACTGGATCGCTGCCTCGAAGCACTCCTTCTGCGGAATCGCGATCGCCTCGGCCAGGCCGAGCTCGTAGACGTGGCTGACAAGCGGAGCCATGCCGTGGGAACGCAGCCCGCCGGCGTGAATCGGCGCCGGGATGAAACTGTGACCGAGTGTGTGCATCTTGACGAGCGGCGTCAGGCCGGCGGTGTCACCGAAGTCGTAGCGGTACTCGCCCTTCGTCAGCGTGGGACAGGCGGCCG
>JACRKX010000089.1 GCA_016219715.1 Actinomycetota bacterium | reverse complement strand
CGAGCGCGTGCGCGTCACGCTTCCGGTCGGCATGGAGATCAACCCGGCCGTCGCCAACGGCCCGCTGCAGACTTGCTCGGCCGCGCTGATCGACGCAGGCGGCGCCGGCTGCCCGGCTACATCCGTGCAGGGCACCGTCAACTTGACCACGCCTCTGTTGCCGACGGTGCAGACCGGCAACGTCTACCTCGAGAATCCAGGCGGCACGGCCGCCACGCGTTACAAGCTGGCGATCGTCATCCACCTGCCCGGCAAGGACCTGATCCTGCACGGGGGTGCGACCGTCGACGGATCGAGCGACCACGGCGGTGGCGTCGGTTCGGTCGACACCGGCACCGGCCAGGTCGTAGCCGACTTCAACGGCATCCCCGACCTCGGATTCACCGACCTGCAGATCGTCTTCAACACCGGCGACCGCGCGCTGCTGGCCAACCCGAAGAGCTGTGGCTCGCACAGTGTCAGCGCCGCGATCACTCCGCACGGCGGCGGCAGCGACGCCACGCCGAGCGGCTCGTTCACCACCAGCTACGACGGTCTCGGCGCGGCCTGCCCAGGCAGCGACCCGTTCGCGCCCGTCTTCACCGGCAGCGTCAGCACGACTGCCGCGGGCGGCAATCCGAATTTGACACTGAACGTCGCGCGGCCCGACAAGAGCGACCGCCTCAGCGAGTTCAACATGCACCTGCCGGCCGGCATGGTCGCCAACGCGACGGTGGTACCGCAGTGCACGCAGGCCAGCGCCGCGGCCGGCGATTGCGCCTCGACGCAGCCCGGATCGCAGGTCGGAACCGTCACGACCGCCATCGGCACCGGCGGCGAGTCGCTGACTATCAGCGGCGGTGGCATCTACAACGTCGTGCCAAACGCCAATGAGCCGGCGCGCCTGCAGGCGATCATCCCCGTAGTCGTCGGACCGTACGACCTCGGCAAGCTGAGCATCCCGGTGCTCACCAGCCTGCGTCCCGACATGGGCGTCGACACCACGACCACGCTGCCGAGCCGCTACGAGGGCATCGCGGTCAACATCCGCAGCCTCTCGATGGTGCTGAACGGCATCGTCGGCGGCAACGGCTTCATGATCAACCCGAGCAAGTGCCAGAGCAACACGGTGACCGCCGACATGGTCGGCGCGACCGTTGGCACAGTCACCGGATCGTTCAACTACACGACGACCGGCTGCCCGAGCAACTTCGTCAGCAGCCCGACGATCAGCGCCACCGTCAACCCGTCCGAGACGGCTAAGCCGACCGGCCTGACGCTCGGCGTGGGCAGCTCGGCGAGCAACCCGACGATCGGCCGCATCCAGATGACCTTCCCCGTCGGCATGGAGCTAAACCCGGCCGCCGGCAATGGCTTGCAGGCTTGCCCGAGCGCCGACATCACGGCCGGCGGCACTGCCTGTCCGGGCGCGTCAGTGCTCGGCAGCGTCTCGCTGACGACGCCGTTGCTGACCGGAGTGCAGAACGGCAGCATCTTCCTCGAGCAGCCCGGCACCACTGCCGCGACGCGATACAAGCTGGCGATCATCATCAACCTGCCCGGTCAGAAGCTGGTCGTGCGCGGAGCCACCACCGTAGACGGATCGAGCGACATCGCCGGCGGCACCGGCGCGAGCGACACCGGCAACGGCCGCGTCACCGCGGACTTCCAGAACATTCCGGACCTCGCGTTCACGAACATGACGATCGCCTTCAACCTCGGCAACCGCGCTCTGTTCACCACGCCGCAGACCTGCGGCTCGCACGCGATCAACGCCACGATCACGCCCAACAGCGGCGGCGCAGACGCCTCGCCGAGCACGAACTTCACGACCAGCTACGACGGCCTCGGCGGCGCCTGCCCAGGCAGCGACCCGTTCGCGCCCGTCTTCACCGGCAGCGTCAGCACGACCGCCTCTGGCGGTCATCCCGACCTCAACCTGCAGATCACCCGCCCCGACAAGCACCGCCCGCTGCGCAGCTTCGCGATGCATCTGCCGGTCGGCTTCGTCGCGGACACCGTGACGACCAACCGTTGCCCGCAGGTCGATGCCAACGCCGGCAACTGCCAGCCGAACACCGTCGTCGGTTCGATCACCACGCAGGTCGGATCGGGCAACGAAACGCTTTCGCTGAGCGGCACGATCAACAACACCGAGCCCAACGCCTCCGAGCCCGCGCGCCTGCAGGCGATCGTCCCGGTGGTCGTCGGCCCGTTCGACCTCGGCAAGCTGAGCATTCCGATCGGCACCTCGTTGCGCGGTGACCTCGGTGTCGACACTTCGGCGACGATCCCGATGCGTTACGAGGGAGTGCCGGTTCGCATCCGCGACATGAACATCACGATCAACGGAGTCGTCGCCGGCAACGGCTTCATGGTCAACCCCTCACGCTGCAAGCTGCACACGGTCAGCGCCGACATGCTCTCGACCAGCGGCGCGCCGGTGACCGGCTCGTTCGACTACATCACGACGGGCTGCCCGTCGACCTTCCTGCCGACGATCGGTGCGGCCGTCACCGACAGCGAGCCTGGCCAGCCGAGCGGTCTCTCGCTCGACGTCAACGTGCCCGCCGGCAGCTCGACGCTGCGCAGCATCGTGACGACCTTGCCCGCGGGCATGGAGATCAACCCAGCCATCGGCAACAACAACGGCGGACTTGCCGCCTGTGACACAGCCGATCTCGACGCCGGCGGCGCGGCCTGCCCCGTG
>JACRKX010000087.1 GCA_016219715.1 Actinomycetota bacterium | reverse complement strand
CTCGCCAGCTCGCTAGAGGAGCTCGCCGCGCGATGAGTATCAAGGTCATGAAGCTCGACGATGCCGTTCCCGGCCACCGTCACGTGGCGATCGGCACGTTCGACGGGGTCCACATCGGGCACCGTCAGGTGATCTCCGACGCCAAGACCGTGCTGACATTCGACCCTCACCCGCTGATGATCATCAATCCCGATGTCGCGCCGAAGATCATCACCCGCCTGCCGATGAAGGCCAAGATCCTCGAAGGGATCGGTGTCGAGGAACTGGTGTTGATCGAGTTCAACGAAGCCTTCGCGCACATGGACCGCGAAGAGTTTGTGCGTCACGTGTTGATCGAGCGGCTCGGAGCCGAGCGGGTGTCGGTCGGCGAGAACTTCCGCTTCGGGTTCAAGGCCAAGGGCGACCCGGAGTACCTGTCGAGTTTCAGCGAGTTCGAGACGCGCGTCGTCACGCTCGTCGAACACGGGGACGAGATCGTCTCTTCAACGCAGATCCGTGGTCTGATCGCGGCCGGCGACATGCATCGTGCCGACGAGTTGCTTGGCTACCCGTTCACGCTCGTCGGTGAGGTCGTGCATGGTGACAAGGTCGGACGTACGCTCGGATTTCCCACCGTGAACATCGTCCCTGACGAACACGACTGTGTGCCCGGCCACGGCGTTTACGCTGCGCTCACAAACGGGATGCCGAGCGCGGTAAACGTTGGTGTCAGGCCGACTTTCGAAACGGGGCGTGGCCTGCTTGTCGAGAGTCACATCATCGATCACGACGAGGACATGTACGGGCAGACCGTCGAGATCGCCTTCCTCGAGCGGCTGCGCGGCGAGCGTCGTTACGACGGTGTCGAGCCGCTGATCGAGCAGATGCACGTCGACATCGCCCAGGCGCGGGAGATCTGCGCCCGTCAGGCGTGACCGGCTGCGAGTTTCCGTCCGGTTTCGTTAAAAATGGTCGAAAAAGCGGACTCCGGCTGGTACCCTTGCGTGCCGCATGACTGAAACACAGACTCAAAAAGCCGAGATCGTCGGCAAGTTCGGCAAGACCGCCACCGACACCGGATCCACCGAGGTCCAGGTAGCGCTGCTGACCGAGCGCATCAATCACCTCACCGAGCATCTGCGCGAGCACAAGAAAGACCACCACTCGCGTCGCGGCCTGCTCAAGATGGTCGGCAAGCGTCGTCGCCTGCTCGACTACCTGCGCAACCGCGACCTCGACGGTTACCGCAAGCTGATCGCAGACCTCGGCCTCCGCCGCTAGGGGCCCGGCCGCCGCGGCGCGCCCTTCAGAAGTTTGCTTCGACCCGGCGACAGGCTTCCTGGCTTCAGCCTCATGTCCTTCGACGGCGAGTCGGTCACGTCCGAGTCGCTGGCCGGCAAGCGCTCGTTGTTCTGCTTCTACCCGTTTGCGTTCAGCGGCGTCTGCACGGACCAGTTCAGCGTGTATCAGGGCGACATCGAGCAGTTCAAGCAGCGTGGGGTGGACCTCTACGCGATCAGCGTCGATGCACTGCCTTCCGCGAACGCCTTCAAGGAGTCGCTCGGCGTCACCGACATCACCTTTCTTGCCGACTTCGAGCCCAAAGGTCAGGTTGCCCAGGCGTTTGGCACCTACCGCGAGGGCGGCTTCAACGACCGCTCCGTTTTCTTGATCGAGCCCGACGGAACGATCGGCTGGAGCAAGAAGATGCCGACCCCCGGCGAATTTCCTGGTACCGACGAGGTAATCGCCGGTATCGACGCCGCGAGCGCCTGAGTCAGGCCTCCGAGGTAGGCCGCCCCCTTTATCGCTGCTCAGAGCGGCAAAACTGGTAGCCTGCGGCCTTAGCTGTCATAGAGCAGATGAAATAGACGCGCCCCATCCGGGGGCGAGTAAGGAAGAAAAACTTCATGAGTCGTTTTGATGAGCGCCGCGTAGCGGTGCAGGTCGGTGGCAACGAAATCTCGTTCACGACCGGAAAGCTGGCGAAGCAGGCCGGCGGATCAGTCCTCGTTCAGGCAGGTGACACGGTGGTTCTGGCCACTGCGACGGCTGGCGCCGACCGCGACGTGGACTTTCTGCCGCTGACCGTCGACGTCGAGGAGCGCATGTACGCCACGGGCAAGATCCCGGGCAGCTTCTTCAAGCGCGAGGGCCGCAGTGGCGAGAAGGCCACGCTGGTCGCCCGCATGATCGACCGTCCGCTCCGTCCGCTGTTCCCCGAGGGCTGGCACCGCGAGACGCAAATCGTCGCCACGCCGCTGTCGGTCGACCACATCAACCCGTATGACATCCTCGCGATGAACGGCGCCTCAGCGGCGCTGATGATCAGCGACATCCCATTCGACACGCCGGTCGGCGCAGTGCGCATCGGCATGGTCGAGGGCAACTTCGTGGTCAACCCCGAAGAAGAGTCGCTGCTCGCCGAGGGCGAGAGCCGCCTCGACCTGGTCGTCGCCGGAACCGAGAAGGCCATCCTGATGGTCGAGGCCGGCGCCGACGAGGTGACAGAAGCCGAGATCCTCGACGCACTCGACATCGCGCACGGCGAGATCAAGAAGATCTGTGCCGCCCAGCGCGACTTGCGTGAGCAGAAGGGCAAGGAGAAGATCGAGGTCAACCCGCCGCAGCTCGACGAGGCGCTGTTCGGAGAGATCTCGAACACGCACGGCGAGGCGATGGAGGCCGCGGTCACCATTCCCGAGAAGCTCGAGCGCTACGGCAAGATCGACGAGGTCAAGGCCGCGATCAAGGAGCAGTACAACGCTTCCGACGACGACGAAAACGCCGGCGAGCGCAACTCGCAGGTCTCGCGTTGCTGCGGCAAGCTCGAGAAGGACATCACGCGCCGCATGATCGCGATCGACAAGAAGCGCCCCGATGGCCGCGCCAAAGACGAGGTGCGTCCGATCGAGTGCGAGGCCGGCGTACTGCCGCGCACGCACGGCTCGGGCCTCTTCACTCGCGGTGAGACGCAGATCCTCTCGCTGGTCGCCCTTGGCACCACTCGCGAGGAGATGCGCCTTGACACGCTGGGTCTCGAAACCAGCAAGCGCTACTTCCACCACTACAACTTCCCGCCGTTCTCGGTGGGCGAGGCCGGCTTCATGCGCGGCCCGAAGCGCCGTGATATCGGCCACGGGGCGCTCGCCGAGCGCGCGCTGGTGCCGGTGATCCCGAGCACCGACGACTTCCCGTACACGATCCGCGTCGTGTCCGAGACGCTCGAGAGCAATGGTTCGAGCTCGATGGGCTCGGTCTGCGGTTCGACGATGAGCCTGATGGACGCCGGTGTGCCGATCGCCAAGCCGGTCTCCGGCATCGCGATGGGCCTGATCATGGAGGGCGACGACTACATCGTGCTCTCCGACATCGCCGGCGTCGAGGACCATCTCGGCGACATGGACTTCAAGGTCGCCGGTACGCCCGACGGCATCACCGCGCTGCAGATGGACATCAAGATCGACGGCGTCACGCTGGAGATCCTGCGCGACGCGCTCGAGCAGGCGAAGGCCGGCCGCGCGCACATCCTGTCGAAGATGCAGGAGGCGATCAGCGAGCCGCGCACCGAGATGAGTAAGTGGGCTCCGCGCATCAGCTCGATCAAGATCGACACCGACAAGATCGGCGTCGTGATCGGCAAGGGCGGAGAGACGATTCGCGCGCTCTGCGAAGAGTTCGAAGCCGAGATCAACGTCGAAGACGACGGTACGGTCCAGGTCTACTCGAGCAACGGCGAGCTGGGCGAGCGCCTGGTCGACCGCATCCGCTCGATGACCAAGGAAGTCGAGATCGGCGACGAGTTCGTCGGCACGGTGGTCAAGACCACCACGTTCGGCGCCTTCGTCGAGCTGACCAAGGGCACCGATGGCCTGCTGCACATCAGCAACGTCAAGCCCGGTGAGCGCGTCGAGAACGTCGAGGACGTTCTCGAACGCGGCGAGAAGATCGACGTGCGCGTCGTCGAAGTCGACGCCGACCGCGGCCGTATCGGTCTGCGCCTGGCCGCCGACCCGGCGATCCAGGGCAAGAGCGTCGAAGAGCTGGCATCCGTCGGCGCCGGTCCGAGCGGGGGCGGCGGAGACCGCGGCCCGCGCCGCGACCGTGACGGCGGCGGGCGCGGTGGCGACCGTGGAGGCCGTGGCGGCAGTCGCGAGCGCCGCGAGCGTCGCCCGCGCGACTAGTCGCGCCCGAGCGCAAGCAAGTCTCGAAAGGGTCGTCCCGGCATCGTCGCGGGGCGGCCCTTTCGCGTTTCGGTTGTGTCAAGATCACGCCTACCTTGAGCGAGCCCACCCACAGAGTCACGACGCTCGACAACGGCCTGCGCGTCGTTACCGAGAACTTCCCGAACGTGCGATCGATCGCGTTGTCTGTGATGATGGGCGTCGGATCGCGCAACGAAACGCGCGAACAGTCCGGCCTTTCGCACTTCCTCGAACACCTGCTTTTCAAGGGGACCGATCGCTACAGCTCGCTCGAAATCGACGAGCTGTTCGACGGCATCGGCGCCGAGATCAACGCCTCGACCGACAAGGAGGCCACCACCGTCTACGCGCGCTTCCTCGACCGCCATCTCGAAAAGGCCTTCGACGTGATGGGCGACATGGTGATGCGCTCCACGTTTCCCGACATCGACAGCGAGCGCCAGGTCGTGATCGAAGAGATCGCGATGTACGAAGACGAGCCCTCCGACAAGGTTCACGACATCCTCGGCACCACAGTCTTCGGCGACACGCCGCTCGGCCGGCCGATCATCGGCAACGCCGACGTAATCGCCAGCGTCAGTATTCCCGAGATCGCCGCCTACCGCGACGCACAGTACGTGCCAGAGAACATCGTCGTGGCCGCCGCCGGGGCGATCGACCACGACAAGCTTCTCAAGCTGGTCGCCGTCAGCGGTTTCGACCGTGCCGGCGAGCCGCCGGCTCGCGTCCCGGCCGAGCCCGCCGCCAAGCCGACGCTTGGCTTCTTCGAGAAGGACACCGAACAGGTACACGTCTCACTCGGCGCCCCCGGATTGCAGCGTGGCGACGACCGCCGGTTCGCCGTAACAGTGCTGAACACGATCTTCGGAAGCTCCAGCAGCTCGCGGCTGTTCCAGGAGGTTCGCGAAAAGCGCGGCCTGGCCTACGCCGTGTACAGCTACAGCGGCTACTACCGCGACACGGGGCAGATCGGCATGTACGTCGGCACGCGCCCCGATCGCGTATCCGAGGCGATGGAAGTGTTTGGCGCTGAGTTGCGCCGGCTCGTCGATGACCCGGCCACAGACGGTGAGCTCGCCCGCGCCAAAGAGAACGTGAAGGGCCGCACGGCCCTGTCGATGGAGTCGCCGATGGGCCGCATGAGCCAGATCGGCAGCAACACTCTGTTTGGCACGCCTATCTACACGCTCGACGAGATCGAGCGCCGCGTCGACGCGGTGACGATCGACGACCTGCGCGCCCTGACCGACGAGTTCTACCGTCCTGAGCGCTTCAGCGTGGCTGCCGTTGGCCCAAGCGAAGAAGCGTTTCGCCCGGCGCTCGCGGCCGTCAATCCCGATCTCGCCGAGGCCGGCGCCCCGGCCTAGGGCCGCCGCCTGGCCTGCCAGAATCGCCGCCTATGAGCGAGCAGATCAAAGTCGCCGTCTCGGGCGCCGCCGGCAAGATGGGGTCGACCGTCTGCGCCGCCGTCGAAGCCGCGCCCGACATGGTGCTGGCGGGCAAGGCCGATCCATCGCTGGGCGTCGCGCTCTCCGAGGTGCTTCCCGGGGCCGACGTCGTCGTCGACTTCACTCGCCCAGACACGGCACTTGCCAACGCGCGCGAGATCGTGTCGTCTGGGGTTCACTGTGTCACCGGTACGACGGGTGTCGATTATGCCGGGGTCGCTGGAGCAGGGGAGGGCAAGCTCTTCTTCGCACCCAACTTCGCGATCGGTGCGGTCTTGATGATGGAGATGTCAAAGCTCGCCGCTCCGCACATGCCGGAGTGCGAGATCGTCGAGCTGCACCACCCGTACAAACTCGATGCGCCCAGCGGCACCGCCGATCGCACGGCGAAGTTGATCGAGCAGGCCGGCGGCAATGTGCACCAGCCGATCCATTCGATTCGCCTCCCGGGCGTGATCGCGAGTCAAGAAGTCGTCTTCGGCGAGCTAGGCCAGACGCTCAGCCTGCGTCACGAGACTTACTCGCGAGAGTCGTTCATGCCGGGGGTGTTGCTGGCCGTGCGCAAGGTCGCCACGCTTCCCGAAGCGGTCACCGTCGGCCTCGAGAACCTGCTCTTCTAGCTTCGGCCGCTTACGCCACGAGCGGTTCGGAGCGCCGGTTGAGCTCGGCGAGAAACGCTTCGGCGGGGATGCCTTCGATACCCGCCGGGGTCGCGTATTCGCGCATTGTGGCGTCGATCATGTCCAAGAACCGACCTAGCTGTCGCTCCTGTTCGGAGTGGTCGGCGATCATCGTGAGCACGTACTCGAGAGCCCTGTCGCCGAGCCTCGTGATCATGTCAGGGTGGTAGTTGGGCGCGTCTTCGCGAACCATTCCGGTGCGCCGTGCGGCGCTGTCGAACCACTCGGCGAGGCGCTCGTCCTTCTCGCGCACGCGTTGAGCCACAACTGGGCTTCGCGGTTCGCTGAACCACAGCGGGACGATCGCGGGATTGGCCTGATGGTGGCGGAGGTGGCCGAACAGCGAGGCCTCGAGCAGCGATCGCAGCGAGACGACCTGCAGCTTCGACAGCGATTCCGTGAGTTCGTTGTCGAGCGTCTCCATCTCGCGGTTGAGCAGCGCGACCGTTAGATCGTCGCGATCGGCAACGTAGTGGTAGATCGTGGAGCTGGCGATGCCAGAGCGGCGAGCCACCTCGCGGACGGTCAATGCATCGACTCCCAGCTCGACGACGATCTCGTAGGTGGCGGCCACGATTGCCTCGAAACGGTCGCGGCTGCGCTGCTGCTTGGGGTCTCTCCGGGCCTTGGCCATGAGCCATTCTAGGGCGACTCGGTGGCCGTGTCGACAAAACTCGACGCGGCGTCGAGTTTTGTGTAGACTTGCGGCTAAGTCGCGTTCAACTGACGCGACATCCGCCGTGGCGACTCTGGGGGTCTGGGCGGGCGTTCGTTTAACCGCAAGAAGGGGGAAGTCCTCAATGAAGCTTTCGAAGAAACTGTGGCTGCCGATCGCGGCGGCCCTGGCGATGGCACTCGGCCTCGTCGCACCTGCCGGCGCGTCGGCGTCGGTCCACGATCCCGTTTTGTTCGTACATGGATGGACAGGAAGCGCAAGTCAGTTCGACTCACTGAAGTCACGCTTCTCGGCAGCGGGCTGGACGTCGAACGAGATGGCGACAGTCAGCTACGGAGTTCTGACGTCGAACACCACCGTGGCCAACAAGATCAAGTCGGCGGTGACGACGCTGTTGAGCAAGAACCCGGGCAAGACTCAGGTCGCCCTGGTGTCCCACTCCATGGGCGGCATCAGCAGCCGCTACTACGTGAAGAACCTCGGCGGCCTGACGACGGTCAAAACTTTCGTCTCGCTGGCGGGCGCCAACCACGGCACCTACACCGCCCTTGCGTGCGCATGGTTCGACCCCGGATGCTTCCAGATGGTCCCGGGTTCGTCGTATCTGAACGCGCTGAACTCCGGAGACGAGACTCCGGGCTCGCTCAACTGGGCGACGTGGTGGTCTTCGTCTGACGGCACGATCAACCCGCCGTCAAGCACTGTCCTCAATGGTGCCCAAAACACCGAGGTCGCCGGCATTTCGCACACCGGAATCCTGACTGATACCGGTGTCGGCAATGCGGTCGTCAGTTACGTCAGCACCCACTAAGCAACGTAACTACGCCGGCGAAGGCGGATTGAGACCCCCTCAGGCCGGTCGGAGTTTCCGAGTCTCCGGCCGGCCCCTTCCGCCACATGCAGAGTCGGGCGGGCCGAGACCATGCTCGGCCGGCTCGCCCGCTCTGCGCCTAACGGCGAACCTTCAACGAAGCCCGCATCCCGCGCTCGCGGTGGTCGGCGAGCGTGCACCACAGCACGTAGGTGCCGCGACGCAGCTTTGTCGACATCCGCGCGCTCTCGCCGGGGTGCACGATGTCCATCTGCTTCACCGCGGAGCTTCCCTTGCGGCGAACGGCAAGATCGTGGTCGTCCTCGCCGAAGTTGACGAGTTCGAACGTGGTGCTGCCGGGCTTGACCTTGGTCTTCGAGAGCCCGAAGTAGAACTCGCGCGCGGAGACCTGAACGTAGTTTCGAGTCGCGGCGTCACCGCCGTCGGTGGATGCAGTTAGGGCCAGTCCCCAGGCGAGTGCGGTAGCGGCCGTCAGTGCAAGTGCGCGCGATCGTGGGAGGCGCAGGCTCATCAGGTCAGGATGTCGGGAATGCCGAAGCTGCGTACGTTCGGCATCACCTGTGCGGCGTCGAAGCTGAACCACTGGTCGAGAATCGCGCCATGCAGGGCGCGGTAGTCGAGGCTCGGGCGCATGTTCTCGTCTTCGTCGAGCACGTCGAGCCCGGTGAACTCTCCGAGTAGCTGACGCTTGACACGACTGCCGATCAGCATCGCCATGCCGGCGGCGCCGTGATCGGTACCTGCCGAACCGTTCTCTTCGGGCCGGCGGCCGAATTCGCTCCAGACCTCGATCAGCACACGGTCGGCCAGGCCGCGTGCCTCGAGGTCGCGCTGGAAGGCGAGCAGGCTGTCGGCGGTCATCTTTAGATCGCGTTCGAAGCCCTCGCGCTGGCTGTCGTGGGTGTCGTATCCACCAGCGCCGCGCACGGCGACGCAGCGCAGCGGCAATCCGATCGCCAGCATCGCACCGATGAACTGAAGTTGCTCTGGGAAGCTGTCGCCCTCTGGGTAGGGCACCGGCGGGGCGATGCCGGGAGGTGCGTTGTCCTCGTCAGTGGCGAACGGCAGCAACTGGCGGCGAAGCTTCATCGACTGTCGCGAGGCGTCGGCCGCGACGCGTACGCCCCGGTCGCGGCTGCGCGCGCTGGCGGTGCCAAGGTTCTCGAGCGCGCCGACCATCTCCTCCTCGACTTCGCCCCATACGTTGCGGTGGCCGAAGCGGTACGAGCGTGGGTTTGCCAGCGCCGCGACCGGCACGCGCGTGGGCGCCAGTGACGGCGCGAGGCTGTAGTCGACAGACAGCCCCTGCAGCGGATTGTCTGGCGATCCGACGACGTCGAGATAACGCCCGAGCCAGCCCGTCTGCAGGCGGGTGCTGGTGTCGCCGACCTCCCAGTAGTGACGCGAAGTGAAGTGCGATTGGTCGGCGTCGGCATAGCCAACCGACGGCGCAACGGCCAGCTTGCCTTCTTCGTGCAGCACCCGGAAGGCATCGGCGACCGGATTCCAGCGCAGCCTGCCGTCGTCGCCGAAGACGGCGCCGCTGTCGGCCGGAAGCGCGAGCGTGGGGCGCAGGCGGCGATAGGTCGAGTCCTCGACCGGCGCAAGCACCGACAGCGAGTCGACGCCACCGTCGAGAAAGACCGAAACCAGCACCGGGTCCGGCGGCCCGGCGGCCGCTTCGGCGATCGCTTCGCCGAGCCTCAGCGGATTGAAGTTCATCGCCCCGTAGAGGGTTAGGGCCAGCCCGCCGCTGCGCAACAGGAACGAGCGGCGCGAAAGACCTGTGCCGGCCGGTACCGGCATGCCGGGTTCGATCATCGGCAGGCCACTGCCGGCCTGGGCCGCCGCCGCGCGCAGTAGTTGTCCACGGGTGAACTCGTCACAGGCGCGGGCGGTCAGTCTGTCGTTCATCGGCGCTCCATGGTCAGCAGGTCTGTAGGTCGGGGCTGGTGGCGATCAGCGAACGCAGCGCGTTCTGGCGCATCACTCGATAGGGCGCCTTCTTCCAGTTGCTGTTGGCTAGGGAGTCGCAGCGCTGGGCAAAGTCGTTGAGCACGTTGATCGTGGGCCGGCTGAGCGTTGGATTGCCCCAGAACGCGAGCGCCGCCTTGACGGCGTCGCCGGGCGACTCCGGATCCTTGTAGCGTTCGAGCGTGGCATCGTCGCCGGGGTCGAGGATGTCGCTCTCCCACGCCTCGCGCGCCGCCAGCCAGCGACCGCGAAACGTGCCTGTGTCAAGCCAAGCGTCGTCGTCCCAGCCGCTTACGTTGGGCGGGAAGAAGAGCCGCTGCCCGGTGTTTTCGGATACCCACGACCAGGACTGCGTCGTGACGCCGGCGTTGCGCATACGCAGCAGGCCAGCCGAATGAACTATCGGCGGCTTGACCATGCGCGGTCCCTTGTAGAACGTCGGATGAAGCAGGATCGCCTGCAACACAGGGGCGGTGCGGTAGCCGCTTCGCACGTAGAGGGTCTTGAGCCCCTTGAGCGTCTTGCCTTTGAGCGGCGTGGGGTTGAAGTAGCTCCACAGCTTCTTGACGAAGAACGTCGGGTGGTCGGGATGCTTGAGGCACAGCATGCACGCGTCCTGCCAGTCGAAGTTGCCGGACTTGCGGAAGATGCGCTTGGTTCCCGAGTCGTGGAGCTGCCTGTCGAAATGGAAGTTCTCGTAACCGCTGTCGCCCCAGTCGTTGGTCCAGCCGGTCAGTGCCCGCGCCTGCTCGCGCACGTCGGCTTCGCTGTAGCGCGCGCCGGCGCCCAGTGTGAAGAGCTCCATCAGCTCGCGCGCGTAGTTCTCGTTAGGGGATTCCTTCGTGTTTTCGTTGCCCGAGAGCCAGACCAGCATCGCCGGATCGTGCGTGACGTTGAGCAGAAGGCCCTTGAACGACCCGGTCGCGTAGCGGCGGAAGAGTTTGTTCTGGGCCAGCATCATGCCCTGATCGCCGACTCCGTCGTTTGAGGTCGCGAACCAGTCGTGCCAGACGAGCGTCATGCGCTCCTGCAGCGGATTGCTGGTGCGGGCCATCCTGTCGAACCACCAGAGGTGGTCGTGGCCCCACTGGTCCTCGGGGGTCAGCGGCTGGTTCTCTTCTAAAGACGGTGCGGGGCCGAGCAGTCTGCCGCGACCGCGCGGCTTCATCAGCGCCTTGACAGCTCGCTTGGCTCCCATGCGCGCAAGCCGCTTGGCTTCGCCGGGGCGCGGGCCGAAACCGGCACGCCAGAGCAGGCGCTCGGCTTGAGCGACGCCAAACTTGCCTTTGTAGACGGGAAGCGGAGACTTGCTGCGACGGGACATACGAACCCCTGAGCTATCGGCGGAGAGAGCCAATCCATTGAACCACGGACGCGAGGCGCCCCTGTGCACCTATGGACGAATGTCGGGGCCAAAGGTGTCACGGGCCGCCCGCCCGAGAGCTATGCGATGACGAAGCGGATCGCTTGGCGGCGATCGTCGATCACGCATTCGCGATCGGCGCGCAGGCGGTGGCGCTTGGCGACCGGGATCAGATCCTTGCGGCTGATGTGGCGCGGGTCGTCGGGCTTCCAGGTGACGAGCCATACCGTGCCGTCGTTAACGATCTGTCCGCGAACGCGTCCGAGGAACTCGTCGGCTTCGTCGATGCTGCGGACGAGACGAACGATCATGTCGAGCTCGCCAGAGCGCAACAGGCTGCCGGCAATCCTGGCCTTGGCCGCGCTCTTGAGTTCGGGGCCGACGCCGCCGGTCATACGCACGCGCATGCCCGGCTTGAGGCCGAGTTCATCGACCGCTACGCGGGCAAGTTGGTCAAGGTTGGTCACGCTGCGCTGAATATTAGGCCGCCGAAATGGGCGGAAGCCGTCGTGCGCGTATGATTTTGCACATGGACCTCGGAGCGATTCTCACAGCGATCGTCACGCCCTTCCACGACGACGGCCGCGTCAACGAGGAAGCATTCGTGCGCATGCTCCATCACCTCGCCGAAAACGGCAGCGACGGCGCGGTCGTCGCCGGCACCACCGGCGAGGCGCCGACACTTGCCGACGACGAGCATCTCGCTCTTATCGGCCTTGCGGTTCGGGAGGCGCCGGCCGGCTTCTCGATCGTCGGAGGCACGGGGTCAAACGACACCCGCCATGCCGTCCACCTGACCGAAAAGGCCGCTGAGCTGGGTGTCGACGCGGTGCTGTCGGTCACGCCGTACTACAACCGTCCCAACCGGCGCGGCATCGTGGCCCATTTCAGCGAAGTGTCACGGGCCTGCGACAAGCCGATCATCCTGTACAACATTCCGTCGCGTACCGGCACCGACATGCCCAACGACCTGCTCGCCGAGCTTGCGCAGCTCCCGAACGTCGAGGGCGTCAAGCAGTCAAACGCAGCGAACCTCGCTCCGGTCGACGGCCTTCAGCTCTACGCCGGCGACGACGAGTTGCTGCGCGACACGCTCGACATGGGCGGCGCCGGCGGCATTCTCGTGGCCAGTCACATCGTCGGCGCGCAGATGCGCGCCATGGTCGACGAACCCGAGCGGCGCGACACGATCCACGACGAACTCTCCGACGTTTTCGCCGCGCTTAGCGTCACGACCAACCCGATTCCTATCAAGACGGCCCTCAACCTGCTGGGCTTCTCGGTCGGTGGCTTCCGGCTGCCGATCGTCGACGCCGACGAGAGCGAGACGGATACGATCCGCGCGATGCTCGAGCGGCACCAGCTCCTGACGGCGGCAAGTTGAGCGCGCCCGGCAACGGCACCCTCCGGGTTCTGCCGCTCGGCGGCCTCGGTGAGATCGGCAAGAACATGACCGTCGTCGAGTACGACGGCAGCATCGTGCTCGTCGATACGGGGCTCATGTTCCCGACCGCCGAGATGCTCGGCATCGATCTCGTTCTGCCCGACTTCGACTACCTGCGCGAGCGCGCCGACGACGTCGAAGCGATCGTCATCACGCACGGCCACGAGGACCACATCGGCGCGTTGCCCTACGTCGTGCGCGAGCTCTTCCCCGACGACCCGCCGCCGGTGTACGGAGCTCCTCTGACCGCCGAGATGGCGCGCTCGAAGCTCGAGGAGCACAAGCTCGACGTCGTCGAGGTCGTAGACATCGAGACAGGCGAAGAGTTCGCCGCCGGCCCGTTTGATCTCGAGCTATTGCACGTCTCGCATTCGATTCCCGACGCATGTGCGGTGATCGTCGGCACGCCGCGCGGGCGCATCCTCTTGACCGGCGACTACAAGTTCGACCAGACTCCCGTCGACGGCACCCCGACCGACACATCCCGCCTCGCACAGCTCGGACAGGACGGGCTGCTGCTCCTGTGCGGAGACTCGACCAACGCCGACCGCGCCGGCAGCGCGCCGAGCGAGTCCTCGATCGGGCCACACCTGAAAGACGCCTTCGAGCGCTGTGAAGGGCGCATCCTCGTAACGAGCTTCGCCAGCAACATCCATCGCGTGCAGCAGGTCGTCGACGCCGCCGTGGCGACCGGCCGCAAGGTCGCGCTCGTCGGGCGCTCGATGCGCCGCAACTTCGCGATCGGCCGCAAGCTCGGGCACATCTACGCCCCGGAGGGCATGGTCATCAGCCCGAAGGAGATCGACGACTACCCCGACGACGAAGTCACCGTGATCTGCACCGGCAGCCAGGGCGAGCCGCTCTCGGCGCTGCGCCGCATGGCGCACAACGACCATCCGCAGATTCAGCTGCACAGCGGCGACACAGTGATGTTCTCGGCCTCGCCGGTTCCCGGCAACGAGCGCGCCGTCAACGAGACGATCGATCGACTCTTCCACATCGGCGCCACGGTGATCACGGCACAGGACGCTCCGATCCACGCCTCTGGCCACGGCTACGCCGAAGAGCTGAAGCTGATGATCAACCTCACGAAGCCGCGCTATGTAATGCCGATCCACGGCGACTTCAAGCGTTTGCGCCTGCACGCGGCCCTGGCCGAGGCGGTGGGAATCGACCCCGCCGACATCTTCCAGCTCGAGAACGGCCTGCCGCTAGACATCGACGACCGCGGCGCCCGCATCGGCGAGCGCGTCAAGAGCGGCATGATCTTCGTCGACGGGCTCGAGGTGGGCGATGTCGAGGACGTCGCCCTGCGCGACCGGCGCATGCTCAGCAACGACGGCGTGTTCATCGTCGTGGCCACGGTCAGCGAGGTCGACGGCACGACAATCTCCGATCCCGAGGTGATCTTCCGCGGTGTGCCGTTCATCGACGAGGCCGACGAGATGATCGACGACCTGCGTGAGCGCATCGAACGCACGGTCTCCGACCAGTCGGCCAAGAACGGCGACGAGGGCGGCGTGGACGAGTCAGAGCTTCGCCAGAAGCTGCACGACGACGTCGCCCGCTTCGTCTACGAACGCACCAAGCGCCGCCCGATGGTGCTGCCCGTCGTCGTCGAAGTCTGAGCGACCGCGTTCAGGCAGTACCGGTGCGGCCGCCGTCGACCGGGATCACCGTGCCGCTGAGGTAGCTGCCGGCGCGCGAGGCCAGAAAGATCGCCGTGCCGGCGACGTCGTCGGGACGGCCGATCCGCCCCAGCGGGATCGTCTGTTCCACGGCGCCGCGAGCGTCTGGATCGCTCAGCACGAACTCCATCATCTTCGACTCGAATGGTCCCGGCGCGATCGCGTTGACGGTGATGTGCTCGCCCGCCAGGCGCTTGGCGAGGTGACGCGTCAGCTGGTGTACGGCTGCCTTGCTGGCGCTGTATGCGTAGTTCTCGACGACGGGCGCGGCGAGGCCGTCGATCGAGCCGATGTTGATTACGCGAGCGGGATCGTCGTGACTGGCGGCGGCGCGCAGCTGCGGCAACAGCTTGGCCGTCAAGAAGAACACGCCCTTCACGTTGGTGTCCATCACCTTGTCAAAGCCCTGTTCGGGGAAGTCGTCGACCGACGCTCCCCAGGTTGCTCCGGCATTGTTGACCAGCACATCGACCGTGTCGCGCCAGCCGGCGACCGCGGCGGCAAGCGAGGTAGTCCCTTCGTCGGTCGAGAGATCGGCTTGAACGGTCTCGACCTCGCCGATCGCGGACAGCTCGTCCTTCGCCGCCTGCAACTGATCGGCCTTGCGCGCCGAGATGAGAACCGACGCCCCGGCATTCAGGAAGCCGCGCGCGATCATCGCCCCGATGCCTCTCGATCCACCGGTGATTACGACGTTCTTGCCAGACACGTCGAAGAGCTTGTCGGCGGGGCTGTTGTCGGTGGTTGGGCGCATCCGGCCGAAAGCCGACCGCAAAGACGCGTGCGAACGTGGGCGGCGCGGCCAAGGCGCGTCCGGCTTCGCGCGGTCGCGGCCCGGCGACCAGGAAGCCCGTTACGCGCGGGAGCCAGCACCATGTCACCGACCAGCAGCGTCGCGACGCGTTCGGGTTGGTGCTGATCGCCGCTGCGATCTTCTTTGCATTCGTCTTTTACTTCGGTTGGCAGGGCGGGCGCCTCGGCGGCGCCGTTGAAACGGCGCTCACCGAGCTGGCCGGCCGCGCCGCATATCTCGTTCCGGCTGCGCTTGCCATCGCCGGCGTCGTCTCGATCGCCAGACCCGCGATGCCCGAGCGGGCGTTTCGCTGGCCAGCCGCCACGCTCTTCTTCTGTGGCGCGACGCTTGCGCTGGCAGCGGGAACGTTCGGCCTCGGCGCTGCCGAGCCGGCGGCGCATGCTGAGTTCGACCCGGCTTACTACCAGGGCCATGGTGGCGTGATCGGCGAGCTGCTGTTCTGGGTCGCGTCACGACTGGTCGGCATAGCCGGCGCTCACGTCGCGGCCCTGGCGATGATCGTGATCGGCGCGCTACAGCTGACGGGACTTCCGCTGGTGTCGATCGGTCGCGGCCTGCGTGCGTTTGTCACCGCACGCCCCGCCAACCCCGCCGCCGAAACGCGAGCCGGACGTGCTGGGAAGCGACCGGCACCGCGTGTCGAAGAATTGCTACCGCCCGAGCCGCCCGGCGTGGAGCCGGTCGTGCGGGCAACTCACGTGGAAGCTCCGGCCCTCGACGAACGGCCCGCGCCCGAGCAGATCGAAGTCGACGAACCCGAACCCGACACTCCGCTAGAGGTCGAGCTGATCGAGCCCCAGCCCGAGCCCGACCCGATCGCCTCGCCGGTCGCGGAGATCGACCCGGAAGACCCGGTCAACGTCACTGAATCCGACGACATCGTGTACCGCATGCCCAACGCGAAGCTGCTCGAACGGTCGAACGACAAACCGAAGGCGGCCGACTCGGCGGCACAGGACAAGGTCGCGACCCAGCTGCTCGAAACGCTCGGCCACTTCGGCGTTGAGGCGAAGCTTGTCGGCACGGTCGCGGGACCGCACGTCACCCGTTTCGAGTTGCGCCTGGCGCCCGGCACGAAGATGAGCAAGGTTTCGCAGCTCAAAGACGATCTCGCGTATGCACTGGCAAGCACCGACATCCGTATCCTCGCCCCGATACCTGGAAAGCAGGCGGTTGGAGTGGAGGTTCCCAACATCCATCGCAGGATGGTGCGGCTGGGCGACATCTATCAGCCCCTGCCGAAGGACTGGTCGCCGGTCTCGGTTTGGCTCGGCAAGGACATCGCCGGCAAGGCGATCGGTACCGACATCGCGAAGATGCCGCACCTGCTCGTGGCCGGCACCACCGGAGCGGGTAAATCGGGCTGCATCAACACGCTGCTTTGCTCGGTGCTGCTGAACTCTTCGCCCAACGACGTCAAGCTGGTGCTGGTCGACCCCAAGCAGGTCGAACTGAACCTCTACGAGCAGATCCCGCACCTTCTGACGCCGGTCGTCACCAGCCCGCGGATGGCCGCGAACGTGCTCAACAACCTGATCCGCGAGATGGAGCAGCGTTACACGCTGATGAGCGCTTACAAGTGCCGCAACATCGTCGAGCTCAACCAGAAGCGTGTCAAGGAGGGCGAGACCAAGCTGCCCTACATCCTCTGCGTGATCGACGAGCTCGCCGACCTGATGATGGTGGCGCCAGGCGAGGTCGAAGACGCAATCATCCGGCTCGCTCAAAAAGCACGCGCGATCGGCATTCACCTGCTGCTCGCCACGCAGCGACCGAGCGCAGACATCATCACCGGCATGATCAAGGCCAACGTGCCTTCGCGCATCGCCTTTGCGGTTAGTTCGCAAACCGATTCGCGCGTGATTCTCGACCAGAACGGGGCCGAGAGCCTGCTCGGTCAGGGTGACATGCTGTTCAGCCCGATCGGCAGCTCCCGCTTGCAGCGCATCCAGGGCGCGTACGTGACCGAAGAGGAGATCATCGAGCTGACCGACTTCTGGCGCGACCAGGGCGAGCCCGAGTTTCACACCAAGCTGCTCGAAGCGACCGAGGAAGAAAAGGACGATCGCGACGGCATGGACCCCGACCAGGACGATCTGCTGCCGGAAGCGATCTCTACGGTCGTGCAGATGGGAACCGCTTCGACTTCTATGCTCCAGCGCCGTCTGCGCGTTGGCTACACACGCGCCGGGCGTCTGATCGACATGATGGAGCGCCGCGCGGTGATCAGCGGTTACGAGGGCTCGAAGGCCCGGCAAGTCTTGATCAGCGAGGCCGACGTGCCTCGCATACTCGCCCTTCTGAAGGGTGACCCGGGGACGCAGATGGAGCTTGCGCCCGTCACAGCCGAACAAACTTTGGAGCAGCCGGCCGTGGATGGTCCGCCGGTAGCCGAGCTAGACGATTAGGCGCCCTGCGCGTCGATCCGCGCCTTTCTGCGCTTGAATAGCGGTCATGGCTGTGATCGGAGACGCACTTCGCGAGCGCCGCATGGCGCTGAAGATCGACGTACACGAGGTCGAAGAGAAGACGAAGATTCGCGCGAAGTACCTGCGGGCGCTCGAGAACGAGGAGTACAACCTGCTTCCCGGGCCGGCTTACGTAAAGAGCTTCATCCGCACGTACGCCGACTACCTAGGGATCGATAGCCGCGAGCTGGTCGACATCTACAAGCACGACCACGAGCGGGCCGACGACGATGCTGCCGTGTTCGGGGCGCGCGCCGACCGTGGCATCGGCGAAACCGGCAGGCGTCGACGCTGGGTGGCGGTCGCCGTCGCGATCATCGCGATCGTCGTTTTGCTGTTCGTGGTCGGAGCGATCGGCGGCGGCGGGGGCTCATCGTAAGCTGCCTGCGATGAGTCAGGCCACTGCGGGCATCGTAATCACCGGCACCGAGGTGCTGACGGCGCGAATCAGCGACCGAAACGGCCCGTGGCTGTCTGAGCGCCTGCGTGAAACAGGGTTTGACGTACGCCACATAACGATCTGCCGGGACCGCTCGGAGGACATCACCTCGCAGCTCGAATTCATGCATGCGCAAGGCGTCGACCTGGTCTGCACGACGGGCGGGCTCGGCCCAACCGCCGACGACATGACCACCGAGCTGGTGGCGAAGTTCTGCGGCCGTGAGATGTTTCTCGACGAGCCGTTGCTCGAGAAGATCCGCGGAATCGTGCGCGTGTACGCCGAGCGTTTCGGCTGGGACATGGAGGCGATCGACCAGGGCGCTGTCAAGCAGGCGCACGTACCGCGGGGCGCGGCGGTGCTCGGTCCTGCGGGCACGGCTCCGGGGCTGGTGGTCGAGCCGGCCGGCGACGCCGGCAAGCCGATCGTCGTCGTCTTGCCCGGTCCTCCTCGAGAGCTGCAATCGATCTGGGCCGAGGCCGTCGAGACAGACGCCTTCAAGAAGGTGGCGCGTGGCGCCGTTGTGTTCGAGGAGCAGATGTTGCGGATGATCGGCGTTCCCGAGCCCGAGATAGCGCGCACCCTGCGTGAGTTCGACGATCAGGTCGGACTCGACGGCCTCGAGGTCACGACCTGCCTACGGGGCGGCGAGATGGAAATCCTGATCAGTCATCACCCGAGCGACTCCGCGCGGCGGCAGGCGCTGGTGTCAACCTTCGAACAGCAGTACGGCGAAGCGATCTTCTCGCGCGACGGAGAGCGCATCGAGCAGCAGGTGGCGCGCCTGCTCGACGGCCGCAAGCTGGCGCTTGCCGAAGCGGTCACCGGGGGGCTGCTCGCAAAGCGCATGACCGATGCCGCCGGGGCGTCGGTGTACTTCCAGGGAAGCGCCGTCACCTATTCCAACGAGGCGAAGGCCGAAGTCCTCGGGGTCGATCGCGCCGTGCTCGACGCAGTTGGGGCCGTTTCGGCGGAGGTCGCCGAGCAGATGGCCGTCGGTGCGCTGGAGCGGTTCGACGCGGATTTCGCGGTTTCGACCACGGGCATCGCCGGGCCCACGGGCGGAAGCGAGGAGAAGCCTGTCGGCACGCTGTACGTGCACGTCGCGGCGCGCGACGGCCGCTCCAACGCTTTTCACATCGTTCTGCCGGGCCGGCGCGAGGATGTTCAGGACCGATCGGCGACCGTTGCGCTCCACGCTTTGCGTGCCCTGCTGGCAGGGTGAGAGGCGAGGCGGAATCGGCACGAACATAAGTTCGTGTTTTTCCGTCCGACGGATCTGAGATCTTCGACTCATCAATCAATTGAGGCACCCCGCCGAGGCCTAGCTGCGGTTCTTGGCGGGCACGATTTCTCGGAGTTCGGCAAATCGTCGCGGCCTCGTCACAAACATTTTGCAGATCACCGCACACCTGTCGAAGTCTGTCCGCTTGAATCGGGCCGGCTGACCCAGAAGACGCGGGACCATTCGACACCAGAACGGGAGAACGACGTGGAGAAGACCGACCTCACCGACAAGCAGAAGACCGCCGCCCTTGACGGCGCGCTCACGCAGATCGAGCGCCAGTTCGGCAAGGGCACGATCATGCGCATGGGCGACGAGGGCGCGCGCCAGAAGATGGGCGCGATCCCCACCGGGGTTCTCCCGCTCGACCTTGCGCTCGGCATCGGCGGCGTCCCGCAGGGCCGCATCGTCGAGATCTACGGCCCGGAGTCCTCTGGTAAGACAACGCTCGTCTACGAGATCATCGCCCAGGCTCAGAAGATGGGGGGTACCTGCGCCTTCATCGACGCAGAGCACGCCATGGATCCCGAGTACGCCTCTCGCATTGGCGTCGACATCGACAGCCTGCTCGTATCCCAGCCCGACTATGGCGAGCAGGCGCTCGAGATCGCCGACATGCTCGTGCGTTCCGGGGCTGTCTCCGTCGTCGCGATCGACTCGGTCGCGGCGCTTACGCCGAAGTCCGAGCTGGAAGGCGCGATGGGCGACCAGACAGTCGGCCTTCAGGCCCGCATGATGAGCCAGGCGATGCGCAAGATCGCCGGAAACCTCAACCGCACCAACACCACCTGCCTGTTCATCAACCAGATCCGTGAAAAGGTCGGCGTGATGTTCGGCTCGCCCGAAACGCAGCCCGGTGGCCGTGCGCTGAAGTTCTTCAGCTCACAGCGTCTCGACATCCGCCGGATCGAGTCGATCAAGGAGGGCACCGAGGTCGTCGGCAACCGCGTGCGCGTGAAGGTCGTCAAGAACAAGTGCGCGCCGCCATTCCGTCAGGCCGAGTTCGACATCGAGTTCGGTCAGGGCATCAGCAGCGAAGGTGCGCTGATCGACCTCGGCATCGAGCACAACGTACTCACCAAGTCGGGCTCGTTCTTCTCCTACGGAGACGAAAAGCTCGGCCAGGGCCGCAACAACGTCAAGCAGTTCTTCAAGGACAACCCCGACATCATGCTCGAGGTCGAAGAGAAGGTCTATACCGCGCTCGGCATCGACCGCAATGGCGTCGAGCTTCCCTCGCTCAACGACGAGATCGTGCCCGAAGTCGCGGCCGACGTCGAGCCCGAGGTTAAGTCCGGCAAGCCAGTGGCGGTGGCAGACGCCGCCTGATAGTCGCCGCATTTCGTCAGTCCAAAACAGACCTTGAAAAACTGCGCGGTTCCCGTTAGTGTGGTCCCCGCGAACCCCCGCGCGTACGGCTGCTGGTTGCCGTCCATCATTCGCGGTAGGGTGCGCGAGCGGTCGCTTCGGCAGTGACTGCTCGACAACGATGAGTTTGTTTTACGGCGTTCGTTCAATCGCGCGGCCCTGCGCGAGATGACGGCGAAAGGCAAAGGCGCGGCCTGGGGGGAAGGCCGCGCCTTTCTTTTTCCCGTCGGACTGCGGTGGTGCGTCAGTGCCGTTCGGTCGGTGTCGCTATACCCTCAGACCCATGCCCAAGTACCACGTGACAACCTTCGGATGTCAGATGAACGAGCACGACTCGGAGCGCATGAAGGGCATGCTCCAGTCGCTTGGCTACGACGAGGCGGAGTCTCAAGACGACGCCGACCTGATCCTCTTCAACACATGCTCGATCCGAGAGTCGGCCGACAGTAGGTTTGTCGGACACCTCGGACACGCCAAACGGCTCAAGAGCGAGAATCCCGACCGCGTGGTCGGCGTCGGCGGCTGTTGGGCGCAGTCGGTCAAGGACGAAGTGTTCGAGCGGTTTCCGTTCGTCGACGTTGCCTTCGGGCCGGGTCAAGTTCACAAACTGGCGGAGTTTCTCAACAGCGACAGCCTGACCGCGCAGGGGTACTTCGAGTTCGAGGGTTTCACCGGTGACCTGCCTGCCCATCGTGAACGCGACTTCCAGGGGTGGGTTCAGATCTCGGTCGGGTGCAACCTCGTCTGTTCGTACTGCATAGTTCCCTCCACTCGCGGCCGTGAGGTCAGTCGCGACCCGGACTCGCTCGTCGCCGACATCGCGCGCATGGCGGCCGACGGGGTACGCGAGGTCACCTTGCTCGGCCAGAACGTCAATGCTTATGGCCGCGACCTGCCGAAGGCCCAGCGCATCACCTTCGCCGAACTGCTGCGCGAGGTCGACGCGGTCGACGGGATCGATCGCATCCGCTACACCAGTCCACACCCGAAGGACATCAAGGAAGATGTGATGCAGGCGCACGCCGAGCTGCCGGCGCTGTGCGAGCACATCCATCTGCCGTTGCAATCTGGCAGCAGCACGATCCTCAAGTCGATGCGCCGCACCTACAACCGCGAGCGATTCCTCGATCGCGTGCGGATGATTCGCGAGTACGTGCCCGATGTGTCGCTGTCTACCGACGTCATTGTCGGTTTTCCTGGCGAGACCGAGGCCGACTTCGCCGAAACGCTCGAAGTCGTCGACGAAGTGGCGTTCGACTCGGCCTTCACCTTCATCTACTCGCCTCGCCGCGGCACAGAGGCCGCGGAGATGTCCAACCAGATTCCTCACCCCGTCAAACGCGAGCGCATGCAGCGGCTCGTCGAACTCGTCCAGCACCACGGCCGCGAGCGCGCGCAGCGCTTCGTCGGCCGCGAGGTTGAGGTGCTCGTAGAGGGCACATCGAGAACCGATCCCACGAAGTTGCGCGGCCGCAGCCGGCACAACAAGGCCGTCAACTTCAGCGGGCTGGCGCAACCTGGCGAGATGACCTCGGTTGCCATCGAGTCGGCGACATCGCAGACGCTGGCCGGCAATGAATCGCTGCTGGCGCGCGCCAGCGCCTGAGCCCGCCGGTGCGCCTGAGCGAAACCGTGTCGGGTCTAGAGGGGATCGCCGGGCAACCGTCGGTAGTCGCGATCTTTGGGCCGACCGGGATCGGCAAGACTGCCGTGGCGATCGCGCTGGCCGAACGGCTCAGAGCGCGCGGCGAGGATCCGGTGGCGGTGTCGGTCGACTCGATGCAGGTCTATCGCGAGCTGCCGATCGTCACCGGCGCGCCCACGGCGCTAGAGCAGCAGCGGCTGGAGCACCGTCTCGTCGGGAGCGTCTCGGTGGCCGATGCCTACGATGTCGCAACTCACGCCGCGGCCGCCCATCGCGAGATCGACGAGCTGCGCTCTCAGGGGCGCCGTCCGATCGTGGTCGGCGGCACCGGGCTCTATCTCAGAGCGGCGCTCACTGAGCTAGACCTCGTGCCGCCTGCCGACCCCGAGCTTCGCGAGCGACTGTCAGCGGAGCTCCAGCAAGACGGCCAGGAGGCGCTCTATGCGCGCCTGAGCGACATCGAGCCAGATCTGGCCGCCACGATCGCGCCAACGGATTCACGTCGCACGCTGCGTGCGCTGGAGGGCATCGAACAGGGCCGGTCGGCCGCCGACCGAACCGAAAACCGGCTGTGGACGGCAGACACTCGCGTACCGACAGAGCTGTTCGCGCTGGTCATGGATCGCGATGCGCTCTACGCCAAGATCGACGCACGCGTCGACGAGATGGTGGCGCTCGGCGCCGCCGACGAGGTACGCGGCGCTGAGCCGCTGGCCGGCCGCACGGCGCGCCAGGCACTGGGCTTCGACGAGCTTCTCGCGGGCGACATCGATTCGCTCAAGACGAACACGCGGCGCTACGCCAAACGGCAGCTGACGTGGTTGCGCAAGCTGCCCGGCGCGTGCCTCGTCGAGATGACCGGTTCAACCGCAGAGCAGGCCGCCGACGCGATCCTCGCTGAGATGGGCACCAACTAGACTGCCGCGCCGATGAGGTTCGAGAAATGGCAGGCGCTGGGCAACGACTACATGATCGTCGAGCATGACGCGCCCGCGTTCGAGCTGACGCCCGCCCGCATCGAGAAGATCTGCCGCTATCACTTCGGCGCCGGCGCAGACGGCATCCTGCTGATCGAACCGCCGGCGTCGCCCGATCTGGTCGCCAACGTACGCATCTTCAACCCCGACGGGTCCGAAGCCGAGCTTTCCGGCAACGGTATCCGTGAAGCGATCATGTACCTGCGTCGCGCGGGCCGTACCGATGTCGACGAGTTCGCGGTCGGCACCGCCGCGGGCGTGATTCGACCGAAGATCGTTTCGTACACAGAATGCGAGGTCGACATGGGTCGCGCCTCGGTCGTGTCCAAGGATTTCCCCGATGGCCCCGCCGACGGCCGCGGCACGATCGCTGTCGGATTCACCGACCTCGAGTTTCAGCACGTGTCGATCGGTAACCCGCAGTGCGCGATCGAAATCCCGGGCGACGACCGTGACCTCACGGCGCTCGCGCTCGGCCGGATCGGCCCTGGCCTAGAGACCGACCATCGCTTTCCCAACCGCACGAACGTCTCGTTCTGGCAGCGCACTGGCGACCAGACGATTCGCGCGCGCATCTTCGAGCGCGGCGTCGGCGAAACGCTGTCGTCTGGCACCGGGGCCACCGGTGCGGCCGTCGCGGCGTTCTTGCGCGGAATGGCGAGTCCGATCGCCGTCGAGCTCGACGGCGGGGAGTTGCTCGTCGCGATCGACAACGACCTCAACATCACTCTTACCGGGTGGGCCAAGCCGGTTTTTGCCGGCGAGCTCTCGCCCGAATTCATCACCGAACTGGAGAACACCTGATGCAGCCCAGCAAGCGCCTCGAGCGCATCCCGCCGTACCTCTTCGCCGAGCTCGAAAAGAAGATCGCCGACAAGCGGGCGGCTGGCATCGACGTGATCTCACTTGGAATCGGCGACCCCGACACACCGACGCCCGCCAACGTCGTCGAAGCCGGTCAGAAGGCTCTCGCCGATCCGGGCACGCATCAGTACCC
>JACRKX010000086.1 GCA_016219715.1 Actinomycetota bacterium | reverse complement strand
GACTACGTCTTCGACGGCCTGAAGGGCGAACCGTACGTTGAGAGCGACGACGTCAATCCAGTCGGCGCCTACGGACGCAGCAAGCTCGCCGGCGAGATCGCCACGGCCGAGGCCAACCCGCGACACGTAATCGTGCGCACGTCGTGGCTCTACGGACTCGACGGCCGCAACTTCGTAGACACGATGCTGACACTCGCGCAGCAGCAGAGCGAGGTGCTCGTCGTGCGCGACCAGTTCGGCTGCCCGACCTACACCCGGCAGCTCGCCGAGGCGATCGTCGAGATGTTCGACTTCGAGAAGCTCGGCGTAATGCACATCGCCGGTGGCGACTACTGCTCGTGGTACGACTTCGCGCGCGAGATCTTCCGTCAGTCCCAACTCGATGTGAAGGTGCTCTCGGCGACAACCGACATGCTCGACCGCCCCGCCCCGCGCCCACCGTTCTCGGCGCTGGCGACCGAACGCGACGACATCCCGCAACTGCCAAGGTGGGACTACGGTCTGCACGAGTACCTCGCCGCCCGTGCTCGGCGCGCCGCCGAAGAGGCGGGCGTCGCGGTAACCGGCGACACACCGGAGCCAGACGAGGCGCCGATCGATCAAGCTACCGCCGAGGAGGCGAACTGGGAATGAAACTGCTCGTCACAGGCGGCGCCGGATTCATCGGATCGAACTTCGTGCGTTACGTGCTGAACACGCACGCCGAAGATGAAGTCGTCGTACTCGACAAGCTCACCTACGCCGGCCGCCGCGAGAATCTCGCTGAAGTCGCCGAGGACCCGCGCTTCGCCTTCATCCACGGAGCGATCGAAGACCGCGAAGCCGTAGACGCCGCGATCGAGGGCTGCGACGCAATCGTCAACTTCGCCGCCGAGAGTCACGTCGACCGCTCGATCGAGGACCCCGAGGCCTTCATCACCACCGACGTGATCGGAACTCACGTGCTGCTCGAGGCCGCACGCGCCGCGAAGATCGGCCGCTACGTCCAGATCTCGACAGACGAGGTCTACGGCTCGATCGATGAAGGCTCGTTCACCGAGAGCTCACCGATCGACCCCAGCTCGCCGTACTCGGCCAGCAAGGCTGGCGGCGACATGCTCGTGCAGGCGTACTTCCGCACCTACGGGCTGCCAGCGCTAATCACGCGCGCGTCGAACAACTACGGCCCGTTCCACTATCCCGAGAAGCTGATCCCGCTGTGCGTGTTAAACGCCTTCGCCGGCGACAAGCTGCCGGTCTACGGCGACGGAATGCAGGTTCGCAACTGGCTCTACGTAGAGGACCACTGCAGCGGCATCGACACGGTTCTGCGCAAGGGCGCCGAAGGCGAGGTCTACAACATCGGCGGGCCCGACGAATGCCCGAACATCGAGGTCGTCAAGCGCGTACTCGAATTGACCGGGCGCGACGAGTCGCTGATCGAATACGTCACCGACCGCCCCGGCCACGACCGCCGCTACTCGCTTGCCTCCGACAAGACGATGGCGCTCGGCTGGCAGGCACAGACCGGCTTTGCCGAGGGCCTCGAGCGGACCGTGCAGTGGTACCGCGACAACGAGGACTGGTGGCAGCCGATCCGCTCTGGCGAGTACCTCGAGTACTACCGCCAGCAGTACGGCCGCGAACTCGCCTGACCGCCGCGGCGCCGCTTTGTGGCCGCCTTCCGCACGAAGCGATAGGTTGAGCGGCATGGACAGCGCGATCGAGGCCCCCGCTCCGCAGCTGACCGGCGAACTCGTGCGCCTGCTCGACGGATCGCTGCGCATCGAGGACTTCGTCGCCACGATGGTGCACGAGGCGGCACAGCCGCTGACGGCCATCCAGGTACTCGTCACGGCGCTACGCGAGCGCGGTGACGATCTCGACAGCGATGAGCGAGACCGGCTGCTGGCCGACATCGACAGCCAGGCCACCTTCCTGCGCGACCTGGCGGGCTGGATGCTCGAACCGTTCGCCCGCCAAACCGTGATCTTCGACGAACTGATCGGCGAGATCGTCGAGCGCTGCCGCGGCTGCGCCCCCGAGAGCACACTCGTCACCGAGCTGAACGCGCCCGGCGTGGTCGTCGACTGCGAGACCGTGCGCGTCGAGGCCTCGATCCGCAACCTAGTCAAGAACGCCACCACGCACTCGCCCGCCACAAGCCCGGTGCTGATCACCACTCGCTTCGACGGCGAGCTGGCGATAATCGGGGTCACCGATGCCGGCCCGGGCATACCCGAGCAGGAGTGGGAGCAGATCTTCAAGCCCTACACCCGCGTCAACGACGACGGAACTCCGGGCTCTGGGCTGGGCCTGTTCGTCGTCAACAGCTGCGCCGTAAACCACGACGGGTACGCGCGCGTCGCGACCAGCGGCCCGGCCGGTACAACTATCGAACTCGCTCTGCGCGCCGTCGCCTAGCATCCTCGCCGGAGGATCTGTGAGCGACACCACGCATCTGCTTCGCAACCTGCCGCTGTTCGAGGGCCTAAACGACCGCGAGCTCGAAGAGCTGGCAAAGGTGGCCGTGCCGCGCACGTTCGCGCGCGGCGAGATCATCTTCCAGGAGGGCACCCAGGGAGACGTGATGTACGTCATCCAGCAGGGGCGCGTATTGATCAAGCGCGAGCACTCCGGCGGCCGCACGATCGCCCTCACCGAGATGGGCGCGGGAGATCTGTTCGGCGAGTTCGCCGTGTTCGACAAAGAGGTCCGTTCGGCGACCGTCGAGTGCGTCGAGCCGACCAGGGTGGTAGCCCTGACCTCCGGCGACGTGAGCGGTGTCCTCAAGCGCAATCCCGAGATAGCGATGAAGGTGATCGTCTCGCTCAGCCGCCGCGTGCGCGAGGCGAACTCGCGCATCGGCGACCAGTACTTCCAGAGCACCGAGGGACGCATCGTCAACGTTGTGCTGAACCTCGCCGAACAGCAGAACGGGCACGTCGCGCCGGGCTCCTACATACACGCCAACCAGTCCGAGATCGCCCAGCTGGCGAGCACCTCGCGCGAGACGGTCAGCCGCTTCCTGGCGGGCTGCCAGCGCAACGATCTGCTGACCACCTTCCGTGGTAGATTGCAGATCCTCGACCCCGAGGGTCTGCGCAGGATGGTCGTCTAGTTCGTTCGAAGGCCTGCCATTCGACTCTCACCCGACGGTCAAGGATCTCAGCTCATGTATGTGCTCAACTTCTACTCGCCGCTGTTTGCAGACCAGCTAAAACGCGGTCGCAAGCAGGCCACGATCCGGCTCGGCGACAAGAGCCACAAGTACAAGAAGGGTCACGTCGTGATGGTCACGATCGGCACCGAGCACTCCCCGCGCGAGAAGATCTTCAACGCGGTAATCGATTCCGTCGAAGTGAAGCGGCTTTCAGACCTGTCTCCACGCGAGATCGAGCTCGACAACCCCGAGTTCCGCCGGCTCGACGACGAGAAGCGGTTTCTCGAGCAGATCTACGCGCGCGACATCGCCGATGATGACCTGGTCACGGTGGTTCGGTTTAGCGAGATCATTGAGCGGCCGGCTGGGATCGTCGAGCGGATGCGCGGCGATGCTGGGCATCAAAACTGACAGCTAGACGTTTGGTTGTTGCGTCGCGCCTTGCGGGCGGGTGGGTGTCTCCTCCTCGCCCTGACGGGCTGCGGGGGAGACACCCACCCGCCCCGGCGCGCCGGACAACGCTTCGGCTGGATGGGACTGATGCGGCTCGCCTTGGTTAGGTGGGTTGGGCGGGGTTGGGGGTTGGGCGGGGTTTTGAGAGGAGGCCGTGGGTGGGGCCTAGGAGGTAGGCGAGGATGAAGAGGGTGGTTAGGACTACGACGATTGCGCCTCCGGTGGAGGTGTCGGCGTAGTAGCTGATGTAGGTGCCGGCGACGCAGGAGCCGATGCCGGCGGCCACCGCGTAGGCGAGCATTCGGTCGAAGCGGTCGGTGAGCATGTAGGCGGTCGCTCCGGGGGTGATGAGCATCGCGACGACCAGGACGATGCCGACGGCCTGGAGGGCGATCACCACGGTCAAGGCCAGGGCTCCGAGCAGCAGCGCTTCGAGACGGCGGGGCGAGATTCCGATCGCGTGGGCGTGTGTCGGGTCGAAGGCGTAGAGCACGATGTCACGCCGCAAATAGAGCAGCACGGCCAATGAGACGGTGCCGATCACGACGACCTGGGCGATGTCGGAGTCGCTGACGCCGAGGATGTTGCCAAACAGGATGTGAAAGAGATCGATCTGCGAAGGCACCACGCTGACGAGAACCAGGCCGAGCGCGAACAGCCCGGTGAAGACGATGCCGATCGCCGCATCCTCCTTGACACGACTCGTGCGATTCAGCCCGCCGATCAGCGCCACCGCGCCGATACCGAAGACGAAGGCGCCGGCGGCGAACGGCACGCCGATGACGTAGCTGAGCACGACTCCCGGCAGCACGGCGTGAGAGACCGCGTCGCCCAGCAGCGACCAGCCGAGCAGCGTCAGCCAGCAAGACAGCACCGCGCAGACCGCGCCGATCACCACGCCGACCAGCAGTGCGCGACGCATGAACTCGAACTCCAGCGGTCGGGTGATCCACTCGATCGCGGCCGCCAGCGGCGGCGAGGCGTAGACGGCGGCGATCATCACTACGACGCCGCCTGTCGCAGTAACTCGGGCGTCGATGACCCAGTCGGTAACGCCTCGCGCGGGACGAAGCCACCGAACGCCTCGGCCAGCAGCTCGGGCACGAGAATGCGGTCGGGCGTGCCATGGGCAAGTATGCGGCGGTTGATCAGGGCGACCTGATCGCAGAGCCCGGGTACCGCGACCAAGTCGTGCGTCGACACGACGACGGTGCGGCCCTCGGACGCCAGCTCTCGCAGCAGATCGGTGATCGTGCCCTCGCTGCGCTTGTCAACGCCGGCGAACGGTTCGTCGAGCAGCAGGATCTTCGCGCCCTGCGCCAGGCCGCGCGCGACGAAGGCGCGCTTGCACTGGCCGCCCGAGAGGGCGCCGATCTGCCGGTCTGCGAGGTCGGTCAATTCGACGCGTTCGAGCGCCACGGCCACGGCGGCGTGGTCGGCCGGCTTTGGCCGGCGCGTCCGCCCCATGTGGCCGTAACGGCCCATCATCACGACTTCGCGAACGCTGACGGGGAAGTCCCAGTCGATCTCCTCGCTCTGCGGCGCGTATGCGATCGAGCCTTCGCTACGAGCGCGCGAGGTGCTGCCGCCGAGAATCTCGATCGTTCCCGCGTCGAGCTTGACGAGCCCCATCAGCGACTTGAACAGCGTCGATTTGCCGGAGCCGTTCATGCCGATCAATCCATGCACCAGACCGGGCTCGACAGACAGCGAAAGACCCTCGATCGCGACGTTCTCGCCGTAGCTCACGGTGAGCCCGCGGGCCTCGATCGCAAGTGCACCGGACCGCGCCGGCACCGGAACGGCCTGCGTGCTCATCGCGCGCTCCCGGCAGCCGGGTCGAGACCCGCGACGATCGTGTCGGTGTTGCGACGCAGCAAGTCGAGGTAGGTGGGCACCGGGCCCCCCTTCCGTGAGAGCGAGTCGACGTAGAGCACACCGCCGAACCGCGCGCCCGACTCGGCGGCGGCCTGCTTCTGAGCCTTGGCGCTGACGGTCGACTCGCAGAACACCGATGGCACGTCGTGGGCCCTGACGAACCGAACGACGGTGGCGACTTGCTGTGGAGTGCCCTCCTGCTCGGCGTTGACCGGCCAGAGGAAGCTCTCGCCAAGATCGAAGTCGCGGGCCAGGTAAGAGAACGCGCCCTCGCAGCTGACCAGCGCGCGCCGGTTGGCGGGCAAGCCGTCGAGTTTGCTCTGCACCCGACGGCCGATCGCCTCGATCTGACCGGAGTAGCGGGCCGCGTTGACGGCGTAGTCGGCGGCGCCCGCCGGATCGAGCTCTGTCAGCGCGGCGCGGATGTTTTCGACGTAGACGAGCGCGTTTCGCACCGACATCCAGGCGTGCGGGTTGGGCTTCCCGGCGTACTCGCTGGCTCCGGCGATCGGGATCGGTTCGATGCCCTCGGTCAGCGTGACGTGCGCGGTGCGCGCGTCGCCGATGAAGTCATCGAACCAGCGCTCGAGGTTCATGCCGTTTTCGAGCACCAGATCGGCCTCGGCGGCGCGGCGCAGATCGCCGGGCGTCGGCTCGTAACCGTGGATCTCGGCGCCGACCTTGGTGATCGAGTTGACCTCGACGCGGTCGCCGCCAACCTGTCGCGCCATGTCAGCGATCACGGTGAAGGTGGTGAGCACCTTCGGCTTCGCGGAGTCGGCGGTGCTGGGCGGCGGACCAAAGGCCGGAGAGAACAGCAGCAGCGCAGCCAGTAAGCCGGTGACGATCACCGCGGCGAGCCGGAAGCGCCGATGGCCCAAGTAGCTTTTTCCCTGCTTCTGACCCATTGTTTCAATACGTTACCAGAAAAGTTGAGGTATGCCAAAACTTTTTTCCATTATCGGCATTAACCGGGTATCGTTTTAGCCACAAGCTGCCGATCAGGACGTTTGATGACCCCATCGCACGCACACGAAATCCAAACCGGCGCAGCCTCGGCCAGCGTTCAGGACTACGCCAAGGCGATCTACTCGCTGACCCCCGGTCCCGACGACACCGCCTCGACCAACGATCTCGCCGAGAAGCTCGGCATCTCGGCCGGCTCGGTCTCAGCGATGATCAAGAAGCTCGACGAGGGCGGGCTGGTCAAGCACGTTCCCTATCGCGGCGTACGCCTGACCGAGCGCGGCGAGCTGATCGCCCTGACCGTGCTGCGGCGTCACCGATTGCTCGAGCTGTTCCTGACCGAGGTC
>JACRKX010000054.1 GCA_016219715.1 Actinomycetota bacterium | reverse complement strand
GAACTCGAAGAGGAGATCCGCATGGCGATGGTCGACCGTGACCCCAACGACGACAAGGACGTGATCATCGAACTGCGTCCCGGCACCGGCGGCGACGAAGCCGGCCTGTTTGCCGGCGACCTCTACCGCATGCTGACCCGCTACGCCGAGCGTCTCGGCTTCAAGACAGAGACGATGGCAGCCGACGAAGGCGGTCACTACACCTTCGAGATCCGCGGCGACGGCGCCTACAGCATCTTCAAGCACGAGGGCGGCGTACACCGCGTGCAGCGCGTGCCCGAGACCGAGTCGCAGGGCCGGATCCACACCTCAACGGCCACGGTAGCCGTTATGCCTGCCGCCGAAGAGGTAGACGTACAGATCGATCAGAACGACCTGCAGATCGACGTCTACCGCAGCTCAGGGCCAGGCGGCCAGTCGGTCAACACGACCGACAGCGCGGTGCGCATCACGCACAAACCGACCGGCGTCGTCGTCTCGATGCAAGACGAGAAGTCGCAGCTTCAGAACCGCGAGAAGGCGATGCGCGTGTTGCGCGCGCGGCTCTTCGAGCGCGCGATCGAGGAGCAGCAGGCCGCCGAGGCCGCCGAGCGCAAGGCGCAGGTCGGCACCGGCGAGCGCTCCGGCAAGATCCGCACCTACAACTTCCCGCAAGGCCGCATCACCGACCACCGCATCAAGCTGACGGCGCACAACCTCGACGCCGCGCTAGACGGTGACCTCGGTGAGTTCACCGCCGCCCTGCAGGCCGACGAGAAGCGGCAGAAGCTCGAACAGCAGGCCGCGGCGGCCTGAGCTGGTGGTGCCGTGACCGTGACCGCCCGGGCCGTGACCGCCCGCGAACTCGTGTCGGCCGCTGATTCGCGGCTGGCGGCGGCGGGGGTGGAGGGTTCGCGCTTCGACGCCGAACTGCTTCTTGCCGAGGTACTTGGCGTCTCCCGCCCTGCGCTCATCGCGGCGCTCGGCGAGGACGTCTCCGCTGCCAACGCCGTGCGCTTCGAGGACTTCGTCGCCCGGCGGGCCGCGCGCGAGCCGCTGGCCTACATCACTGGCGTCAAGGGCTTCAGGGGCGTTGAGCTTGCGGTCGACGAGCGTGTGCTGATCCCGCGCCCCGAAACCGAGCTGCTCGTCGCCGTGGTCAAGACCGGCCGGCCATGCGGCATTCTCGAGGTCGCCACCGGCAGTGGCGCCGTGGCGCTCGCGCTGGCGCACGAGCTGCCTGATGCCACGATCGTGGCAACCGACGTGTCCAAGGAGGCGCTCGAGGTGGCCCGCGCCAACGCCGCGCGGCTCGGTCTCGATCGCAACGTCAACTTCGTCGAATCGGACCTGCTGGGCGGGATCGACGGCGCCTTCGATGCGGTCGCCGCCAACCTGCCTTACGTCTGCTCCGGCGAGATCGACGGCCTTCAGCCTGAGATCGGCTACGAACCGCGTGCGGCGCTCGACGGCGGCGAGGACGGTCTCGATCTCGTACGCGAGCTGGCGCGGCAGGCGCGCGAGCGCGGCGTGCTCAAGCCGGGCGGGCTGATCGCTCTCGAGATCGGCGACGACCAGGGCCCGGCGACGGTGGGCATCCTCGAACGAGCCGGCTTCACCGGCGCCGAGATCCACACCGACCTGGCCGGCCGCGACCGCGTGGTCAGCGCCACGAAGCCGCGATGAGCCTCACGCCCGCAGACGTAAGCGCCTTCCGCGACACGATCGCCGGTGGCGGTATCGCGATCTTCCCGACCGACACGCTCTACGGCATCGCCTGCGATCCCGACGACGCGACCGCCGCGCAGCGCATCTACGAGTTGAAGGGCCGGCCGTCGACGAAGCCCTCAGCCGTGATGTTCTTCTCGGTCGAAGGGCTCCTGGCCGCTCTGCCGGAACTCGACCCTCGCACGCGTAAGTTGGCGGCGGAGCTCTTTCCCGGTCCGTACACACTGATCGTCGCCAATCCCGGGCGTCGCTACGCGCCGGCCTGTGCCGACACGCCAGACAAACTTGGCCTGCGCGTGCCGAAGCTCGAGGGCAGTTCGATCGAGGCACTGGCTGCAATGGATCTGCCGGTCATGCAGACCAGCGCGAATCCGAGTGGTGGCTCCGACGCCACCGCGCTCGACGAGATCGAGCCTTCGATTCGCGAAGGCGTCGATCTGGCGCTCGACGGCGGACCGCTGCTGGGCATGGCCTCTACGGTCGCCGACGTATCCGAGCTCGAACAAGGGCGCTGGCGCCTGCTGCGCGTGCCGATCATCCGCGCGGGAACCCATGTCACTGAGCTGATCGGGCTGCCGCCGGAGCGGTAGCCGTCGGCACGGCGGCTCGGCGCACGCGACCGTTCATCGCCGCGAATACGTAGGCGGTCCCCTTTAGATTGATCGCAGCGCGCCGATACCTACATCGAACTCGGTAGTCACATGGACGCTCAGGCTCTCTACATCCTCCCGTTGGCTGTGGCCGCGATCGCGATCGCGGTGGCATTCGCCCAGAAGCAAAAGATGGGTGCGATGCAGCCGAAGTCGCACAAACGCATGACGGCCGGCCTGGTGCTGCTGCTGGCGGCGTTCTCCACGGGGCTTGCGACCGGCAGCTCCGAAGCCGTGCTCGTGCTGGCGGCGCTCGGCGTGCTTAGCCTCCTCGCGGGCTTCGTGCAGTGGGGCAAGGAGTTGAAGATCATCGGCCAGGTGCTGCGCGAGCAGCGCGTCGACTTCGTCACCGGCCTCTACAACAGGCGCACCTTCGACGAGCGATTGCTGGCCGAGCACTCGCGCACCAAGCGCACGGGCATGGGCTACGCGATCGCCGTCTTCGAGCTCGACGAGTACGACCAGATGAGCGACGAGGACAAGCTCAACGGCATGAAGATGTTGGCCAACGCGCTGCGCGAATCCGTCCGTCACACCGACACGCTTTCGAGCATCTCCACGACGCACATCGCAGTGTTGATGGTCGACACACGCGCAGAAGGTGGCCTGATCGGCGTCGAACGCGCGCGCGAGCGATTCTTCTTCCGCAGCTGCGGCCACGACGAGTCGGCCCCGGTTACGCGGCCGATGACCGCGAGCGTCGGTATCGCCGCCTGGGACGACTCGGTCGTCGACGGGCAGCACGTGATCGTCAATGCCGAAGAGACGATCCGCATGATGCGCAAGGCCGGCGAGCACGGTGTTCGCATCCACCGCCCGCGCGGTTACGCCGCCGGAGAAGCGGCGCAAGAGCGCTCCAAACAGCGCGCCGCGACCGCGGCCTGACGGGCCCGCCGGGCCCGGCCCGCGGCGGATTTCGCCCGCCAAACCCCTTGCTACGGTGATGTGGTGAAGATCGCGATTGGATCAGACCACGCCGGTTACGACCTCAAGCAGCAGGTCGTCGATGCGCTGCGCGCGAAGGGTCATGAGGTCACCGACTTTGGCACCGACTCCGACGAGTCGGTCGACTACCCCGACTTCGCCGAGCCACCGGCCCGCGAAGTGGCCGTCGGCGCCGCCGACCGCGCGGTGCTGGTCTGTGGCAGCGGTGTTGGTGTAGCGATCGTCGCCAACAAGGTCGACGGCGTACGCGCCGTCAACGCCCACGACGCCGAAGAGGCCGAGATGAGCCGCCGCCACAACGACGCGAACGTGCTGACGCTCAGCGGACGGCGCTTGGCCGCCGACGAAGCCGTCGCCATCGTCGACGCGTTCCTGGCCGCCGAGTTCGAGGGCGGCCGCCACGAGCGCCGCGTGCACAAGATCGCCGAGGTCGAGGCCCACAATCCCGACCACGAGAAGTAGCCCCGACCACGACCACGAGGCCGCGCTCGCCGGCCACACCCAGTTTTGATCTACCGCGACAACACAGGAGACCGAACGTGACCGACCTTCCCGACGACTTCTTCAACCGCCCGCTCGAGGACGTCGATCCCGAGATCGCCGAAGTACTCAAAGACGAGCTCGGCCGTCAGCAGGACACGCTCGAGATGATCGCCAGCGAGAACTTCGTGCCGCGCGCGGTGCTCGAGGCGCAGGGGTCGGTGCTCACCAACAAGTACGCCGAGGGCTACCCGGGCAAGCGCTACTACGGCGGCTGCGAGTTCGTCGACGTCGCAGAACAGCTCGCGATCGACCGCGCGAAGGCCCTGTTCGGTGCCGAGCACGCCAACGTGCAGCCGCATGCGGGTGCACAGGCCAACAACGCCGTCTACCACGCGCTGATGAAGCCCGGAGACACGCTGCTGGGCCTCGAACTCGCGCACGGCGGCCACCTCAGCCACGGCATGAAGATCAACGTCAGCGGCCGGCTCTACGACATCGCCGCCTACGGCGTGCGCAAAGACGACTGCCTCATCCACATGGACGACGTCGCGAAGATCGCGCGCGAGCGCAAGCCAAAGCTGATCGTTGCGGGCTGGAGCGCTTACCCGCGGCAGCTGGATTTCGCGGCCTTCCGTGAGATCGCCGACGAAGTCGGCGCACTGCTGATGGTTGACATGGCGCACTTCGCCGGTCTCGTCGCGGCAGGCGAGCACCCCTCGCCGGTGCCGCACGCCGACGTCGTCACGACAACCATCCACAAGACGATCGGCGGCGGCCGCTCGGGAATGATCCTCTGCAAGGAAGAGCACGCGAAGGCAATCAACTCGGCCGTCTTCCCCGGTCAGCAGGGCGGTCCGCTGATGCACATCATCGCCGGCAAGGCCGTGGCGTTCAAGATCGCGGCCTCCGAGCAGTTCCGCGAGCGCCAGCGCCGTACGCGCCGGGGCGCCGCGATCCTCGCCGAGGAGCTGCTCGCGCAGGGAGTGAACGTGCTGACCGGCGGCACCGACGTGCACCTCGTGCTCGTCGACCTGCAGGGCTCGGCTCTGAACGGCCAGGAGGGCGAAGACCGCCTGCACGAGATCGACATCACCGTCAACCGCAACGCCGTGCCGTTCGACCCGTTGCCGCCGGCCGTTTCGAGCGGCCTGCGCATCGGCACTCCGGCGCTCGCCACCCGTGGCTTCGGCGACGACGAGTTCCGCGAGGTCGGCAAAGTCATCGCCACGGCGCTTGCCGCCACTGACTGGACCGACTCGCTACGCGACGACCTGCGTGCCCAGGTGCGTGATCTAGCGGCGCGGTTCCCGCTCTACGAGTTCCTTTCGCAGCCGGCCGCGGCGTAGGCCCGGCCGGTCCGTTAGGCCGGCACGCCGTGGACCCCGCGGTGACCGCACGCGCCGAGCGGCCCGCCATGATTGACGGCAACCCGTGTCCCCCGAACTGAAAGCTCTTCTCGGCTTTGCCGTGGCCGCGACCGTAGCCTGGGCGCTGACGCCGTTGGCCGCGCGGCTTGCCTTTCGCGTGGGCGCCGTGGCGCCGGTTACCGAGCGCAGCCTGCACACGTCGGCGATGCCGGCACTGGGCGGGGTTGCGATCCTCGCGGGGCTGCTGGTGGCGGCGCTGGCCTTCGTGCCAGACAGCTCGACCACTGAGGGCATCGTCGCCGGCGCCCTGGTGATCACGCTGGTCGGGGCACTCGACGACATCTTCGACCTGCCGGCCGGCACGAAGCTTGCCGGCCAGTTCGTGGCCGTTCTGATCCCGGTGCTCAGCGGCGTCGTTGTGGAAGAGGGAACAGTGCCGTTGATCGGGCACTTCGACCTCGGCGAGATGGCCGAGCCCCTGACGATGATCGGCATGGTCGGTGTGATCAACGTCGTCAACCTGACCGACGGCGTCGACGGCCTCGCCGCGGGGGTTTGCGCGATCGCGGCGGCGACCTTCGCGGTTATTGCGCTGTCGCTAGACCGCGAGGCGAGCGGAATCCTTGCTGCCTGCACCGCCGGTGCCGCGGCCGGCTTCCTGGTGCACAACTTCCATCCGGCCAGCATCTTCATGGGCGACGCCGGCAGCAATCTGCTGGGCTACCTGCTTGCCTGCATCGCGATCCAGGGGCTGCTGAAGACGGCCGCCGCCGTGGCGCTGTTCTTCCCGCTGGTCGTGCTGGCCGTGCCGATCCTCGACACCGGTTTCGTGGTCGCCAAGCGCCTGAAGTACGGCGTGCCGGTCTATCGCGCCGATCGCTGGCACTTCCATCACCGCTTCACCAACATCGGCTTCTCGCAGCGGCGCACGGTGCTCTATCTCTACGGCTGGACACTATGCCTTGCCGGTCTCGCGCTGGCGCTGCGCTTCATCCCCTACAGCGACGGTCACGGCAACCTGAACACCGGCTGGGCGCTGGTGCTGGTCGCCGTCGGCCTGCTGACGCTCGCGGCCAGCTTCTACCTGGTGGTCGTGCTCGAGATACTCAAGCTGCGCCGCTTCAGCGGCCGCCGCCTGGGCCGCCACCGTGGCGCAGAGCTCAGCCCCGGTGAGGTCGATGCTCACGTCGCCGAAAGTCTCTCGACCGGCGAGTTCCCAGCCATCGACCGCGACTGAACCAAAGCGCTCAAACAACCAGCCGGTCGGCCATTTCCTCGCCCGGCCACCTCCGTCTGGCGGGCATGAGCGGCGGGATCAGCGGAAGTCGATGCGCTCGGTCTTCGGGCGCTCGGTGAAGTCGCGGAAGATGCCGCCCAGCGCGAAGTTGGCGATGCTGACGACGATCACCGCGCCGATCGTCTTCCAGAAGCCGAACAGGTCGAGATCGGGGACGATCTCGGCGGTGAGCCACAGCGTGAACGCGCTGACGACCAGGATGAAGAACCCGAACGTCACGATGATGAACGGCAGCGACAGCAGCATCAGCACCGGCCTCAGCACCATGTTGATCAGCGCGAGCAGCAGTCCGCCGACCAGCAGCACCTGGAACTCGTCGTTGTAGTCGATCAGGCCGAGCCAGCCGGCCAGCATCAGGCCCACGAGGTTGAAGACGCCGGTAACGAGCACGCGGATCCAGAACGGCGGGCGCTGGCGGGTTTCGACGTAGATCGTGTTCAGTGGCCGGTCGTTCATCGTGTCGCGCGCACAGCATACGGGGCGGCGGGGTCTCAACGCCCGGGCCTACGATTAATTGGTAGCATCCGCTCGCTTGACGCGGACTCTCACGACTGTGAGTCGGAGAGATCGGCGATCGACAACTGGCGCCAGTCGCCATTCAAAGCTCAGGGGGAGTCAAGAAAATGAAAACGCGCTTCAAGCGCGTAGCCGCCGCTGTTCTCTTCGCGGCCTGCGCACTGTTGGCGGTTGCCGGAACGGCTGCGGCCGCGACCGGCACGACCACGATCAACTACGGCCCGTACACGATTCCGGCGGGTAATGGTGACCCGCATGGTCACGACGGCATGGGAATGATCGAGAACCAATTGACCATGAACGTGCAGCGCCCGTGCTCGGGATCGGCCTGCACCGTCACCGGCATGAAGGCCAACCTCGTCTACTCGGGCGGCGCCACGGCCAACTGGAACACCGAGGTGATGCTTCACCACATGGTGCTGCTCGCATCCGGAACGGGTCACACCGACTCGATGTGTCCTGCCGGCTTCGGCGGCGTAAGCGGCAGTCAGTTCACCGAGCGAATCTTCGCCTCGGGTAACGAGCGCACACCGGTCGACTTCACAGGCAGCAACTACGGCGTGAAGCTGGGGGCATCCGACCAACTACATCTAGTGGTTGACCTGATGAACATCAAGACGACCACGCAGACCGTCTATGTGCAGGTCGAGTACAAGTGGGCCACCGGCAGCGACAACACCGCGCGCACCGGCGTACGCCCGGTCTGGATGGATGTCGACGGATGCGGCGACTCGCAGTACAACGCTCCGTTCGGGCTCAGCGACCAGACCTACGACGCCACCGCGCCGGTTACCGGAGCGCTGGTCGGCGCCGCCGGCCACCTGCACGATCACTCGCTCAACCTGCAGGTCGAAAACGTGAATCGCGGTGGCGATCTCTGCGTTTCGCTGCCGGGCTTCGGAGAGTCCGCCGGGTTCATCGACACGAGCCTGCCGACGGGCCGCAAACGCATTTCATCGATGTCTGCTTGTGCCGGCAGTCCGGCGGGGTGGATGACGCAGGGCGACACTCTGCGAATGCACGCCCGCTACTACGCCGGGCCCGAGCACTCGCATGCCGTCGAGGGGGCGATGGGCATCATGCTCGGCTATGTCGACACAACGCGCACGCCGCCGTCTACCGGCAGCTTGCCGAGCGTGAGCATCGCCTCGCCGGCCGACGACTCGACGGGCACGGCGAACGCGGTCGATGTCGCCTTCAGCACAACCGGCGCGACATCGGTGACCTGCAAGGTCAATCGCCTCGCGGCCGTACCGTGCACGTCGCCGGTCAGCGTCGCGAGCCTGCTCGGCACGGCGACCGTCGCCGACGGCGCCTACACCGTTCAGGTCGCCGCCAGCAACGCGGCCGGCACGCGTTCACGCACTGTGTCGTTCGCGGTCGATACCGCCGCACCCGCGATCTCGATTCCGGACCCGGCAGAGGGTCAGGTGCTGACGAGTTCGAGCACCTCGCTGCACCTGCTGATCGCCGACGCCAACGTGTTCACGGCGAACTGCAGCCTCGACGGCGCGCCGGCCACCGACTGCACCGTCACCGACGGTCACGGCCACATTCCGTTGAGCGGACTGGCGACCGGCACGCACACGTTCACCGTGAACGCGACCGACTCGCTCGGTCATAGCTCGTCGCTGGTGCGCACGTTCTCGGTCTCCGCACCTCCGACCGACACGACGGCCCCGGTCGTGACGATCACGTCGCCGGCCGCGGGAGCGTCGTTCTCCAGCAGCTCGGTCACCGTCAGGTTCACCGCCACCGACAACGTCGGCGTAACCGGAACGACCTGTCAGCTGGCCGGACCCGTCAGCTCGGCCGAGGCGCCCTGCACTTCGCCGAAGTCATACACCGGCCTCGCGCGCGGCAGCTACACCGTGACCGTCCGTGCGCGGGACGCAGCAGGCAACGTGGGGTTGGCCACCCGAAGCTTCCGCCGGCGCTAGGCGGAGAGGCTCGGAGTCAGCCGAGCAGCTCAGTGGCCCAATCCAGTCGCTGTGGCGATCGCCGGGAAACCGGCGGTCGCCGCCGAGCCTATTGCTGGTCGTCGGCCGAGAGCTAGTTCGCCCCTGTCGGCCGGTCGACCGACGTTTCGCCTTGTCTGGCCTGGGCGACCGGGCTGACCGCTCGCGCTGTCGGGCTCTCGCCGAGATCGACTCCGGCCTCCTGCAGGCGCGAGTGAAGTACGGCGATCGACTTGTCCGGCAGTGCGACGACCTTCTCGGTCGCCGCTTTGAACTGGTCCTCGGTGCGCGTTTCCGCGTACCAGCCGATGTTCGCCGGTTTGTAGCGGGTGTCGTCTGACGCCCAGTGCTCGGCCGCCGATGAAGCGACCTTTGGATAGATCGCTCCGGCCGGGTCGAGCACGCGCCTTCCCGATCGGAACCGTGGATTCGGGCGGACTATCGACTTCAGTCGCGCGATCGCGTTCAAGAAGCGGTACCCACCGTTCATCGAATTGTGCCTGACGGCCGATGAGCCGCAGCCGATGTACGAGTCCAGGAGTCCTTCGTTGAAGGTCAATCCCTGGGCGTTCGCTTCACGCACCATCCACAGCAGCGACGTGTCGGACAGTCCGGTATCGCTGTACCCGCCGCCCACGTCGGAGTGCGCGCCCTCGAACCAGACCTGCTTGATCCGGTCGTTCTGGGTGCCGCCGCCGTCGTCCTCCCACAGCGAAGGCTCGAACTTCATGCGCCGCTCGTCGATTGCGAGCGCTTGGCGTGCGCAGCTCACGGCTGGGCTCAGCCGTACGTCGTGAAACTTGTGCCGGTTGAAGACCGCGCCCGGTACACCGAGCGCGCCGACTGTGTCGAACACGCCGACGAAGCGAATCTTCGGGTTGTGGCAGTGGTCGCGCTTGAACTCCTCTTCCGAGGAGCCGAAGTCGCCGGAGGCGGGGCGTGCCCGGCGATAGCGATCGACGGCCTCCGGGAGCTTGTTGGCGATCAGCGACTCGCTGGTAAGCAGTCCGACGCGTCCGATCATGCCGACCAGACTGCGCGCCGTGTAGGCGCCGCGACTGAAACCGAGCACATAGATCTCGTCGCCGGGCTCGCCAGGGCGCCCGGGGGAGTAGTTCAGCGCAAGAAAGCGATACGCGTCGGTGACGTTGCCAAACAGGCCCAGTCCGAACGCGCCGCCGAGTAGCCGGTCGACCCAGTACCAGCTGGTGCCGACGCCGTTGACGTAGTGCACGAGCTGCTGAACGCCACCCGTACGCGCGGCGTCTGTCTCGATCGTGCGGGCGATCTTCTCGATGTTGGTGACGTTCTGGTTCTCGGGGCGGTTCCAGGTGCCGTCGCAGCAGATCACTATGCGCTTCATCTCGGGACTCCCACTAGACCTCTCCAACTGCGTTCCAACTACCTGATTTTGCCAGACCGGCGAACCCTACACGGACCGCCTAACCCATGCGGGCAACCCTCAAAACCCGCGTCACAAAGCGCACTAGAAGACTTTGTGCGATGTTGTATCTTTCTCATCGGAGCTTGATGAGGGCAGTGGCCTAGCCGCCCGTCCGCGTCGCGAGAACAGCCCCCGGAGACATCGATTCCAGCTGAATTCGAACCTGGGGCTCCGCGCAAACCGAGCTACATCATCACCAATGGATCAGTTCTCCCACAACGATGGTTTCGCTGCGCGCAGTCACATGGACTGCCGCGAGTTCGTGAACAAGCGCGATCGCGCCATGCGCGCCGCCCGTCCGCGCTGTGGAGAGGCTCGCCGCAAGGTCAGCCGCCTGACCGACGAACAGCGCCGCGTTCTCTGGGACCGTCGCGGGATGCACTCTTGTCTGCCGCGGTTTTGAGTCGTAGGCCGGCGGGCAACCCCGAGAGCCCGTCAGGCGCAGCTCGCACTGCACTGCGCTTCTTCGGGCGCCGCCCCGACTTTCTACTGCTGGCGGTCGCGCTGCCAGTCTTCCTAGCCACCGAATTGCCGCTCGCCGCCTGGGCCGTTGTCGCGGCCGTCTGGACGCTTCAAGCGGTCCTTCAGGTCGCCTTCGACGCAAAGGTCGCCAGCACCGACAATCCCCGCCGCGTGATCGCGCTGCTGGCCGGCGGCGCCCTCGTACGCGCCTGGACCGTCGCCACCGCCCTGCTGATCACGGGCCTGCTCGACAAAGACACCGGCCTGATCGCCGTCGTCTTCACGCTCGTGTTGTTCACGCTCTACTTCGCGGCCCGCGTGTTCGGCCGCCTTCTCGACGACGCCGACACCGTAAGCGAGGCCGGACGATGATCCAACTCCTGCAGTCCACGAAGGGGCGCCTGTCTGTGGCGCTTGCGCCGCTGGCGCTGTTGCTGGCCAACCCCGCCGGGGCCGCCGCCGTCGAGATCAACGAGCACTTCAAGCCGCAGAACGAGTTCAAGCTCGACCCCTGGATCGAGATCAAGATCGGCCCGATAGACCTCTCGATCAACAAGGCCGTCTTCCTGCTGCTGCTGGCCGGCGCCTGCACCGTCTTCTCGATGCTCTGGATCGCCCGTCGCATGCAGTCCAAGCCCAACCGCGTGCAGTTCGTCGTCGAGACGGCCTACGACCTGATCGACAAGCAGGTCACCAGCGCGAACATCAAGAACACGAACGTCGCTCGTCGCTGGTTCGGCTTCCTGCTGTCGCTGTTCTTCTTTGTCTGGTTCTCCAACATCCTCGGCTTCCTGCCGCTGCCGATCAACACCGAGCACACCGTCACGGTGCTGGGCATGGAGTTGCCCACGCTACAGCTCTACGCCGCCACGGCGAATCTCTCGGTGCCGCTTGCGCTCGCGCTCGTGATCTTCGTCTCCTATCACGCCGAGGGCATCCGCGAGCACGGGCCGATCGGTTACATCAAGACCTGGGCGCCCAGCTCGGCGACCGGCGTCATGCGCGGCATCGTCTGGGCGATCGAGGCGCTCTCGCACCTGCTGCGCCTGGTTTCGCTGTCGGTGCGACTGTTCGCCAACATGCTCGCCGGCCACATGCTGATCCTCATCATGGGCGGCGGCATGATCGTGCTGCTCGGCAGCCTCGTCGTGCTTCCTACGCTCGCCATGGGCATCGCGTTCTTCCTCTTCGAG
>JACRKX010000088.1 GCA_016219715.1 Actinomycetota bacterium | reverse complement strand
TGGCCGGCGTGGCATCGACGTTGCCGGCGGCGTCGGTCGCGCGCACCTCGAAGGTGTGCGGGCCGTCGGCGAGGTCGGTGTAGGCAAGCGGGCTGGTGCAGGCGCCCCAGGCGCCGCCGTCGAGGCGGCACTCGAAGGTGGCGCCGGGCTCGTTGGAGTTGAAGGTGAACGACGGGTCGTTGCTGGGGTCGTCGGCCGGCGGCGTGCCGGTCAGCGTGGTCGCCGGCGCGGTCGTGTCGATCGTGATCGAGACCACGTTCGACTGCGAGCTGACGTTGCCCGCAGCGTCGGTCGCGGTGACCGAGAACGCCTGCACACCATCGGGCAGGGGCGCGCCCGGCGTGAAGCTCCAGTTGCCGGAGCCGTCGGCCGTGGTCGCGCCGATCACGTCTGAGCCAATCCGCACGGTAACTCCGGCGTTGGCCTCGGCGGTGCCGTTGAGCGTGGGCGTGCTATCCGAAGTCGTCAATCCATCAGCCGGGCTGGTGATGACCGGCGCGGCCGGCGCGACTGTGTCGACGTTCCAGGTATGCGAGGCCGGCGAGAGGTCGGTGTTACCCGCGAGATCGGTTGCACGCACCTCGAAGGTGTGGGCTCCTTCGGCGAGGTCGGTGTAGACGCGCGGGCTGGTGCAAGAGCCCCAGGCGCCACCGTCGATGCGGCATTCGAAACTGCTACCGGCTTCGCTCGCGCTGAACGAAAAACTGGGGTCGTTCGAGCTGTCGTCGGCCGGGGGTGCGGCGTCGATCGTGGTGTCGGGCGCCACGATGTCGATCGTGACCTGCACCTGGTTCGACGAGCCGCCTTCGTTGCCCGCGGCGTCGGTGGCCGTGGCCGCGAAGAAGTGCACGCCGGGGGCAAGCGGACTGCCGGGGGTGTAGCTCCAGTTGCCAGAGCCATCGGCCGTCGCGGTTCCCAGCAGGGTGACGTCGTCGTAGACCGACACGGTGCTGTTGGCCTCGGCTGTGCCGCTGACGGTCGGCGTGGTGTCGTTCGTGTGCGCTCCATCGGCCGGCGAGCTGATCACCGGAGCGGCGGGCGCCACGGTGTCGACGTTCCAGGTGTGCGAGGCAGGCGTCGGGTCGACGTTGGTGTCTACGTCGATCGCACGCACTTCGAATGTGTGACTGCCGTCTGCGAGGCCACTGAGTCCGTGCGGGCTGGCGCAGGCGCTCCAGGCGCCGCCGTCGAGGCGGCACTCGAAGGTGGCGCCGGGTTCGCTCGCGCTGAAGGTGAAGCTCGGGTTGGGGGCCTGGCTCTGAGCCGGCGGGGCGCTGTCGATCGTGGTGTCGGGAGCCGTGGTGTCGATCGTCCAACTGTGGCTCGCCGGCGTGGCGTCGGTATTGCCGGCGACGTCGATCGCGCGAACTTCGAAGGTGTGCGGGCCGTCGGCCAGGCCACTGAGTCCGTGCGGACTCGTGCACGCGCCCCATGCGCCGCCGTCGAGGCGGCACTCGAAGCTGCCGCCCGGCTCGTTTGAGCTGAAGGTGAACGAAGGCGAGTCGTTGTTGTCGGTCGCCGGCGGTGCGCTGTCGATCGTGGTCGACGGCGCCGTGGTGTCGATCGTGACCTCGACCTGATTAGAGGCGGCACCTTCGTTTAGCGCCGCGTCGGTCGCGGTGGCTGCGAAGTAGTGCGGGCCTTCGGTCAGCGGCGCGGCCGGAGTGAAGCTCCAGTTGCCAGATCCGTCGGCGGTGGTGGTGCCCAGCGCGACGACGCCGTCGTAGACCGTAATCGTGCTGTTGGCCTCTGCGGTACCGGAGATCGTCGGCGTGGTGTCGCTGGTGTAGGTGCCATCGGCCGGGCTGGTGATCACTGGCGCGGCGGGCGCGATCGAGTCGATCGTGACGTCGACCTGATTAGAGGCGACGCTGTCGTTGCCGGCCGCGTCCGCGGCTGTGGCCGTGAAGCTGTGCGAACCCTGCGCCAGCGGCAGGGCGGGAGTGTAGGTCCAGTTGCCAGATCCGTCGGCGGTGGTGGTGCCGAGCAGGGTCACGCCGTCGTAGACGCTCACCGTGCTGCTGGCTTCGGCCGTGCCGGTCAGCGTCGGCGTGGTGTCGGTGGTCAGCGTGCCGTCGGCCGGCGAGTCGATCGTCGGTGCAGCCGGGGCGACGGTGTCGACGTTCCATACGTGCGTAGCGGGCGTGAAGTCGGTGTTGCCGGCCAGGTCGGTGGAGCGGACCTCGAAGGTGTGGCTGCCTTCTGTCAGCAACAGGTAGTCGCGCGGACTCGTGCAGGCGCCCCAGGCGCCGCCGTCGAGACGGCACTGGTAACCGCTCACCGCCTCGCTGGCGCTGAACTCGAAGCTCGCGTTGTTGCTCGGGCTGTCGGCCGGCGGCGCGATGTCGATCGTTGTCTGCGGCGAGGTGGCGTCGACCGTCCAGCTGTGGGTCGCCGGGGTGGCGTCGACGTTGCCGGCCTGGTCGATCGCGCGCACTTCGAAGGTGTGGGCTCCGTCAGACAGCGGGCCGGCAACGTGAGGGCTCGTGCAGGAGGCCCACGCGCCGCCATCGACACGGCACTCAAAGGTGCCACCGGCCTCGTTCGACTCGAACTCGAAGCTCGGATTGGGGTCGCTGTCCAGTGGATTCGGCGCGTTGGTGATCGAGGCGTTGGGCGCGGTGGTATCGACCGTCACCACCACCTGGTTCGATGCGCCGCTCTCGTTGCCCACCGCATCGGTGGCCGTCACGGCGAAGTAGTACGGGCCGTCGGCAAGCGGCGAGCCCGGAGTGAAGCTCCAGTTGCCGGCGCCATCGGCGGTGGTCGTGCCCAGCAGTGTGATCCCGTCGTAGACGGTGACCGTGCTGCTGGCCTCGGCGGTGCCGTTGAGCGTCGGCGTGGTGTCGGTGGTGTAAGTGCCGTCGGCCGGGCCGGTGATGACCGGCGCGGCGGGCGCCGTGACGTCGATCGTCACGTCGACCTGGTTCGAAACGCCGCTGACGTTGCCTGCCGCGTCACTCGAAGTCGCCGTGAAGCTGTGAGCGCCCTCGGCCAGCGGCGCACCCGGAGTGAAGCTCCAGTTGCCCGATCCGTCGGCCGTCGTGCTGCCCAGCGCGGGACCGCCATCGCTGACTACCACGGTGCTGTTGGCCTCGGCGGTGCCGCTGATCGTCGGCGTGGTGTCGCCTGTGCTCGACTCGTCGGCCGGGCTGGTGATCGACGGTGGCACCGGGGCCACAGTGTCGACGTTCCAGCTGTAACTAGCGGGCGTCGGGTCGACGTTGGTGTCGACGTCGATCGCGCGCACGTCGAAGGTGTGGTTGCCATCGGCAAGCACGGCCGTCGTGTGCGGGCTGGTGCAGGCGCTCCAAGACCCTCCGTCAACGCGGCACTCGAAGCTGCCGCCCGGCTCGTTGGAGCTGAAGCTGAAGTCCGGTGTCGAGTCGTTGTCGTCGGCCGGAGGAGCGCTGTCGATCGTGGTGTCGGGCGCGGTGCTGATGCTCCAGCTGTAGCTCGCCGGCGTAGCGTCGACGTTGCCCGCGGCGTCGATCGCGCGCACGTCGAAGGTGTGGGCTCCGTCGGCCAGCGCGGCCGTGGTGTGCGGGCTGGAGCAGGCGCCCCAAGCGCCGCCGTCGATGCGGCACTCGAAGCTGCCGCCGGGCTCGTTGGAGCTGAACGTGAAGGTCGGCGTGGGGTCGCTGTCGGTGAGCGGCGGCGAGCTGTCGATCGACGTCGTCGGATCCGTGGTGTCGATCGTCAGGTCGACGGCACTCGAGGCCGGGCTGTCGTTACCGGCCGCGTCTTCCGCGGTGGCTGTGATCGAGTAAGTGCCCTGCGCTAGCGCGGGGGTGATCGTGAAGGTCCAGTTGCCCGAGCCATCGGCCAGAGCAGTGCCAACCGGCGAGCCATCGACGTAGACGGTGACCGTGCTGTTTGGCTCGGCGGTGCCGCTCACGTCTGGCGTGGTGTCGTTGGTCGCCGATCCGTCGGCCGGGCTCGTGATAACCGGCGCGGCCGGCGCAGTTGCATCGACGGTGAATGTCGTTGTGTCCGTGCCGATATTGCCCGCGTCGTCGGTGTGGCGGACGTCGAGCGTGTGGCTGCCGTCAGTTAGCGCCGCGAGGCTGCTGCCAGAAGTGCACGCCGCCCAGCTGCCGCCGTCTACGCGGCACTCGGTCGTGTTCTGATTCGTCTCGGTGACGCTGAAGGTGATCGTGGGCGTGTTGTCGGCGGTCAGCGATCCGTTGGCCGGGGCGCTGATCGAGACAACGGGCGTCGTGGTGTCGATGGTGAACGTCGAGCTGGCGCTGCCGACGTTGCCGGCGTCGTCGGTGTGGCGGACGTCGAGCGTATGGCTGCCGTCGGCCAGCGCCGCGAGGCTGCTGCCGGAGGTACACGCTGCCCAGCTGCCGCCGTCTACACGGCACTCGGTGACATCGGGATTCGTTTCGGTGACGCCGAAGGTGATCGTGGGCGTGTTGTCGACCGGCGCTGATCGAGACAGTCGGCGCGGTGGCGTCGACCGTAAACGTCGTCGAATCCGTGCCGACGTTTCCGGCGTCGTCGGTGTGGCGGACGTCGAGTGTGTGGCTGCCGTCGGCCAGCGCCGCGAGGCTGCTGCCGGAGGTACACGCCGCCCAGCTGCCGCCGTCCACGCGGCACTCGGTCGTGTTCTGATTCGTCTCGGTGACGCTGAAGGTGATCGTGGGCGTGTTGTCGGCCGTGTAGGAACCGTTGGCCGGCGCGCTGATCGAGACCACGGGATTCACCGTGTCCACGGTGAACGTCGAGCTCGCGCTGCCGACGTTGCCGGCGTCGTCGGTATGACGAACGTCGAACGTGTGACTGCCGTCAGTCAACGCCGCAAGACTGCTGCCAGAGGTACACGCCGCCCAGCTGCCGCCGTCTACACGGCACTCGGTGACATTGGGATTCGTTTCGGTGACGCTGAAGGCCGTGGCCGGCGTGTTGTCGGCGGTGTAGGAACCGTTGGCCGGTGCGCTGATCGAGACAGTCGGCGCGGTGGCGTCGACCGTGAAGCTGTTGGTGGCGGTGTTCGATCCCGAGAGCCCGAGATATTCAGGCCGCACGTAGACGGTATGACCGGCTTGCGAGAGCGCCGGTGAGACGTACGACCAGTTTCCTGAGCCATCGGCCGTCGCCGTGCCGCTGAGAGCACCGTCAACGTAGACGTAGATCGTGGCGTTGGCGGTCGAGGTGCCGCTGACTGTGGGCGTCGTCGTCGAGACATACGACCCGTTGGCCGGGGCGCTCAGGGTGGCGGTCGGAGTCGACATGCCGGTCAGAGTCGAAGCGGTGGTGCCGGCGCCGCCGGCCGTCGCGCCGTAGGCGGCGCCGCCGGACGAGGTGCCGTTCGCGCCACCGGTTGCGGTGGTCGTGGTGCACGAGACAGAGCTGCCCTGCAGGTAGACCTTGCCGCCGCCGCCGCCCGCGCCGGGCGACCAGGTGTTGCCGCCGTTGGCGGCGTTGTTGCCACCGGCGCCGCCGTTGGCGATCGCCGAGCCGCAAGCCAGTCCGTTTACGAAGCGCAGCGAGACGACACCGCCGGCGCCACCGCCGCCCGAGCCGTCGTAAGGAGTGCTGACGGCGTTTCCGGCCACGCCATTGGCGCCGTTGGAGCGGAAGATGCCGCTGCCGGTCAGCGTGCCACCGCGTACGTAGACCACGCCACCACCGGCTCCACCGGTGCCAGGGTTGGCGTTGTTGCGGTCGCCAGCGCCGCCGCCGCCGCCGAACGAAAGCTGGTTGTAAGGCTGGTAGGTAAGCGCGTGTCCGCCGAGACCACCGACGTCGCGGCCGCCGTCGTAGGGAGTCAGCGTGTAGCCGCCCTTACCACCGGCGCCGCCGTTGGCGCCGCCGCCGCCACTCGCGTTGAAGCAGTTGCCACCGGCGCCGGCGTTGAGGTAGTTGCCGCGACCTTCCTGGCTAAGCGCGTTGGGCGGACTGGCGGAGTCGAATGCCGACGGATAGATTCCCTCACCCTTCATGCCCGAAGGCTCGCCACCGGCGGTGTTGCCGTCGAACTCGTCGCAGTTGAGGTTGCTCGAAGTGCTCTCCACGTAGCTGACGCCACCGCGGAAGCCGCGGGCGTCGGCCGAGAACCAGCCGGCGGCCGTAAAGCTGACGGTCCCCGATGCGAACACCGAGAGGATGCCGCCGCTGGTGCCGTCCCAAGTCTGCGCGTTGACGCGCGCGTTTGCATTGTTGACCGTGACGTTCGTGTACTCGGGAACCGCGATCACCTGCGTGCTGCCGGCGTCGAACGAGTTGACCAGAGCCGACGTGAAGTTGAGCGTCGATCCCGCGACCGTCGAGATGCGGGCGAACTCGTACTTGCCGACCTGGCTCGAGGTGATGTCGGTGGCGGTCTGGCTACCGCTCGTTGCGGTGCCGGTCCAGCCGGTCATCTGGGCGATCATCACGAGACGGTTGTTGGCGAAGGTGACGTTGCCGGTGCCCGAACCAGCGCGAATCGTTCCGCGGGTCAGCGACGTGGCGCCCGCGCTCACCGCGCCGGAAACCGGCGCGACCGCGTTGGGAACATAAGTCGCGTTGCCCCAAGTCACGGCGCCGTCGTGGCCATCGCCGTTCAGAAAGTTGTCGACCTGCGCTCGAGCCGGTCCGGCACCCAGCGCGAAGGCCAGCGCGATCGTAAGTAAGGCCGTGGCATACGCGCCCAAGAAGCGGCGCAGCCGCGCATCCATAAGTCTGCCTGAAAGCATGTTCGTCCTTGATGAACGCCCTGTCGTCCCCGGGCGTTCCCGTCCTCGAATGTTTTACGTGTCCCTGCAAGAACCGGGCGGGTCTGGAAGGCATCAGCTCGGAGTGTTTCCGAGTCACGAGCCACCGCGCGGTGCAATTCATTCTTAGCTTGTGTCGGCCTTTCACACAAGGCGGTTTAGCGGTTTTCACAAAATTTCAGCGGTTCTCGCTGCGCGGCGCGCGTACAACTGCGTAGGCAAGCGGCGGCTCGCTAGATCGATAGTCCATACTGGATTATCGGGAACCCGATGGTTCCGCGTTTTCCCGGCGAGAATCGCCGTTACGGAAGGATGCGCTCGACCGTTTCGCGCGCCCGGTCGAACAGGTCGGCGTCGCGGAAGAGCTGGTACTGCATGTTCGTTCCCTGGCCGATCGAGAACAGCTCGAAGGCGAGCTGCCGCGGATCGTCGGCGCCGGCTGCCTTTGCCTGCTCGGTGAGGATGTTCAGCCAGGTTCCGACATGCAGCTCGATGCGGTCGCGCACCGGACCTTCTCGGTTGTCGAACTCCGCGGCCACCGACGTCCAGAAGCAACCGCCGCTGAAGACTGAGCTCTCGAGGTAGTCGATGAACCCCAGCGCGAGCTTGCGCAGGCGCGGCTTGCCGGACGGTTCGTGCAGTGCGGGATCGATGACGGTGCGGCCGAAGAGCCCGGCGCCGGCCTCGATCGTGGCCAGTTGCAGGCCCTCCTTCGAGCCGAAGTGCCCGAACAATCCGCTCTTGCTCATGCCCAGCTCAGTGGCGAGGCGGCCGATCGTCAGCGCCTCGAGACCTTCCGACGAAGCGATCTGCACCGCCAGGTCGAGAATGCGGCCACGAGTGCCTGCTGCTTCGGGCATGGATTTGACGAGTTCGGACATGTGATGGAAATCATACAGCGAAAGACCGCACGAACGTTCGTTTTTCGTGTATTATGGCCATATTACCGAACGATCGTTCGTTCGCAATTTTGAAAGCCCCGATTGCCTATCCCCACACCCCCAGACGGCAAGGAGCAGAACTATGAACACCGCAAGTGTCCCGATTGCCGCCCCTTCGGCGCCGTTCGCCGCCCCGACCGAACGTCACGTCCCACTCGCTGAGTACCACGACCCGCGGGTCCTGCTGCCCGGCGAGGCCCGATCGCTTCTGGCGGGCGCCCGGTGGCGCCGGCTCGCCGTGATCGGCGACAGCGCGGCCGAAGGTCTCGGCGATCCAGTGCTCGGATACGGCCGCCAGCCATGGGCCGACCGTGTCGCCGGAGAGTTGTCGATCGACTACACCAACCTCGGACTGCGCGGACTGAAGGCGCCCGCGATTCGCGACGAGCAGCTTGCCCGGGCCGTCGCCTGGCACCCGGATCTGGCGATGGTCGTGGCCGGCGGCAACGACGCCTTCCCGCCCGACTTCGATGTCGATGTAACCGGTGCAGCGATCGAGCAGATCTACACGGGTCTGCAGCACGCCGGCGCGCGCGTCGTCGGCTTCACCGTGCCCGACGCCTCCTCGATTCACGAAGGCGAGCGCGCCCGTGCGATCGGCCGTCGCTTCACCGCGCTCAACGACCGCATTCGCGAGATCGCCACGAGCAACGGCGTGACGCTCGTCGACCTGGCGGTGCGAGATTTCAGCGTCGACCCGAACTCGTACAGCGACGACGGCATTCACCTCAACATGCGCGGCCACGCGATCATCGCGTCGCTGACGATCGAGGCGCTCGGCGAGCTCGTCCGCAACGCGGAGGGTGAGCTGTGAGCGACAAGACAACGTCCGCCCCGGCGGGTGCGGCCAGCAAGGCGTCCCCTGGCGCCGTGCTGGCCGTGACCTGCGCCGCGGCATTCATCGCCTTCCTCGACGTGACGATCGTCAACACGGCCTTCCCGGACATCGAGCGCGACTTCGCCGGCCATTCGCTGAGCGAGCTCTCGTGGATCATCAATGCCTACACGATCGTCTTCGCGGCGATGTTGTTGCCGGCCGGCCGGATCGGCGACCTCGCCGGCCGCAAGCGCATGTTCATAGCGGGCATCGCGATCTTCACATTGGCCTCGGCCGCCTGCGCCGCCGCGCCGTCGCTGGGCCTGTTGATCGCCGCGCGCGCAATTCAGGGCGCCGGCGCGGCGCTGATGATTCCGACGAGCCTGGCCCTGATGCTGCCGGCCTTTCCGCCGGAGCGCCGTTCGCTGGCGATCGGCATCTGGGGCGCGAGCAATTCGGTCGCCGCGGCGGTCGGCCCGGCGCTCGGCGGCAGCCTCGTCGAGCTGGCCGACTGGCGGCTCGTCTTCCTGATCAACGTTCCGCTCGGGGCGACGGCGCTACTGGCCGCTACGCGCGTACTCACCGAGTACCGCGTTCCGGGCGCCAACCGGCTGCCCGACCTCGCGGGCACGGTCGCTCTGACCGCAGGCATCGGTCTGGTGGTTCTGGGGATCGTTCAGGGCAACGAGTGGGAGTGGACTTCGCTTGCGACGCTCGGCTCGCTGGCCGCCGGCGCGGCGCTCTGCGCCTACACCCTCTGGCGCTCGGCCGGCCACCCGGTTCCGGCAATCGAAACGTCGCTGTGGAAGGTGCCCGGCTTCGCCGGCGTAAACGTCGGATCGTTCACCTCGGGCGTGGCGTTCTTCGCCTTCATGCTCGGTGGCACGCTGTTCCTCACTTCAATCTGGCGCTACAGCGTGCTCGAGGCCGGTCTCGCGATGAGCACCGGCGCGCTGTCGTCGGCCGTCTTCGCCCCGCTGGGCGGCGCCCTGATGGGGCGCTTCGGCGAACGCATCATTGCCTTCATCGGCGGTCTGGTGTTCGCCGCCTCCTGCTTCTGGATGGCCGCGATGGCCGGCCCCACGCCCGACTTTCTCGGTGTCTGGTTGCCGGGAGGGATTCTCGTCGGATGGGGAATCGGCTTCGTGTTCCCGGCACTGGCCGGCGCCGCCGTGAAGAATCTGCCGCAGGAACGGATGGGAGCCGGCATCGCCCTGAACATGACGGCCCGCCAGACCGGCGGAGCGGTGGGTGTGGCGATGCTCGTAGCGTTGCTGACCAAGGGTGGCCTGCCGTACGACCGCTTCATCGAGTCGTGGTGGATCTGCGGCGCGGTGGCCGCCGTGACCGGGGTGCTCGCGCTGTGGCTGGTCCCGGCCGGAGCGGGCGGCCACGTCGCCGCGACGAGCACCGGAAACGCGATCCGCGCTGGTGGCGGATCAGGTCAGGCAATGGCCGGCACGACGACCGAAGGCATCATCGCCGTGCCCGAGCCATCGCGCACGATCAGCTCGCTCGGGTCGAAGTCGTGACGTGCCTGGCGTAACCAAAGTGAAGCTGCCGCGACTGCGCGGCGACGGCCTCGAAACGGCTACTCGCCGCCGTC
>JACRKX010000053.1 GCA_016219715.1 Actinomycetota bacterium | reverse complement strand
GCGTAGAAGTAGAGGTCGTCGCCGTGACGCTCGAAGTCGCGGCCTTCGAGCTGCGGGATGCCGTTCACGAAGACCTCGAAAGGCGGCTGCGAGTTCTCGGGCAACGGCACACGCGCACGGAACTCGCCGTGCTGTCCGGCGGCCGGTGGCTTCCAGTCCGAGGGGGTGGAAAGCTGCTCATTCATCGGCTCCGATCATATTCGGCGGAGCTCCCACCCGTGCCACGGCGAACTAACCGGCGAACCCCCGGCGCAGCGCGCCGATCACGGTCTCGCCCGGCGACTGTTCGATCAGACTGCGGCTGAGCTTGCCCGACCATGCCTCCATCGAACCGTCGCCTCGCACGTCGATTCCGGCGTGCTCGCCGAGCAGCGGACGGTGGCCCTTGCGGTGGATCTCGACGCGACCGACGACCTGTTCGATCGGGTCGAAGTCACGCAGCGGTGTCTTGACGGTCTTGTTCGCGGCCGCCGCCGCCATGTCCTCGGCGTAGCGGCCGGCGGCGGCGAGCAGCGCGTCGCGCGAATCGAAGCGCTCGCGCGTGGTGCGTGCGCCGTCACGCACCTTCAGGGTGTAGCGCGGCTTCGCCATCGACGGATCTCGACCGGCCGGCGGCGCGCGCCGGCCCGGCGGGCTAGCGAGCCAGCCTCATCGACCCAGGACCGCCAGATCGGCCTGCAGATCGCGCTGCCGGTGGCCGGTGTAGATCTGGCGCGGGCGGGCGATCTTGGTCTCAGGGTCGTCGAGCATCTCGAGCCACTGCGCAATCCAGCCCGACGTGCGCGGAATCGCGAAGATCACCGTGAACATCGCGCGGGGGATGCCGAGCGCCTCGTAGATCAGGCCGCTGTAGAAGTCGACGTTGGGGTAGAGCTTTCGGGACGTGAAGTACTCGTCGTCGAGCGCGCGCTTCTCGAGCTCCGTGGCGACGTCGAGCAGCGGGTTGCCAGCGCCGCCAGTTACTTCGAGCACCTCGTCGACGTGCTTCTTGATGATCCGCGCGCGCGGGTCGTAGTTCTTGTAGACGCGGTGGCCGAAGCCCATCAGCTTCTCTTTGCCGTCTTTCACGCCGTCGAGGAACGAGGGCACGTTGTCGACGCTGCCGATCCGCGCCAGCATGCGCAGAACGGCCTCGTTGGCACCGCCGTGGAGGGGGCCGTAGAGCGCCGCCACACCGGCGGCAGCGGCCGAATATGGATCGACCTGCGACGAGCCCACGGCCCGCACCGCCGCGGTGGAGCAGTTCTGCTCGTGGTCGGCGTGCAGGATGAAGAGCGTGTCGAGGGCCTTCGCGAGGCGCGGATCGGGCTCGTACTTGAGCTCGGTCATCTTGAACATCATGCCGAGGAAGTTGCCCGCGTAGTCGAGGTCGTTGTCGGGATAGACGTAGGGCATGCCCTGGCTGTGGCGGTAGGCAAATGCAGCCAGCGTGGGCATCTTGGCGATCAACCGGATCGCGGCCATCCGGCGCTCCTCCGGGTCGTCGATGTTCTTGCTGTCGGGGTAGAAGGTCGAGAGTGCGCTGACGGTGGCCAGCAGCATGCCCATCGGGTGGGCGTCGTAGCGGAAGCCTTCGAGGAACTCCTTGAGGTTCTCGTGCACGAAGGTGTGCATTGTGATCTCGTGCGTCCAGGTGGCGAGCTGGTCGTTGGTCGGCAGCTCGCCATGCACGAGCAGGTAGGCGACCTCGAGGTAACTGCTGTGCTCGCAGAGCTGCTCGATCGAGTAGCCGCGGTGTTCGAGCACACCGGCCGAGCCGTCGATGTAGGTGATCGCGCTGCGGCACGACGCCGTGTTCAGGTACGCGGGGTCGTAGGTCATCAGACCGAAGTCGTCTGGGCCATCTTTCAGCTGACGCAGCGCGGTGGCGCGCAGCGTGCCGTCTTCGATCGGCAACTCGACCGATTCTCCGGTGCGATTGTCGGTGATCGTCACCGTATTGGCGGTACCACCTCCGGCACCGTTGGAACTACCCGCCTCTGCCACTTCGACTTGCTCTTCCGACATTCGCCTTCACTCCTTCGCCGATCGGCGCTGCGCGCAGACTTGAGAACTGTGGTCATGAGATTATGAACCAGAGCAAAGCTTTTTCGTCTCCATCGGGTTAAGAACCGTGAGTTGCACAAACTACTAAGCGAAACTACCTAAATTGAGTATCGCTAGATTGTGGATAGATGGAAATCGACGCACGTACTGACAGAAACACCTCGAACGGCCGGTCGGCCGTGATCGACCGGATCCTCACGGTCACCGGCGAGGAGGCGCAGCGTGTCGGCCCCGACCGAATCCGCATGGGCGAGGTCGCCGCTCGAGCGGGCGTCTCGCGTGCCAGCCTCTACCGCTACTTCGCCAACAAGGACGAGCTGATCCAGGCTTACACGATGCGCGAGTTCGACTTCCTGTTCGCGGGCATCGACGAGGCGATGGCGCCGCACGAAGACTTCGACGCCAGGATCGGCGCGGCATTCGCCTATGCACTGCCGGCGCTGCGCGAGCACCCCGTGTTCGTGGCCGTGCTCGGACTCGCCGAGCGTCAGATCCTGCGCGTCACGCTGCAATCGGGCGAGGTGCTCGGTCACGCACGTGACCTGGTCGTCGAACGCATGAACCGCGCGGTCCGCGAAGGACGCATCCGCATCGACCAGTTCGACGCCGCGATCGCCGGCGAGCTGATGGCGCGGCTGGTCATCTCGTTGCTGGCCACGCCAGAGAGCATCGCCCGGCTCGACACCGGCGACGACGCGAACGACTTCGCGCTGCGCTACGTGCTGCCGCTGATCGACGGCATCTCGTCGCGCGGCGCCTAGGCGCGGCACGCACCGGCGAAAAGAAATATGAACGGCGCAGGCTAGGCGCCGGGCACGTACAACGCCGCTTGCTCGCTCTCGGCCTCGTGTTCGGCCTCGTGCTCGTTGGCGGCGCCGACCGAAAGTGCGGCGAGCGTGGCCACGGCGATCACGAAGAAGAGCAGCATCAACGGCACGGAAAGCTTGCCGGGAAAGTTTTCGTGTTTGCCAGGGCCCCAGATACCGACGACCGAGATGATCGTGGCGAGCACTCCGAAGCCGACGGCGAGGAAGTAGTAAGCAGTCATCTGGCGGCGAATACTAGCCGCCGCGTCACCGGTCGTAAGCGACGGGCTCGCGCTGATGCGCCGGTGCCGTGTCGTCGTGACCGGCATCGCCGCGCCTGCGGCGGCGCAATGGCGGATAGTTGCCTTCGTCGTGCGGGCCGCGCTTGCGCGGACCCTGCTCGACGCGCACGCCGGGACCGCCGCCGCCCTCTCCGACCACCTGGTCGGGCTTGTCGTTGATCACTCGCCAAAGCATCCAGAGAAAGCCCACCACCGGGATCTTCAGGACGACCAACAGCCAGATCCAGAACATCGTCTGCACGTCTTCACTTTACCCAGGGTGGGCAAGGTTTTACACAGCGAACTCGCGACGGCCGGCAGTCGCCGCGGACCTCTAGCGGTAGGAGACCGCGACCTCTTCGAAGTGCGTGATCTGCTTGAAGCCGGTGAACCGCTCACCGATCTCGTCGCCCGTGAGGTCGCGCACGCGCTCGGTGCCGAAGTTCTCGACGTTGAACGACGCCATCGTCGATCCGTAGGTCATCGCGCGGCGGAAGCTGTGTTCGTCGAGCTCTGAGCCCTCGGCGATGTGCTGGGCTACGTAACCCAGGAAGCCGCCGGCAAAGGAGTCGCCGGCGCCGGTCGGATCGATCACGTCTTCGAGCGGGTAGGCCGGCAGCGCGAAGAAGCCGCCCTTGCTGAAGAGCGCGGCCCCGTACTCGCCCTGCTTGGCGATTACCAGGCGAGGGCCGAGTTCGAGCAGTTCACGCGCGGCCTTGACCAGGTTGGACTGGCCGGTGAGCTGACGGATCTCGGCGTCGTTCATGAATACGGCGTCGACGAGCTTGATCGTTTCGACCAGCGAGTCCTTGGCGATGTCGATCCACAGGTTCATGCTGTCGAGCGCGACGAACTTGGCGCTGTCGCACTGCTCGCGCACCGCGCGCTGCAGATCCGGCTGGATGTTGGCGAGGAACAGCACGTCGGCATTCTTCGCGTCGTCGTGCAGCTTGGGCTGGAACTCGCCGAAGACGTTGAGCTGCGTGTCGTCGGTGTGCGCGGTGTTGAGGTCGTACTCGTAGTGGCCGCGCCAGAAGAAGGTCTTGCCGCCCTCGATCGTCTCGATGCCGCTGGTGTCGATGCTGCGGCGCTCGAGGATCGCGTACTCGTCGGGTCCGAAGTCGTCGCCGACGGGGCCGACGATGTGCACGTCGGTGAAGAAGCTCGACGCAAGCGAGAAGTGCACGGCCGAGCCTCCGAGCATGCGCTCGCGCTCGCCGAAAGGCGTTTTCACTGCGTCGAAGGCGATTGATCCGACTACGGCAAGGCTCATCGGCCGCGAAGCGTAGCGCCCGGCTCCGGTCGGGTAGCCTCAGCGCCTATGACGACTTTCAAAGAACTGGGACTCTCAGGCCCGCTGCTGGACGCGCTCGAGAAAGTCGGCTACACCGACCCCACCCCAATCCAGGAACAGGCGATCCCCGAGCTGCTGGGCGGTGCCGACGTGATCGGTCAGGCTCAGACCGGCACCGGTAAAACCGCGGCCTTCGGCCTGCCGATGCTGCAGAGCATCGACCCCGAGGTGCGTGAGGTGCAGGGATTGGTGCTCACCCCCACGCGTGAGCTCTGCATTCAGGTAGCGCAGTCGTTGCGCGCCTACGGCGCCGTGCGCGGTATCGACGTGCTGGCGACGTTCGGCGGGGCACCGATCCGCCAGCAGATGGACCGCCTGAAGGCCGGTCCCCAGGTCGTAGTCGGCACCGTCGGCCGCGTCCTCGACCTGCACGGCCGCCACTCGCTGATGTTCCACGACGCCCGCTTCGTGGTGCTCGACGAAGCTGACGAGATGCTCGATCTCGGCTTCCTCGAAGACGTCGAGCTGATCCTTAAGAAATGCCCGAACGGCCGTCAGACGGCGCTGTTCTCGGCCACGATGCCTCCGGCGATCGCGAAACTCGCCGAGCGCCACCTGCACGATCCCGTGACGATCAAGGTCAAAGCGCCGACGCTGACGATCGACACGGTCGAGCACTTCCAGGTGCAGTCCAGCCGCGGCGACAAAGTCGACGCGCTGGTCGACGTACTGACCGCCGAGCGCCCGCGCCAGGCGATCGTCTTCGTACGTACGAAGATCGGCGTAGACCGGCTGGCAAAGGACCTCGACCGCCGCAAGCCCGGGCTGCGAGTCCGCGCACTGCACGGTGACATGTCGCAGGGCTCGCGCGACGGCGTGATGATCAGCTTCAAAGAGGGCCGCGTGCCCGTGCTGATCGCAACCGACATCGCAGCCCGCGGACTCGACGTCGAAAACGTCAGCCACGTGATCAACTACGACCTGCCCAACAGCGCCGAGATCTACACGCACCGCATCGGCCGCACCGGGCGAGCGGGGCGCGGTGGCCGCGCGATCACGCTCGTCGAGCCGAAGGACCGCGAGGACATGTCGGGTATCGAGAAGCACATCAACGTGAAGATCGCCGAGTGGAAGGCCGCCGACGCCGGCAAGCCGCTGGGCGGCGCCGGCCTGGCCGAAAGCACGTCGATGGGCGATGCCACCGCCGTCGACCGCACCGAAACAATCGACGAACGCACCACCGAGCGCGAGCGTCCCGCTCGCGGCGAGCGCACGCCACGGCGGCGCCGTGAACGTCCCGCCGTCACGCCGGACGAGGCCGAGCAGGTGCTCGAGGCCGAGGCAGAGGCCGAAGCCGACGACGGCGCCGAGGCGGTCGTGGTCGAAGCGGCGGTCGAGGCGGCTGAGGCGGCCGCGGAAACCGAAACCACCGCGGAGGCACAGACGGCCGCAGAGACAAAGGCCGAGGCCGAATCGGAGGCAGAACAGGAGACCGAAGCCGAACCGGAACCAGACGGCGAAGCCGAGGCCGAACCGAATGCAGAAGCCGACGCCGAAGAAAAGCTCCCCGAGCCACGTCACCCGCGTCACCTGAAGCCCGATCAGCTCGACGTCAACGACGAGTCCGAGTACGGCCTACTGATCGTCGGCGCGGGCGCCGCGCGCGGCGTCGAGCCGGCCGACGTGATCGAGCTGATAACCAGTCGCGCCGGTCTCGCTGGCAACGAGGTCCGCCGCGTCCGCGTGCTCGCCCGTTTCACGCTCGCGCGGGTGCCCCTGGCCAAGGCCCACTCCGTAGCCGGAGCCGTCGACGGCTCGCAGCTTCGCGGAGAGAGCGTCACCGCCGAGGCTCGCAGCTTCGCGGAGAGAGCGTCACCGCCGAGGCGGTCAACGGCGACGGCTGAGCCCCCGACCGGTGGCATGACCTGCCGATCGCACGGTAGAGCGGGCAGACCTACCGACGCGCGAGTGCGCTGAGATAGCTAGATGCTGGCGATCGCCATGGCACTCGCGGCCGCGCTCTCATGGGGCACCGGTGACTTCTACGGTGGGATCAGCGCGCGCCGCTTCGCGATGCCGCTGGTGCTGCTCGGCACCGCGACCGGCGGCACGCTGTTCGCCGCGATCGCGCTGCTGATCGCCGGCGATGAGCTTCCTCCCGGCAAAGACCTGCTCATAGCGGTCGCCGCCGGCTTCGCCGGCCTGCTCGCGCTAGGTGCCTTCTACCGTGCGCTCGCGATCGGACGGATGAGCATCGTCGCGCCGGTCTCGGCGAGCGGGACCGCGATACCGGTAGCGGTAGGAATCGCCGACGGCGACCCCATCACCGCGCTCACCGCAACTGGATTCGTGCTGACGATCGGCGGGGTGATGCTGGCCTCGCGCGAGCAGCAGAACACTTCAGGAGAGCCGGAGCCTCCGACAGAGGCCGACAGCCGCCTCAACGATCACCAGCGCTCGATCCTTCTTTCGTGCGTGGCGGCGACCGGCTTTGGACTGATCTTCGTGCTGATTGAGCGCGCCAGCCACGACAGCATCCTCTGGCCGGCTCTGGTTCTAAAGACCACCACTCTGACCGTGATGATCGTGATCGTCGGCGCGCTCGCGGCCGCGCGCCGCATGCCGGCCGCGGTGCCCTCCGGCATCGAGTGGGGCATTCCGCTGATGGTCGGAACGCTCGACGTTACAGCCAACCTCACGTACGCCTATGCCTCGACGCACGGAGCGCTCAGCGTGACCGCCGTGCTGGCATCGATGTTCCCCGTCGTCACCGTGCTGCTCGCGCACCAGTTGCTCGGCGAGCGGCTGATTCGCCTGCAGAAGGCGGGCGTGGTGCTGGCGCTAACGGGTGTGGTGCTGCTTGCCGCGGCATGACACGCCGCGCTGGTCACTCGATCTCGGCGAGGTGCTCGATGTTGGCGACGTCGCCGGGATCGTCGCTCGGCCCGGCCGAGAACCAGGCGTCGAAGATCTCATCGAGCCGCGCGCGGCTGAGATCGCGCAGGCTCAGCGCGAGTACGTTGGCGTCGTTCCACCTGCGCGCACCGGCCGCCGTCTCGGCGTCGGCGCAGAGCGCCGCGCGCACCCCAGCCACCTTGTTGGCGGCAATCGAGGCTCCGGTGCCGGTCCAGCAACAGACCACGGCCTGGTCCGCATCGCCGTCGGCAACGGCGCGAGCGGCCGACTCTGAGCACCATGCCCAGTCGGTGCGGTCACCTTCGGCGAGCGCGCCGAACGCCGTGACCTCGTGCCCGCGAAGGCGCAGCTCGCCGGCCAGCTCTCCGGCCACTCCGGTCAGCTCGTCGGCGGCGATTGCGATGCGCATCGCTCCACACCCTACTGCCGTCGCACGCGTATGACCTGGGTCATCTGCACCGGATGCAGTGAGCAGAACAGCTCGTATTTGCCCGGCCGTTCGAAGCGATAGCTGAAGCTACGACCCTGGTTGAGGTGCGGCGACGCGAAACCGACGGGCCCCCTGGCCAGTGTGATGTCGTGCAAGTTGTCGTTGCCCGGCGGGGTCGCGAAGTTCCAGCGGAGCCTCTGACCGGCGGCCAGCTCGATCCGGCCCGGCTCGAGGCGCGGCGAAACGACGGTCACCTCGGGCTTCTTGAGGCGCCGGTAGGGTCCGGTGGGTTGCCGGAAGAGCGGAACGGCAAACCGCGGCGGATCGGTCCGGCCGGCCGGCATTGGGTTGTACTCGACCTGTGGCTGCTCGGCGCAGGCCGAACGCGGGGTGATGTCGCCGTCGGGCGTGTAGGCGCCGATGTAGGTGCCCATTACGCGTGTGTGTGGATCGCGCGCGTCGTACGTGCTGCGCAGCTCGATCCGCTGCCCCTTGGCCACGGGTATGCCGCGAGCCGAGTAAAAACGCGAAGTCGCGATCGGTCCAGGCTCGTGCAACTTCGGGCGCACGCGATAGAAGGCGTGATCGGGGGCGCCACAGACCGGCCGCGAGAGCGCGGCGGCCGGATCCTCGCAGTCGCGCCGCCGCAGGCGCATCAGTTTGGCTCCCCCGTGAACGTGCCCCTGGCCGACGACCAGCCGCAGATCCTCGGGCGCGCGCCAGACACTTGTCCGCGTGTGCTCCGATCCCGGCCGGCCGGTGCCGGGCACGTCGTAGTAGGGGTCGGCCTTGCAGTTGTTCACGTCCATCCAGAATGGGCGCACGCCTTTGAGCCGACGGGCGCGCTCGCCGGTAACGTACTCGGCCGTGTAGCGGATGAAGGCCCGGTCACGGTGCGGAAGATGGTTCATCACCATGAACAGGGCCCCCCAGCGATCGTCGGCGCGGACCTTGTATCCGTATCCGGGAGGCAGATCGAATACGGCGCCCTCCTCCCCCGTTGAGTAGAAACGCTCGGCGATCGCCGGCACCGTCGTGAGGTTGTCGGGGAAGGTCAGCGTGTCGCACGTCGCGTCGCGCAGCGGACGGCCGGCATTCGCGTTGCCGGCATTGAGAAAGACGATGTGATGGAGCATCAGCTTCGCGACCGGCAGCGGCCGGCCTTCGGCGTCGACGATCTCGGCCTTCATGCGCAGGATCGCCGCGTACTCGCGGCCGCTGTAGTGCCCGTCGGCCGACGGCGTCTCGAGTTCGAAGTTCTGGCCCTGGAACACCTGGTAGGGCTGCACGTCCACGGGAAGCGTCCGGCTAAAGGTCAAAACCCCATCGCGCTCGACCCGCGCGCTCGGCGCGAATGTGGGTTTGATCCAGAGTGGCGCCAGCAGCACCAGCGCCATCATCGTTATGAGTCTCCAGCGCTCAACAAGGGCCACCTGCCCCGCCTACCTGTCTGCGCTCCTCGATTGCAGCGAGTCCGCCGCCAAGCGTGTCCATTCCAGGCGGTTCGTGACTCATAGACTGGCTGGCCATCCAGCCAATATAGGGATCCCGCGGACAGCGCGCTGCACCCTCTTCGTCGTCTCATCCAGAGCCGCAGCAGGTGTGTGAAAATCTCGCCCGCCAAGCCGGCCCCCAACACCCCCGAGGAGCGAAGATCGTGATCGAAACCGGAGCAAGAGCGCCAAAGTTCACCCTTGAGAATCAAGACGGCGAGAAGGTCGCGCTGAGCGGATTCGCCGGCAAGACGGTGGTTCTCTACTTCTACCCGAAGGCCGACACCTCGGGCTGCACCGTCCAGGCGTGCGGTGTGCGTGACCGCAAGTCCGACTACGAGGCGGCAGGCGCGGTCGTGCTCGGCGTCAGCCCAGACTCACCCGGCAAACTCGCAAAGTTCCGCGACAAGTACAGCCTCAACTTTCAGCTGCTCGCCGACCCAGACCACAAGGTCGCAGAGAAGTACGGCGTCTGGGTCGAAAAGTCGATGTACGGCAACAAGTACATGGGTGTGCAGCGCTCGACCTTCATCATCGACGGCAAGGGAAAGGTCGTCCACGTGATCCCGAAGGCGACGCCCAAGACGCACGACGATCAGGTGCTGAAGGCGCTCTCTGCACTCGGCTGAACATCGCCATGAGCAGGTGGTTTTGAACTTCGTTCAATTCCTACCGAGTAATCGTTTACCCTGCGGTAGCGATGATCGGCAACTACACCACCGGGGCGGCCCTCAGGCGGCGGATTCGCGCGCTCGATCCCGAGCACGACGACGAGCAGATCACACGCCTCGTCAGTGACGTGCTCTACGGCGATCCCTACTTTGCCCACTCCACTTTCCTTGTCACCTTCGCCCGCCAGGCCGCGGTGCCGGCGATCGCAAAGGTGCTGGCGCGCTCTGGGCAGGGCGACGTCGTCGCCGACCCAAAGAGCCGCAACAACGACACGATCGTCTTTTTCACGGAGTTCTTCCGTCGCGGCTACAAGAGCCCGGAGGGCCGCGCCGCGGTCGCGCGCATGGAAGCAATCCACAACAACTTCATCATCGACGACGAGCTGAAGGTCTACACGCTCGCCACCGTGATCTTCGAGCCCGAGCGACTCGCCGAGCAGTTCGGCTGCGATCCATTCGACGAAGTCGAAAAGCTCGGCCGCTGGAACTTCTGGAAGGGTTTCGCCGGCGCGATGCCGCTCGAGCTTCCGACCTACGACCGCGAAGAGTTCCTCGCGTGGATGATCGACTACGAGAAGCGCAACTACGCCTATACGCCCGACGCTGAGATGATCTTCGATGGTCTAGTGAAGGACTGGCAGCGCTGGTACCCCGACTGGTTTCGCGCGCGAGTCGCTGACCGCGCTGCTCGACGACCACACCCGCATGGCGATGGGTCAGCCCGAGCCGAGCCGACCGATGAAGTTTCGCGTGAACATCACCGCGAAGGCATATCTGAAGACGATCCCGATTCACATCGTGCGTAAAGACCGCTCGGTCGTCAACTACTTCGGCCGCGACCACGCCGATCCGACCAATCTCGACGAGGTCGGATACAAACCGAAACAGCACTACGCGCGCGACAAGTCGGTCGTGTAGCCGCGCGCGCGGCGCGCGGCGTCAGGCCATCGCTCCGGCGATCTCCTGCCACCAGGCCTTCGCGCTGGCCGATTCGGCTCGCTCGATGCGGCGTACGGCGTAGGCGCGGAGCTGGCGAGGGCTTCCGGTCGCGACGACACCGTCACCCGCCACCGCGTAACGGCCGTCGTCGAGCGCGACAAGCGATCCGGGAGCGTCGTGGCGGGTACGCAGGCGGCGCCGCACTACCGAGCGCCCGACGTGCGATGGGTCCCCGGCGTCACCCATCGCTTCGGTCCAGGGCTTGACCGAAAAGATCGGAGCGTGTCCGGCCACCGGCGCGCTGACGATCTGCTCGCGGCCGATCGGGCCGTCGCGCCAGGTCTCGAAGAGCTGCTCGACATGCTTGCTCAAATGCCCGCGCAGCAAGATGTGCAGGCGGTCTCCGGCCGCGAGTTCGGTCGAGCCGCGTGGCAGCAGCGCCTCCTGCCCGCGCACGATCACGCTGACCAGCGCCTCGCGTGGCAGTTGCAGCTCATTGACCATGTGACCGACGATCGCGTCGCCGTCGCGCACCGGAAACTCGAAGAACTCCGCGCCGAGCCGGCGCACGTTGCCGACCTGGATCAGCGGCGGCTCGATCGCGCGGCGCGTGGTCATCAGCCCGAGCCGGCGCGCGAGCGGTTCGAAGGTCGACCCCTGGAAGACGGCCGACGCGATCACCACGAAGAACACGATGTTGAATATCTGACCGGCATCGGCAATGCCGGCGATCGGCGGAAAGGTCGCAAGCACGATCGGCACCGCTCCGCGCATGCCGGCCCACTGGAGCAACACGACCTCCCGGAACTCGAAGCGGCTGAGGATCGTCGCGGCGAAGACGGCAACAGGGCGCGCCGCGAACATCAGCAACAGCGTGACGATCAACGCCTCATCCCACAGCTCCTGCACTGAACTAGGCGCGAACAGCAGCCCGAGGATCATGAACACCGTGATCTGACTGACCCAGGCAACACCGTCGTGGAAGTCGGAGATCGCGCGCTTGTTCGGAATCCGCCCGCTGCCGAGCACGAGACCGGCCAAATAGACGGCCAGAAACCCCGAGCCATGCAGCACGTGCGCCAGCCCGAAGGCCGTCGCCGCCGCGGCGATCGTGGCCACCGGGTAGAGGCCGCTGCTGACGTTGCCGATCGCGCGCATCGCATAAGTCGCGCCGAATCCGACGGCGACACCGACCAAACCGCCGATCGACATCTCGCTGGCGAACATGCCGAGCATGTCCATTGCGCCATATCCGGGAAGCTGGATCCAGTCGATGAAGCCGAGCACGAGCAGGATCGCTACGGGATCGTTCATGCCGGCCTCGGCCTCTAGCGTGCGCGCCACGCGCTTGCGCAGCATCGACCCGCGCAGCAAGGCGAAGACCGCCGCGCCGTCGGTGCTGGCGACGATCGCGCCGATCAGGAGGGCTTGCAGCGTCGAAAAGTCGAGCAGCCACGCCGCGCCGAAGCCAGTGATCAACGCCGTCAGTAGTGTGCCGATCGTGGCCAGCGAGGCAGCCGTGCGGGCGACCGGCCTGATCTCCGTCCAGCCCGAAGCCAGCCCGCCCTCGAAGAGGATCAGCGCAAGCGCGATCACTCCGACTGTCTGGGCGAGTTCCTCGTCGACAAAGTCGACGATGCCGAGCCCGTGCGGGCCGACCGCGATGCCGAGCATCAGGAAGACCACGAGCCCCGGCATCCGCATCCGCGTGGCCATCAACGATACGCCGATCGCTAGCGCCAGCAGTACGCCGGCGAGCAGGATGCTGTCGGAGTGCTCCACTCCCCGCTCAGTCTATGGGACGGCTGGACGGCCGCCGAAACGTCATTCGCCGGGTTTGCGCTGCGGCGCGAACCGCGAGAAGATCCGCGCGAAGAGCCCTGGCCAGATCAGTGAGAGCTGGCCGATGGCACGCAGGTGCGGCGGTGCGATCACGGCCTCGCCGCTGTTCTTCTCGATCGCTCGCAGCAGCTGCCTGGCGTAGCGCTGAGGCGAAATCAGTCCGGCGCCGGGCGGCGCCTTGCGCTTGCGCTTGGCGAACATGCCCACCTCGCTGATGAAACCGGGTGAGATCAGCGTGACGCCGATTCCCTCTCGCGCCAGCTCCGGACGCAGCGCCCATGCAAAGGTGCGCAGCCCCGACTTGGTGCTCGAGTACATCGTGCTCTTGGGCAGCGCGAACTTGCCGGCCAGCGACGCCACGAAGACGATCTGACCGCCGCCGCGCGCTCGCAACACCGGGATCGCGGCGCGCGCCATGCGAATCGGAACCTCAAAGTTGATTCGAACGACCTCGCCGAGCTCGTCGGCAGGTAGTTCGGCCAGTTCCCAGCCGCCTGGGCGGCCGGCGTTGACGATCAAGATGTCGAACTCGCCGGCCCGTTCGATGACGGCTTCGGCGGCGCCGTCTTCGCTGAGGTCGGCGGCAACGATCGTGTGTCCGGCCCCCGGTAGCTCTGCGGCAATGCGCTCGAGCTGCTCGGTGTTGCGACTGCTGAGAATCAGCGTGGCACCGCGCTCGGCAAGCGCGAGCGCCGCCGTCTCGCCGAGTCCGCCCGCCGCGCCGGTGAGCAGAACGCGTTTGCCGGCCAGATCCATGCGGCGATAGTAATCGCCGCCGGGCGGCGCCCACGCACGGCGGCCGCACGGAGGGCAGCCCGCACAGCCGGCGCATGACCTCGGAGGCGATGCCTACCGTATGACCTCAATGCCCGCCGCAGCCACGCCAACGCCGCATCTGGTGCTCGCCGCCGAGCTCGGAGATTCGTTTCGCGCGTTCTTCGACGCGACCGCGCAGTTCTTCGAGAACCTCGCCGCGATCCACTGGCTCGCTCTGGTCGCGGCGCTCACCTGCCACGGGCTCTACCTGACGCTGCGCACGCGAGCCTGGTTCAATGCGCTGCGCGCCGCCTACCCGCACGAGCACTTTCTTTGGCGCGATCTCTGGGCGGCGGAGATCGCCGGCAACGGGGTGTCGAGCGTGATCCCAGCGCGCGCCGGAGCGGTGCTGCGCCTCTACCTCGGCAAACACAGCGTTCCCGGCAGCACCTATGCGACGGTCGGCTCGTCGTTCCTGGTTCAACTGCCGTTCGACATGATGGTCGGCATCACGATCCTGATCTACGGCTTCACGCAGGGCATCTTTCCGAGCTTGCCCGACCTCTCGTCGCTGAACGCCTTTGACCTCTCGTTTCTGGCTCGTCATCCGAAGTTCGCGATCTTCCTGCTGACGCTGATCCCGATTCTGCTGCTTGCGATCTTCGGCTATCTCTCGGTGCGCGTTCGCGAGTTCTGGGCTCACGTCAGCCAGGGAATCACGCTGCTGCGCAACCGGCGCGACTGGCTGCGCGGCGCGGCGCGGCCACAAGCCGTCGCGTGGGCATTCCGATTCGGCAGTATCTGGTTGATGCTCAACGCGTTCAACATCGGCGGCTCGCTCGACAACGTCTTGACTGTCTTGGCGGTGCAGGGCGTCGCCAGTTTGATTCCGTTCACGCCGCAAGGCGCGGGAGTGCAGCAGGCGCTGCTGGTTCACGCATTCGCTGGCGCGGCAGCCGGCGCAACGGTGGCGGCTTACTCAGTCGGCCAGCAGATCGCCGTGGCCACGTTCAACGCACTGTTCGGTCTCATCGCACTGGCGGTCGTCTTCCGCACGACCGACTGGCGCGGGCTGCTGCAGCGCGGCCGCGAGGAGCAGGACGCGCAACGGCGCGCCGGTCGGGAGGAGCCGGTGTGAGCGACGGCGCCCGATCGCCGCTCAGCGAGGCTCCGATGGCGCCGGTTCCGGCGCCGGCCGCGGTGGGCCTCAGCGAACAGGAGGCAGCGCGCCGCCTCGCCGAGCGCGGCGTGTACCGCCCACCGGCAACGAGCCGTTCCTACCTCAGCATCGTTCGCGCCAACACGCTGACGGTCTTCAACCTGATCCTCGTGTTCTTCGGAGCGCTGACGCTGGCTTACGGCGACCTGCGCGACGCTCTCTTCCTCGGCGTGCTGGTCGGCAATACGTCGATCGGGATCGTGCAGGAAGTGCGCGCCAAACGTGCCCTCGACCGCCTCGCCGCGCTGGTCGCGCCGGTCGCCACGGTCGTGCGCGACGGCAGGCCTCGCGATGCGCGTGTCGCCGAACTAGTGGTGGGCGACTTGATACGGCTCAAGGCCGGCGATCAGGTGGTGGCCGACGGCCGGCTCGCCGAGTCGGAGGGACTGGCGATCGACGCGTCGATCCTGACCGGCGAACCCGAACCCGTGGCCGCCGACGCGGGCGACGAGATCCGCTCTGGTTCGTTCGCCGCCGAGGGCGCCGGCGCCTACATCGTCGATGCCGTCGGCGGCGACAGCTACGCCGAGCGACTGGCGGGCGTCGCGCGCACCTTCCGGCACCCGCGATCGCCGCTCGAACAGGCCGTCAACCGGCTGCTCTTCGGCCTCGTCGGGCTGATGATCGTGCTCGGCGCGGTGCTCGGCTATGCGCTCTACGAACGGCAGGCCAGCACGGCCGAGGCCGTCTCCACCTCAACGGCGGCCGTGCTGAGCATGGTGCCCGAAGGGCTCGTGCTGCTGGTCAGCCTGACTTACGCGGTCGCCGCGCTGCGCATGGCACGACGCGGGGCGCTCGCCCAGCAGCTCAACGCAATCGAGTCGCTGGCGGCCGTCGACGTGATCTGCACCGACAAGACCGGCACGCTGACCGAGGCGGCGCTGCGCGTCGTCGAGCTCGAGCCGGCACCCGGCTACGACCGCGGCGATCTCGCTCACGCGCTCGCTCGCTACGCGGCAACGACCCCCGAACGCAACGCCTCGCTGGCGGCGATCGCCGAAGCACATCCGGGCGAGCCGGAGCAGTTCGACGGCCGCGTACCGTTTTCGTCGCGCCGCCGCTGGAGCGCGCTGCGGATCGGAGACGAGACGCTCGTACTGGGCGCCCCGGAGCGCTTCGCGCTGGGCCCTCTGATCGACGTAGCCGAGCGCCACACTATGGCCGGGCGGCGCGTACTTGCGCTGGCGCATGGCGACGTGCCGATCGAGCCGCCCGGCCCCGACGCGCCGCCACCGGCGGGCCTGCGCACCATCGGACTGGTCGTGCTGGGCGAACGGCTACGGCCCGAAACGCGCGCGATGGTCGAGTTCCTGACCGGCGAGGGCGTACAGCTGAAGGTGCTGTCGGGCGACGCTCCGCACACCGTCGCGGCGATCGCGCGCGACGCCGGCATCCCCGGTGCCGAGAACGCGCTGGCCGGCGCGGAGCTGCCAGAGGATCCAGACGAACTGCGCGCCCGAGCGGTCGAGACGGCCGTCGTCGGCCGCGTCTCACCCGAGGACAAACGTCGCTTCGTCCAGGCCCTGACCGACGCCGGCCACTACGTCGCGATGGTCGGCGACGGCGTCAACGACGTGCCGGCGCTGAAGGCTTCCCGTCTGGCGATCGCCCAGGGAAGCGGTGCCCAGATGGCGAAGAGCGTCGCCGACGTGGTGCTCGTCGGCGGCGACTTCGCGGTGATCCCGCCGATGGTCGACCAGGGCCGCCAGGCGCTGCGGAACCTGCAACGGGTGGCGAAGCTCTACGTGACCAAGTCGGCCTTTGCGGCATTTCTGATCCTGCTGGTCGGCGTGACGGCGACCGCCTACCCGCTGCTGCCGCGTCACTTCAGCCTGGCCGCCACGATCACGATCGGCGTGCCGACTTTCTTCCTCGCACTGGCGCCCAGCACCGGCCCATGGCAGACACAGGGCTTCGCTCGCGAGGTGGCACACTTCGCGGTGCCGGCGGGCACGCTGGTGGGCGTCGGCGTGCTTGCCAGCTATCTCTTCGCCCTGGAAGTGCTCGAGCTTCCGCTGATCGAGGCGCGTACCGTGGCGATCACGGTACTGGTGGCGCTGGGCCTGTATTTGATCCTCGTGCTCGAGGCGACCGGCCTGCGGCGGCGCAACATCGTTTCGCTGTCGGCGCTCGCGCTGGGCGGGGTGTTCGCGGCGACGCTGCTCGCTCCGCCGTTGCGGGAGTTCTTCGCGCTGTCGTTCCCGAACGTGCCAATCCTCGCGGTGTCGCTCGGCGGCACCGCGCTTTCGCTGATGGCACTGGTGCTCAGCGGGTTCACTCCGGGCGCGGCAGCGGAACTGCCGGCCGGCGAATGACGATTGGATTCGGGCGAGTAGAGCGGTGCGTCGGTTGTTCGGGCGCTTAGGCCAGACCCTCGCGGGCCTCGCGCACCAGCGTGACGGCCTCGGGAAAGATCAGTCGAAGCGCGTCACGGACCTGGTGGGCCTGCTCGTCGCTGCCGCCGGTCACGTCGACCTGGGCAATCGCCGCGACGGTCATCTGCACCGCCAGCCCGATCGCGTTGTCGGCCCACGCCACGCGCTGGCCGCTCTGCATCTGCTCGGCGAACTCGGCCATACGGCGCTGCAACTCGTCGGGGTCTCCGAAAATGTTGAACTCTTCCATGCGCTCGATCCTACAGCGCCGCGGCGTAACTGAACCCACTCGGCCCAACGCGACTTTCAGGTAGATTCGCCGCTATGAGCATCCCAATCCCAGACTCCAACGGCACCTGCCTGATCACCGGCGCATCGTCGGGGATCGGCGAGGAACTCGCCCGCCAGATCGCCGAACGTGGCTACAACGTCACGCTGGCCGCCCGTCGCATCGATCGCCTGGCGGTCCTCGCGGCAGAGATCGAACGCGAATACGACGTGACGGCCACGGCCGTTGAATGCGACGTGACCGACCCGGCGGCGCGCGAAGCGCTGCTGGCCGCCATCGCCGCTAACGGCAAGCACGTCGACGTGCTGGTCAACAACGCCGGCTGCGGCACCGACGGCCCATTCGCCGAACAATCGGCCGCCGGCACCGAGCGCCAGCTCGACCTCAACATCACCGCGCTGACGATGCTGACCCACGCGGTGCTGCCCGGCATGATCGAACGCCGAAGTGGCGCGATACTCAACGTCGCCTCGACTGCGGCATTTCAGCCGATTCCGCGTCAGGCCGTCTACGCGGCCTCGAAGTCGTACGTCCTGTCGTTCAGCAACGCGCTCGGCAAAGAGCTGGCCGGCACCGGTGTCAGCGTTACCACGCTGTGCCCCGGTCCGACCAAGACCGAGTTCTTCGGACCAGAAGACATGGAGAAGTACACCTCATCCACTCCCGGCATGTTCTGGCAGACGTCGGCAGAGTGCGCGCGCGACGGCGTAGACGGGCTCTTCAAGCGCAAGCGCGTCGTGATTCCGAAGGCTGTCAACCGCATCGGAGCGTTCAGCGGGGCGCACACGCCGACCTCGGTCACGCTCGAGGTGCTCGACCGCTTCTGGCCGGTCGGCAAAGAAGAGAAATAGCGTCAGCGCGCGCCGGTCTTGCGCGGGAACACGTCGCGCGTAAGCGAATCGACGCGGTCGAGGAAGAGCAACCCATCGAGGTGGTCGATCTCGTGCAGCGCGCAGCGCGCCTCGAAGCCCTCGAACGTGTACTCGCCGTCGCGCGTGCGAACGACCGCGGTAGTGGCGCGGCGCACGTTCGCCGTGAGTTGCGGGATCGACAGGCAGCCCTCGCGCCCGACCTCGCCGCCGTCCTGTGAGACGATCTCGGGGTCGACCAGGGCCACGTAGCCATGCACCGACTCCGGCGCCTTGCGATGACCGGTCAGATCGATGACGGCGACTCGCAGTTCGTAACCGATCTGCGGAGCCGCGATACCCACACAGCCTGGGCTGGCGCGCATCGTGTCGGTCAGGTCGGCGATCACGGCGTCTAGCTCGGCGCCTTCGGGCGCCGGAGTGCAGACCCGCTTGAGCACGGGGTCGGGATAGAGCAGGACGTCGCGGACCGCCACTGGCGGCCCTTTAGAGGATGTCCTGGTCGAGCTCGCGCAGCACGACCTCGACGCCCTGCTGCTCGCCGACGCGGGTGAGGTCGGCCGTGAGATCGGACGGAGAGAGGCCGGCCGGTAGCGTGAGCTCGCAGATCAGGGTGTAGACCGGAGCGTCCTCGCTGCCGATCAGGCGTGTCGCCAGGTCATCGATGTTGACCTGGCGCTCGGCCAGCGCCGCGCAGACCGCGTGGACGATGCCGGGATGATCGGCGCCGTAGACGGTGAGCACGTGCGTTGGGTCGGGGCGCGCACCGGCACCTTCTCCTTCGACGGGGTCGATCACCGCGGCGTCGAGACCGAGCGAGTCGCGCACCTTCGCCAAGTCGCCGCGCAGCGCTTCGAGATCGGCGCCGTCGGGCAGCGAAACCAGCATCATCACGGCGAAGCGACCGCCGAGGATCGACATGCGGGAGTCTTCGATGTTGGCGCCAGCTTTGTGAAGCGCGGCGGCAAGCGCGGCCGCGATGCCCGGCCGGTCGCCACCGACCACGGCCACTGCGAATTGACTGCTCATGGCGCTCAGCATACGGGTTCGCTAAGCGGCGATAGGATCGCGCGCATGAACGGTTTCGAGACAGCCGGCGGCCCGGCCGGCGATCCTCAGGTAGAGGCGCCGGTTCTGAGCGCCGAGGAGGTCGCCGCTGAAGCGGCGCGCGGCCGCATCGCTTCGCTGTTCGCGCTTGGCGCGGTGCTCTGCACCTCCGGCAGCATGATCGCGGCGCAATCGATGTTGAAAGACGCCACCGAGGTCGACAACTGGGCCGAGCGGCTGGTGCTCTTCCACGACAACAAGTCCGCGATGGTGATCGCCGCGATTCTGTTCGCCGTGGCGACCGGTCTCACGCTTCCGGTCTTGCTTCACCTGGCCACCGCGATCCGCGCGCGCCGACCCACGCTGCCGCGAATCGTCATCCACCTCTCGATCGCCGGCCCGCTGTTGATGGCACTGGCGATCCCCGCAGCGGCACTGCTCTACACCAGTGCCGCCAACGACTTTGCCGCCGGCACGGTCAAGACGATCGCCGAGGCCAAGCGCCTCAGCCAGAACGACGGCGTGACCGCTGCGATGATCGCCCTTCAAGCCGGCTCGATCGCCGCCGGCTTCGCCTGGGTGATGATCGGTGTCTACGGCATGCGCAGCGGGCTGCTGACTCGCATGGTCGGCTGGTTCACGGTCGTCGTCGGCGTGATCACCGCGATGATCACCAGCCTTTCGTTTGCCACCAATTCGATCCCCAGCCTGGTCGAGTTGATCCGCGTGTTCGTGCTTGGCGCGATCGCGGTAATGCTGGTTGGCGCTCCCGAGAAGCGGCCGCCCGCGTGGCGCGAAGGACGGGCCATCCCGTGGCCGAAGATCGGCGAACAGGCCGGGGCTCAGGCGGATGCGGCGGATCAAACGCTTGTGTCGGGGTCGTCCGAGTCGTCCGGGTCGCCTGAGTCGCCCAACGACGAGACCAAGGCCTAATCACACCCCTCGCGAGTTCCGGATCGCCACCGCCGGCCGAGGGCAGTGGCGATGACGATCCGGGTCTGCCGCGATCGGCGGCACTGGGGCATCCTCCCCCCGCTATGCCTCCAGACCCCGACCCGGCCGGCGAGAAGCCGTCCCTTGGCTGCCGGCCGAATGGGCGATGAGACCCGACCGAGGATCCGCCGCGCGGGCACGATTTCGATCGTCGCTCATGCCATATCGAACACCCGTCCAGGCGGTAGGTTCCGCGCCGGGGCGGGGGTTAACACCGCCTCAAACTTCGGGCGCCGCGAGCGCCGAGACGAGCGCGCAACGCGGGCGACTCCGCGGTGGCGCTTTAGTCCTCGTCGCCGGCCTGGACGCGCTCGGCGATCATGCCGACGACGGCCGGGTCGCGCAGTGTTGTCACGTCGCCTAGCTCGCGCCCCTCGGCGATGTCTCTGAGCAGGCGACGCATGATCTTGCCCGAGCGTGTCTTGGGCAGCTCGTCCGACCAGATGATCCGCTTCGGGCGCGCCAGCTTGCCGATCTTCTCGGCGACGTGCTCGCGCAACTCTTCGAGCAGCTCGTCGCTCTGCTCGATCGACGATTCGAGCGTGACAAATGCGGTGATCGCCTGGCCCGTCTGCTCGTCGCTCTGGCCGATCACAGCCGCCTCCGCCACTCCCTTGTGCGAGACGAGCGCGCTCTCGACCTCCATCGTGGAGAGCCGGTGACCGCTGACGTTGATCACGTCGTCGGTGCGACCGAGCACCCAGAAGTAGCC
>JACRKX010000075.1 GCA_016219715.1 Actinomycetota bacterium | reverse complement strand
TCGGCTTTCTCGCCTTCGTCGGGCTCGGCGGCTCGCGGGTTTTGAAGCGCTGGCCACAGCTACTCGAGGCGCCGCGTTCGGTCGACTCACCGCTGATGATCTCGGTGCTGATCTGCCTCGGACTTGCCGTGCTGTCGGCCGAAATCGGCCTCGCGGCTGTCATCGGTGCGTTTCTCGCGGGCATGATCATTGCCGAGACGCGCGACCAGAACACGATCGAATCTGAAGTCGCGCCGCTCTACGCGTTCTTCGCGCCGTTCTTCTTCACCGCGATCGGCGCACAGGTCGTTCTCGCCAGCTTCGGCGAGGGCGAAACGTTGCTGCTTCTGGCGGGGGTCACCGCGCTCGCCGTCGTCACCAAATACGCCGGCGCCTGGCTGGGAACGGTCGGCATGCCCGCCGCCGACCGGCGCATCGTCAGCGCGGGCATGGTGCCGCGCGGCGAGGTCGGAATCATCGTCGCCGGAATCGGCTACGGCGAGCAGGTCATCGACGCCGATCTCTTTGCCGTCGTTATCGGGATGGCGGTGCTGACGACTCTGATCGCGCCTTACATGATCCGGCGCGCAGGGCGTCAGGCAACGTTTAACTGACCAGAGCCGTCAACTGCCGCTCGAGCCGAAGCCACCGTCGCCGCGCGTCGTCTCTTCGAACTCTTCGACCTGTTCCCAGCCGGGCGCGGCGAACGGCACGAGCACCAGCTGCGCGATGCGATCGCCGGGCGCGATCTCGTACGACGCTTCGCGATCGGTGTTCAGAAGCAGAACCTGCAACTCGCCGCGATAACCGGAGTCGATCAGGCCGGGCGCGTTGGTGAGCGTGACGCCGTGCTTGTGCGCAAGGCCAGAGCGTGGCAGCACCAAGCCCGCATGCCCATCGGGAATGGCAACGGCGATGCCCGTGCCCACGCGGCCGCGCCCTCCGGGAGGCAAGGTCAGCGACTCGCGGGCGTAGAGATCGCTACCGGCGTCGCCGACGTGTGCCTGGGTGGGGACGATCGCGTCGTCGTGGAGTTTCTTGAAGCGCAGTTGCAAGGCGCGCAGTCTAGGCGGGCGCGCCGACGGTGAACTCACCGAGCCGCTCGGCCAGCGGACGGCGCAGCTTCGCGCGGATCAACACGCCGTCGGCCCGGTCCTCGCGCGAGAGCTCGGCGGCCTGCTTGTGCAGCGTGTCGAGCAGTTCGCCTCGCGAATACGGCACCAGCAGCTCCACGGGCACCAGCTTCGCGGCCAGCCTCTCGGCGATCGTCTCACGCAGCTCGGCGAGACCCTCGCCGGTGACGGCCGACACAAGTGAAGCTTCAGGATGGCGGTAAATCAACTCCTGACGGCGCACGTCGTCGACGAGGTCGATCTTGTTGAGCACGAGGTGCGAGTCGTTTTCGATCACTCCGGTCTCGGCGAGGACGTCGTCGACGGCGCGGATCATCTGGACGAGCTCCTCTTCTTCCATCGTGGCGTCGACCACGTGCAGGACCAGCTCGGCGGTGAGCGCCTCTTCGAGCGTCGAGGCGAAGGCTTCAACTAGCTGGTGAGGGAGCTTGCGGATAAAGCCGACGGTGTCTGTAACCAGCACCTGGCGCCCGTCGACGTCCATCGTGCGCGTGGTGGGATCGAGCGTTTCGAACAGCCGGTCGCGCACGGTGACCTGCGCGCCGGTGAGCGTGTTGAGCAAGCTCGACTTGCCGGCGTTCGTGTAGCCGGCCAGCGCGACGGTGGCGATGCTCTTGCGTTCGCGCTCGCGGCGCTGGGTGGCGCGCGCCGAGCGCACCTGATCGAGGCGCCGGCGAAGTGCCGTTATGCGGTCGCGAGCGAGACGCCGGTCTGTTTCGATCTGCGACTCACCGGGACCGCGGGTGCCGATGCCGGCGCCGAGCCGCTCCAAGTGCGTCCAGAGCCCGCGCATGCGCGAGAGGTTGTACTCGAGCTGCGCCAGCTCGACCTGCAACTTGCCTTCGGCGCTGCGCGCGTGTCCGGCGAAGATGTCGAGGATGATCTCGGTGCGGTCGACCACCGACATACCGACGGCCTGTTCGAGGTTTCGCTCCTGCCGCGGAGAGAGCTCGTCGTCGCAGGCGATCACGTTGGCGTTACAGCGCTTGGCTTCGCGCTTGAGTTCTTCGAGCTTGCCGCTACCGAAGTAGCTGTTGGGGTCGGGCTCGTCGCGCGGCTGGATCATCTCGCCGGCGACGGCTACGCCGGCGGTGCGCAGCAGCTCGCGCAGTTCGGCAAGGTCCACGTCGTCGCGCCCGGACGCGATGCAAAGCGCACGCTGACGGGCCCGCGGGTTGCGGATTCCCTCGCCGTAACGGCTCTCGCGCCGGCCATTACCGTTGGCGCCGTCCCTGTAGTCGCGTTGCACTGACTACAGACTAACGGCGCGCGGCGGCCGCGCCACCGGTAAGTCGAACTACTTCGCCAGGGTCGATCGCAGCCGTTCGACGGCTTCGGTAAGCCGCTCGTCTGGCGTAGTCAGCGAGATGCGGAAAAATCCCTCGCCGCTGGCGCCGTATGCCCCGCCTGGCGAGATCACGACGGCCGACTCCTCGAGTACGTGCGCGCAGTACGCCGCGGCGCTCTCGAACCCGTCTGGCACCGGCGCCCAGATGTAGATCGTTGCCTTCGGTCGTTGAACCTGCACGCCGATCGCCTCGAGCGCATCGCAGACGAGATCGCGACGACGCTGGTAGATCGCGTTCATCGCCTCGACGGCGGCGTCAGTGCGCTCGCTTAGCGCCTCGACCGCGGCCAGCTGGACCGCTTCGAAGTTGCCGGAATCGACGTTGGTCTTGAGCCTCCAGTAGGTGGCGACGGCGTCGGCGTTTCCGACGATCGCGGCAGCGCGCCAGCCCGTCATGTTGTAGCCCTTGCTCAGCGAGAAGACCTCGACGCCAACGTCTTTGGCGCCGGGCGTCTGCAGGAAGCTCGGCGGGCGGTAACCGTCGTATGCGGTCTCCGTGTACGAGGCGTCGTGAACGACGAGCAGGTCGTGCTGCTTGGCGAAATCGACGACCTCCGCGAAGAAACCATCCGGCACTACGGCGCCGGTTGGGTTGTTCGGGTAGTTGAGGAAGATCAGCTTCGCCTTTGCGATCTTGTCGGCTGGGATCGCCGACAGGTCCGGCGCGAAGTCGCGCTCGGGCAGCAGCGGCAACAGCACCGGCTCTGCACCGACTAGCAGCGGGCCACCGGTGTAGACGGGATAGCCGGGGTCGCTGGCCAGCGCCACGTCGCCGGGATCGAGGAATGCGAGGTTCAGGTTGAAGATGCACTCCTTGGCGCCGATCGCCGGCATCACCTCGGTGTCGGGGTCGAGCGTGACTCCGAATCGGCGAGCGTAGAAATCGGCGACGGCAGTACGAAACTCCTCGCGGCCGCGGTTGGACGGGTACTGATGCGTGCCCGGATCGGCGAGAGCCTTCTGACCGGCTTCGACGACGTTGGCGGGCGTCGGTGTGTCGGGGTCGCCGATTCCAAGTGAGATCACGTCGATGCCAGCCGCCCGCTTGTCGGCGATCTTCTTTTCG
>JACRKX010000052.1 GCA_016219715.1 Actinomycetota bacterium | reverse complement strand
ACGCCCGCGAAGCCGAAGAGCTGGTCGAATGCGACGAAGCTGACGCCCATCACCGCCAGGTATGAGGCCACAACGGTCAGGATCAGTACCAGCGGGGCCACCAGCGACCGCAGCAGCAGGATCAGGATCAGCGTGACGACCAGCAGCGCGAGCGGCATGATCAGCTTGTTGTCTTTGGCGGCGAAGTGACGGCTATCGGCCTCGACCGCAGTCGGGCCGGCGACCAGTGCCGAGCCGGGAGCCGCCTTGTCGAGCGCCGCTCGGATTCCAGGGATCGAATCGATCGCCTGCTCGCTGTAGGGCGCGTGCTTGAGCGTCGCCTCGATGCGAACTACGCCCCTGCCCTTCTGGATCAATCCGACACTGGCGACCTCGCCGTTGCTCTTCAGCGTTGCGATCACGGGCTTTACCGTCGACGGGTCGGACACGAGCACTGTCATCGGCCCCGTGGCGCCCGGCGGCAAGGTCTGTTCGAGCAGGCGCTGGCCGGAGACCGATTCGACCTCGCCACGGAACGACTTGGCCAGGTCGAGGCCGCCGTTGTGGGTGGTCAGGCCAAGCGCCATGACCGCCATCACCGCGAACACGACGGCGCTGATCAAGCGCGGGCGCCGGGCGATGCGGTCGGCAAGGCGGGTCCAGAAGCCGTGGGCGGCCAGCTCGTCCTCTCCCGAACCGACCTCCGGCACGAATGGCCAGAAGGCACGACGGCCGACGAGCAGGAGCAGAGCGGGCAGCACGGTGAGCATCGCTAGCATCGCGATGGCTATTCCCATCGCGCCGATCGGCCCGGCGCCCGAAGTCGCGTTGACGTCGGCGAACGTCATCGTCAGTAGTGCCGCCGCGACGGTCGCCGCCGAAGCGAAGATCGGCGGGCCGCTGCTGCGGAGCGCCCGCGCCATCGCCTGGTGCGTGTTCTCGCTGTGGCGAAGCTCCTCGCGATATCGCGCGATGATCAGCAGCGCGTAATCGGTGCCTACGCCGAAGATCAACACGGTCGTGAGGCTCGCCGCCTGCGTCGTTATGACGGTGCCGTCCTCGGCGAGCCGCGTACCAAGACCGCGCGAGACCATCTCGGCGAATCCGACCGACAGCAGCGGCAGGAACCACAGAAACGGACTGCGGTAGATCAGCAACAGCAGCACGGTGATCAGCGCGATCGTGCCGGCCAGAAGGTTGCCGTCGATGCTGTCGAAGACCCGCACCGTGTCGTCGAAGTAGCCCATCTGGCCGGTCAGCTTCGAGGTCAGGCCCGCCGGGTTGTCGGAGGCAAGCGCGCGCATCTGATCCGACGCTTCAAAGAGAATCTTCTGGTCGCCACGCGCGCGGACCTGAACGTAGATGCCCGCCGTCTTGCCGTCCTTGAAGAACAGCGCCGCCGGCTTGCCGAACTGGCCCGGCAGGGGATCGCCCACCAGCTGCTTAGCGTCGGCGGCGATCGCGGCCTTGTCGGCCGGCCGCAGGCCGTTGTCGTTGCGGTAGACGAGCAGGCCGGTCAGCAGCTCGTCGCCGAAACCCCGCTCCTCGAGATGGATCGCGTCGAGCGACTCGGCCGACTTAGGCAGGTAGTTGGCGTCACGGTTGTTCTGCGCTTCGTTGAAATCGAGCGCGTCGGCAGCCAGCACGCCGACCACGGCGATCCACAGAATCAGAAGTATCCACTTGACGCGACGACCCGCCGCCAGTTCAAAAATCCCCATAATGTCCCGCTTCGCGAGTTCAAGCAATGCAGGTATATAACCTGCATGAGGTACGCGAAATTGCGTGTCCCCCGGATGGCCTATCGGTCGATCAGAGGTTTTTCACAAGCGCCTGGCGAGCAAACTTTCGAAAAGCCTGTCGCGAGCTTCTCACACCGGCCGTCGCGAAGCGATGATCGGCGTTAGAGGATCGGGAGGTAGCGGTCGAGCTCCCACTGCGTGACCTGCACGCGGTAGCCCTCCCACTCCTGGCGTTTGATCTCGATGAAGCGGTTGAACATGTGCTCGCCAAGCGTGCGCAGCACCAGTTCGCTGCCGGCGGCAAGCTCGACGGCCTCGCCGAGCGTCTCGGGCAGGTGTTCGACGCTGAGCCGACGGCCGTCTTCGATGGTGAGGTGGTAGAGGTTCTTCTCCATCGGCTCGGGAAGCTCGTAGCCCTGCTCGATTCCCTCGAGGCCTGCCTGCAGCAGCGCGGCGAACGTGAGATACGGGTTGCACGCCGGGTCAGGGCAGCGGATCTCGGCGCGTACGGCGAGTTCCTTGCCGTCCTTGAAGAGCGACTGGTGCGTGTGCATGCCGGAGCCGTTCTGGCCGTAGAGCGGCTTGGGCATGAAGGTGGCGTGATAGCCGTACTTCATCGCGTACTCCTTGACGACGATGCGGTAGGTCATGCAGTCGTCGGCCATCTTCATGGCGTCGGCGTAGCGCATGTCGATCTCTTGCTGCGACGGACCGACCTCGTGATGCGTGTACTCGACGTGAATGCCCATCTGCTCGAGAGCGAGCACCGTGTCGCGACGGATGTCGGAGCCGGCGTCGAGCGTCGTCAAGTCGAAGTAGCCGCCCTGGTCGAGCGGCTCGGGCGCGGCGCCCGGAGCGACCTGGCCCTCTTTGAAGTAGTAGTACTCGAGCTCGGGACCGACGTTGAAGGTGTCGAAGCCGAGCTCGGATGCGCGCTCGACGGCGCGGCGCAGAGCGTGGCGTGGGTCCCCCTCATAAGGGCGCCGGTCGGGCGTGACGATGTCGCAGAACATCCGCGCTACGCCCTGGTCGTCGGGGCGCCACGGCAGGACCGCGAAGGTCGAGGGATCGGGCATCGCGATCATGTCGCTCTCTTCGATGGCGTTGAAACCCGTGATCGAGGATCCGTCGAAGCCGGCGCCGCCATCGAAGGCGTCGGCCAGCTCGGCGGCGTTGATCGAAAAGCTCTTCAGCTGCCCGAGAATGTCGGTAAACCAGAGGCGCACGAATCGCACATCGCGCTCTTCTACCTGAGCGATCACGTCGGCGGCGGTCATCTTCGGCTTGTCTGGCAAGTCTTCCTCCGGTTCGGGCTGGCCTTGAGCGCAACGAGACGGCGCTCGCAGATGCGAATCCTAGTGGCGCGAGCGGCTGCGGGGTTTGGACCGCTGTCCAAAGGCTCGTCGCGACACCGGGCCACCACTGATCGCGGCCCCGGCGATGCCTCGATTAACAGTCGCTCTACGAACCGGTGACGATCGCCACGACGACCATGAAAACGCCCAGGAACAGCGCCCACTGCGCTGCGCGATCGGGGTGCTGGTCGTAACGGGCGATCGGGCGCGATGCGTCGATCAGCGGCCGGCGGCGTGGCGGCGTGGCCTGGCCGCGGATCTTGATCGTGCGTACGCCGTTGGCGTCTACACGCGTGCGGCCTGCGCCGTCGAAACGCGCGCGCGGCGCGCCTTCGGCCCGCGGACGGCTCGTGGCAAAGCTGCGCGCCTGGACGTCGTGGCGGAATGCGCGCGGAGCGTGATCGGCGCCGCGAGCGTGCGCATGGGTACGCGCTTGAGCCTGGGCCTGAGCGGCGGTACGGCGAGCTGCTGTGCGTGGGAGCTCTTCGTTTTCGAAGCTGTCACGTATGCCGAGTTCGGCATCTGGACTGTGCCTGACACTGCTCAATCCTGCGTTGTTCACAGCGATCAACCTCTTCCTGATGCTTACGGGGTTAGCTGACGGGCTCGCGCGGAAAGAGCCGCGCTACGCCTTCTCGCCCCCGATTCCCACTGAGATTGTGCAGTGTGCCTCGGTCGGCAAAACCATCTTTCGGCTGGAAACCGAGTGGTTTTGGCCTTTGGGCCTTTGGCGATTCGCCCCCGCCCCGGCGATGGATCGCCTTGGGCAATGGGTCCCCCGCGTCGTTTGGGCTCTGACTTGCAGAACCTGACTTCAGCGGATATCGATGCAGGAGCTTAACAACCGATCGCGTGAATGGCCACCAAAGTTGCCGCAAAACAGCGAAATCGTCTGCAATCCATGGCTTTCATACCGCAAATTGATAACTTTTCGCGCCCCGATGATTCTCGTCTTCGGCGCAACAGGGTTCACCGGCAGGATGGTCGTCGACGACCTCGTCGCGCGTGGACTGCCCGTTCGCATCGCCGGGCGCTCCAAGGAACGCCTGATCGCCCAGAGCAAAGCCCACGGCGATCTTGAATGGACCGTGGCAGACGTCAAAGACCCCGGCTCGGTGGCGCGCGCCGCCAAAGGCGCCAAGGTCTTGGTCACGACCGTCGGCCCGTACAGCTGGTGGGGACACATCGCCGCCGAGGCCGCGATCGACGAAGCGATCCCCTACATCGACATCACCGGTGAGCCGGCCTTCCTGCGCGACGTCTTCGAGAAGTTCGGTCCGCGCGCGGCCGCTGCGGGCGTGGCGATGCTGCCTTCGATCGGCTATGACTACGTGCCCGGCAACCTGGCCGGCGCCCTTGCTCTCGAGGCAGCCGGCCCGCAAGCGCGCCGCGTGGACGTCGGCTACTTCCTGAGCGGCGAGAACGCGCGCTCGCTGAAGTCATTCTCTGGCGGCACGCTGCGCTCGCTGCGCGCCTCGGGCAGCGCCGAGCAGTACCGCTGGCACGACGGCCGCATCGAGCCGGAGCGAGCCGCCAAGCGCGTTCTGAAGTTCGATCTCGGCGGACGCGAGGCGACCGCCGTGTCGATCGGCAGCACGGAGCACTACTCACTGCCGAAGCTGCACCCCCAGCTGCGCGACGTCAACGTCGGACTCGGCTGGTTCGGGCCGGCCGCCGGTGCCGTGAAGCTCGCGTCGGCCGTCGGCGAGCAGGTCGAGAAGCTGCCGGTAGTGGGAGGCATTGTCGGCAAGGTCGGAGAGCGCATCTCCGGCACCGAGGGGCCTTCTGAAACCAAGCGACGTACCCGGCCGGCCGGCCCCGACGACCGGGCGCGGGCCAACGCACAGGGCCGCTTCGTCGCCGTAGCGCGCGACGAGCGAGGCACCGAACTCGCCTCGGTGCACATGCAGAGCCCCAACCCGTACGACCTCACGGGGCTGATCGTGGGCTGGGCGGCCGAGCGCGCCGCGGCAGGTGAGATCGGCGGCGTCGGAGCGCTAGGACCGGTTGAGGCATTCGGACTCGAACCGCTGCGGGCGGCCTGCGAGAGCTTCGGCCTGCGCGAGTTGTAGCGAGCTACTTGCCGGCGACGGCGGCGACGTACTCGCTGACGAGCTTGGCGTCTTCGCCTTCGAGCAGCAGCTTCGGCATCTGCTTGCCGGAGACGCCGCCGTTCTCGATCGCGGCCTCGATGCGCTGGGCGCTGCCGTCGGCGTTGAGGCCCATCGTGTCGAGATTCGGGCCGTAGACGCCGCGCGCGTTGGCCGCGGAAAGCGTGTGGCACGAGGCGCAGGTCTGACGGAAGATTTCGCGACCCTCACGCTTACTCTCGCTGGAGTCGAGCGTGTAGGTGCCGGCGCCGCTGGGCACACGGTCGCTGGCCGACGCGGTTACGAGAACCGGGATGAGCACAAGCGCCAGCGCGGCCGTGAGACCGATCAGCACGCGCACTCCGCCGGGCACGCTGCCCAGCGCCTTGGCGGCCTTTCCGCCGGCCGGCTCGGCGTTGCCGCGCGTGCCGTAGAACGCGAACGCGAGCACTCCAAAAAAGGCAACCGCCCACGCGAGGATGAAAAGCGTCGTTTGCATCGGGCGGGATCATATACGGCGCGCCGACGGTTTTTCGGAGCGCGGCGCGGATCTTTTATCGAGACCCCACACCAAGGCTCGCTTCGGGCAGTTCCTCGCCGCGCACGGGGTCGCGCAATGGGCCGCGCAATAGAAAAGGCCCGCCGAAGCGGGCCTTTCCCTTAGCAAGCCTGTAAGCCGGATTCTGTCGTTGATCGGCCATCTATCTGCCCTTCTGAGCCTTGCGGCCTGAAAGGCGGGACTTTGTGATTTCAGCTGTTCTTGCGAACTGTTTCGGTTTCTTGTCCCTGCGATCCACCTGGACCTCGGCGAGCAGCGTCATAGGCCCTGTTTGATCTTGCACCGGGCGGGGTTTACCTAGCCGTCACGTCACCGTGACGCTGGTGCGCTCTTACCGCACCGTTTCACCCTTACCGGCCGTCATGTCTTTGCTCGAGAGCTCGGATATGACGGCTTAGGCGGTTATTTTCTGTGGCACTTTCCCTCGGCTTTCGCCGGGTCGAATCACTCGACCGCCCTTGCTCTTTGGTGTCCGGACTTTCCTCGAATGCCTCCTTGGAGAGACCGCTTCTCGCAAGCGACCCTTTCGGGCTGCTCCTGGTCTGCGGACCCCTTCTGGTGTGACACCCGCGGCCGATTGGCTTGCGGATGCTTTAACGAAGTCCATTCTACCGAGTTCCCATAATCGCGGGGGAACTTCGTGGACGGATAATTTCGCCAAATAGCGCGTTGTTTTTTGCTCGAGAGCGCCCTTCTGGCGCTCACGCTTCGCGCATGAAGACCTTCGGGTCACCGCGATCCCAGCTACGGAATCCATCGTCGATCTCGAGCCGCCAGATCGGCGCTTCGACCTTGATGCGGTCGATCGCCTCGTGCGCGGCAGAAAAAGCGGCCGAAGGCTGTAACGCCGACACGGCCACCACCACGGTCGGCTCGGGCGGAGGCACGTCGCCGACGCGGTGCTCGATCGCCACGGCCTCGAGCCGGTAGCGACGCATCAACTGGTCGGCGATCTCCTCGATGCGAAGCAGCGCCATCTCCTCGTATGCCTCCAGGTAAAGCCGGTCCGCACCGTGCGCGGTGCCGCTGAAGACGACGACGGCGCCGCTGTCGGGCGTCGTTACGGCGGTGTACATGGCCGTGACGTCGAGCGGTTCGGGCGTGATTCTCACGTGGGGACCCGAACCGCCCGACACCGGCGGAATCAAGGCCAGCTCGTCGCCAGCCTTGATCACATCTCCGGGGGCCGCGTATCGCTTGTTGACGGCCAGCCGCGCTACGCCGGTGACTCCGATCGACTGGCTGAGCCCGGCTGCGCGCAGTGCCCGGGAGACGACGGAGGTCGCAAGCGCGCCGTGGGGGATCTCGATGCTGACGGTGCGCGACCGCGCCATCTCGGCCAGCCACGCGAAGAGACGTACCTCTGCGGTGAACGTCTCGGCCATCAACCGGAGAACCTCTCCAGATCGACGGCGTCGATCCAGAGTGTGTGACCGTCCTGATGTAGGCGAAACGTCGAAACACGGTCTTCACGGCCCTCTACGCGCCCATTGCGCAGGTTGATACGCCAGCCGTGCAGCGGACACGTCACACAGGCCTCGGCCAGCAGCCCGTCTGAAAGTGGCCCTCCTTCGTGAGGGCATTCGTTCTGAATCGCAAAGAAGCCGGCGGCGGTGTTGAAAACGCCGATCTTCACACCCTCGACCGTGATGCTGCGGCCCTCGCCGAACGGCACGTCGTCGACCGAGCAGAGCGGGTAGGCATCGGCTCCGGCACTGCGCACCGCCTCGACCAACAATGGGTTCATCGCTACTGCTCCTTTCGGCTGCCGGCCGGCACGGCGGCCAGTTCGGGTTGACTGTCGATCTCGGAAAACTGGCGCGGGTGAACGGGCTCGCGGCGTTCGAGCCACGGGTCGACCACGGCCGCCTTAGCGAGCTTGAAGCGGTCCATCAGGCGCTCCGGTTCACCCGACTGCTCGTCGAGCACCGCCGCGCGGACCGCGTCGAGGCCGACGCGCTCGACGAAGCCGTAGGTACGTTCGAGGTACTCGCCGTTCTCGCGGTAGTACTGCAGGAAGATCGTCGAGGCGCGCATCGCCTCGGCCTTCGTGTCGAACGTGGCGAGCACGTCGCCCTCACGAACGCTGGCGCCGGCAGCGCCACCGATCCGCACCTGCCAGCCGCCCTCGACCGCGATCAGCCCGATGTCCTTGGTGCTGGCCTCGGCGCAGTTGCGCGGGCAGCCGCTGACGGCTGCCTTCACCTTGTGCGGGGTGTAAACGCCCTCCCACTCGTGCTCCATCTCGATTCCCATCTCGATCGCGTCGTCGATCCCGAAGCGGCAGAAACGCGATCCGACACACGTCTTGACCGTGCGAACGGCCTTGGCGTAGGCGTGACCCGATGGCATGTCGAGCTCCTCCCAGATCGCTGGCAGTTGCTCCTTCTTGACGCCGAGCAGGTCGATTCGCTGGCCGCCGGTGAACTTGACCATCGGGACGTCGTACTTCTCGGCGACGTCGGCAATGCGGCGCAGCTCGGCCGGTGAGGTAACGCCGCCGTAGATGCGGGGCACGACCGAGAATGTTCCGTCTTTCTGGATGTTGGCGTGGACACGATCGTTGATGAACCGCGCTCCGCGCTCTTCGCGATGGGCGTTGTCGTTGATCTCGGAAACGAGATACGCGATGCCCGGCTTGCAGGCTCCGCACTCGCGCCCAGCGCCGCAGCAGCCCGAGACTTCGCTGACCGACTTGGCGCCGTGCTCACGGATCACTCCCGCGATGTCGTCACGCGTGAGGCTCTTGCACGGACACAGATACGCCGCTTCGTCGGCGGCGCCGCCGGTCTCGATCATGAGGATCTCGGAGACCAGGGGCTTGCAACTTCCGCAGCCCGCGCCGGCGCGAGTGACGGCGACGACCTCCTGCGTGGCAGTTAGACCGCGCTCGCGGATCGCGCTCACGATCTCGCCCTTGCAGACGCCGTTGCAGTTGCAGACCTGAGCGCCGTCGGGCAGTTCGGCGGCGGTCGCCTCGCTGGCTCGCGCCAGCGTCTCGAGCGGATCGTTGATGATCTCTCCGGTCTTCGCGATGTCGAGCAGAAGCTCGTATCCGCGCGTGTCGCCCATCAGCACGGCGCCAACCATCTGACCGCCGCTGACGGCGAGCTTGCGGTAGACACCCGAATCGGCGTCGGTCACCGTGACGGTCTCGCCGTTCTCGACGTTTCCGATCGCGACGAGATCGATGCCCATGACCTTCAGCTTGGCGCTGGGGATGGAACCGCGGTACTCGGCGTCGGAGTCTCCGGCGATCGCGGCGGCGGCAACCTCGGCCTGCTCGTAGATCGGGGCAACGATGCCGTGCACGATCCCTTCGTGCTGGGCGCACTCTCCGACGGCGTACACGCCGGCGGCGGACGTGTGCATGCGATCATCGACGACGATTCCGCGCTCGCACTGAAGACCGGCCTGTCGCGCGAGATCGAGGCGCGGGCTGACACCGACGCTGACGACCACGAAGTCGGCGTCGATCGTTTCGCCGTCCTCGAACCTGAGGCCGTCGGCCTTCGAGCGACCGGTGATCTCAACGGTCGAGCGATTGGTCATCACCTTGACTTTGAGTTCGTTCATCGCGTCGAGCAACAGCGAAGCGGCGGCCGAGTCGAGCTGCCGCTCCATCAGGCGGTCCATCAGGTGTACGACGGTCACGTCACAGCCGAGCGAGACGAGCGCCTTGGCCGCCTCGAGCCCGAGCAGTCCGCCGCCGATCACGACGGCCCGCTTGCGGCCGCGGCCGGATGCGCCGGCGAGGATCGCCTCGCAGTCCGACGGGTAGCGATACAGGAAGACTCCGGGCTTGTCGATCCCGTCGATCGGCGGGGCCAGTGCCTCGCTGCCGGTGGCCATGCAGACAGAGCTGAACCGCTGCGCCGAGCCGGCAGTGAACACAGTCAGGCTCTGCGTGTCGAGACGCGAGACGCGGGCTCCGGTGATGAGTTCGACGTTGTTGTCGACGTACCAGTCGTCGGGCCGGATGCGCAGGTCGTCGACCGTCGCGCTGTGTTCGATCAGCTCGGTGAGCCGCACGCGGTCGTAAGGGGCGTAGCCCTCGGCGCAGTACATGGTGATCGGGCGATCGGCATCGAGCGCTCGTATCGCCTCGGCCACGGCCTGACCGGCGATCCCTCCGCCGATCACCGCGATGCCAGGCGACCCCGGCACGATTGCGTCATGTCCTCGCGCGGCGCTCATGCTGCTGCTTCGCCGATCGCCGGCTGCTCGGCGATCTCCCGTACGATCCGACCGTCGGCGGTGACCACCGGCACGCCGCCACGTTCGAATTCTTGATCCTTGAAGCGGCGCAGGCCCTTGAAGATGCACTGGGAGAACCACTCGCCGGCCGGGTGGTAGAGCTTCACGGCCTGCTTGTGGGCGCCGCACCAGCCGAAGTTCAGTCCGCTGGCGTCACGCTCGAAGTTCTTGCAGTCGCGGCAGTCGCGCGGCTTGACGCGACGCTCGGCGACCACGTCATCGAGCATCCGCAGAGTTCCGTCGGCTGCGATCGCCGGTTCGATTGTTGTGGTCACTGAAGTCCACCCCTTTCGCGTAGGTCGCTGAACCGGTCGACAAGTCCGTCCGGTACGCGGCCCTCGATGTCACCGACCCTGGTCTCCCAGGGACCGGCCTGAACACTGTCGATCACTTCGATCGATCCCAACCACTTGACACCCTTGTAGCCCCACAGGTAGTGAGGCTGAAGCCAGCGAAGCGGGCCGCCGTTGACGGCCGGCAGCGGCTTGAGCTCGAGCCCGATCGCGAGCAACCCGTCGCGCGCCTGCTCGATCGGTACGCACGACGCATACGGGCTGTCCACGGCTTCAAAACGCACGTGGGTCGCGCGCGGGTCGACCTCGGCGGCGTCGAGCAGCACGCCGGTAGGCACTCCGGTCCAGCGCGTGCCCGGGCGGCTCCATCCCCAGACACAGTGAAAGTCGTTGACCTGGACGGTCGTGCCCATCGAACGCAGGCCGTCGAGAGTTAGCTCGAGCGACCACTTGACGAGGCCGTCGATAGTCAGCGTCCACGGGTTGCGAACCGGCGGCTCGAGCTCGATGTGCAGGGGTGGCAGCTCGTCGACCAAGCGCTGCACGCGCGGACGACCGTTCTCGACCGGCAACGGGACCTTGCGAATCGACTGAACGTTCACGATGCGACCCCCTGCGCCGCGCCGCGAGACGAAACGCCGACGCGCATGCGAAAGACCGTGTATGTCAGGACCGCCAGGCTGACGGTGGCCAGCACGAGCATTACGAAGAACGTGCTCTCTGGGCTACCGGTGCGCACCTTGACCGCGGCAAAGATCAACGGCAATGCAAAGCCTCCGACACCGCCGATAGCGCCCACCAGGCCACCCACCGCACCGACGTCGCGCGGGAAGTAGTGCGGGATGTAGGTGTACACCGACGCCTTGCCGACACCCATCGAGACGCCCACGCCGATCGCGAGCACCGTGAACGGCAGGATGCCCATCGGCAGGCAGAGCGCCGCCGAGAACAGCCCGATACCGGCGAACGAGGCAAACGTGACCGGGCGGGCGCCGTAGCGGTCGGAAAGGCTTCCGCCGAGTGGCCGCAGGAGGCTTGCGGGAAAGATGAACAGCGCCGTCAGCAGACCGGCCTGGTGCAATTCGAGGCCGTAGACGTCGACGTAGTACTTCGGCAGCCAGAGCGCGAGCGCGACGTACGCGCCGAACACCGTCACGTAGTAGAAGCCGAAGCGCCAGACGCGAAGGCACGCGAGCGGCGCGATCATCGACTTGAGCAATCGACCACGCGACGGCCGCATGTCGGGACGCGGCGAGAGCAGCCACACGCCAAGCGCCGTGGCCGCCAGGGCCAGGGCGTAAATGGCCGGCACGAAACGCCAGCCACCGGGCACGACTCCGCCCGCGACTCCGCCCGCGGCAACCAGGGTGACCAGCGTCGGCGCCAGCAGCTTGGTGATCGAAGCGCCGACGTTGCCGGTGCCAAAGACTCCGAGCGCAAAGCCCTTGTGAGCGGGCGGGTACCACGCCGAAACCCAGGCCACGCCGACAGCGAAAGATGTGCCGGCGAGTCCGATCAGCGTGGCCAGGATGAGCAGGTGGTCGTACGCCACGGCCGGATCCGACGCGTCGATGCGGCTGACGAGAAACGTCGGCACCGCGGTGATCGCCAGCAGAGCGGTCATACACACGCGACCGCCGATGCGGTCGGCCAGAATGCCGACCGGAACGCGCAGCACCGAACCGGTGAGCACCGGGATCGCCGCCAGCAACGCGAACTGGCCCTCGCTGAGCGCCAGTTCCTTGCGAATCGGAAGGGCGACGATCGCGAACATCACCCAGACGGCGAAGCAGAGAGTGAAGGCGAACGTGCTGATCGCCAGCACGCGTCGCGCTTCGTCACTTACGTGGCCCTCGCGCGTGTCGTCGAGATTCAGCGCCATGGCCACAACAGGCCATTGAGCCGCCCTCATCGCGTCGCTGATCATCGCCTTCGCCCTCCGGTTCGATAAACGAATCTGAGCGCCGGCCGCCGTCGATTCGGCGTATTACCAGCGCAGAACCGAAGTTAAGGCCGGGGGTCTCGCCGACGTGGTTCCCGTAGGACAAAGATTTGGCGAAACGTATGTACGTATGTCGAGAAGCCGCTCTGGAAGGGCGAATTCGGGCCCGCCCCGGCGACCGCGACGAGCGTTACGCCACGCGGCGGAAGACCCCGACCACCGAGCCGATGACCTCGGCGTCACGGCTGCGGATCGGCTCGTAGGCGTCGTTCTCGGGCTCGAGCCGGACATGGTCGGGCTCACGGTAGAAACGCTTGACCGTCGCCTCGTTCTCGACGAGCGCCACAACGATCTCGCCGTCGCGGGCGTTCTGCTGCGAACGCACGACGACGAAGTCGCCGTCGAGGATGCCGGCCTGCTGCATCGAATCACCACGCACCGAGAGGACGAAATCGGCTTCGTCGCCCCCGCCTATGCGCGGAACCTCGATGTACTCCTCGATGTTCTGCTCGGCAAGGATCGGCTCGCCTGCGGCAACGTGGCCGATTAGTGGCAAGCCGCTGGTGGCCGCGGCTACGCCGTCGGCGACTGCTTCGGCGGCTCGGCCGGCGGCGCGCTTGACCTTCTCGCCCATGACCTCTAGGGCACGTGGCTTGGTGGGGTCACGGCGGATCGCGCCGGCTTTTTCGAGATTGGAGAGGTGGGCGTGGACGGTCGACGAGGAGGTGAGGCCGACGGCGCCGCCGATGTCGCGGACCGTCGGGGGGTACCCGTTCTTCTCAAGGTACCGCTTGATGAAATCGAGAATCTCGGTCTGACGCTTGGTCAGCTCGGTCTTGGCCGCTCCGGACGCGCCGGCTGCGGGCTTGGCCACCGCGGACTTGGCCAGTACGGACTTAGCCGGCTCCGGATCTCGCACTTTTTCGATCATCTTCCTCACCTTTCTCGTCGTTCTGCTCGCCATCACCGGCCTCCCGAGCGCTGTCGCCGTGCAGTCAGACCGGCGGCTCGCTCACGATGAGGCGAACATCTGTTCGGAATATAACTCGGTCGGCCGGACGGAAACATTTGTTCGTGTCTCGCGGCCACTCAGGGCATGCGAATCGTCTTCAGTTCGTCACGAAGTTTTGACCTTTGCGTCTTGATCCGTAACGGGGAACGCGGTTGACTGGCGGCATGTTCGATTCATTCCCGCCGCCCCCGTGGCCGGCAGAAAAAGATGTCTGGTTCAACCCGAACGCGATTCCCGAGGACTTCAGCTCAGCTCAGCACGTCGTCGTGCAGGGCATGCCCGATCCGCTAGACCCGTTCGCAGAGCCGGAGTACGAAATGGTCGTCGCCACCGAAGACGATTTCGAAGACGATTGCCCGCTTTGTCAGATGATGCGAGATCGCATCCGCAACGGCGAGCGCATCGAAATCATGAAGGTCAAGTGGGAGTAGCCCCTCACCCGCGGGCCGGGTCACGGCCCGCGGGTGAGGAGGCGCACACACGCGCCCATGCCCCGGCGGGTACTCTCGCGGCCATGCCGACGATCCCCGCGCCGCCAATCGAGATCAACACGGAGTTCGCGTTCGACTCCGAGATCACTCACAAGTTCACGAAGAACACGTTTCCTGGCTGGCTCGGCTTTGAAGTCGTAGAGCTCGGCCCCGAGCGAACGGTTGGAAAGATGGTCGTCAGCGAACGCCATCTGCATCGAGTCGACAACATGCACGCCGGTGCGTGGACTGCCTTCGCAGACAGCATCGCCGGCTGGGCCACGGCCCGCCGGGTGCCGGTCGGCTGGAACTTCACAACAGCCGAGATGAAGATGAACATGTTCGCGCTGGCCAAGCGGGGCGACGAGCTCTGGGCCGTCGCCGAACCGCTACACATCGGCCGCCGCACGCAAACATGGGAGGTGCGCATCAGCTGCCGCGACCGACTGGTCGGCAACTTCCTCTGCACACAGGTGCTGCTCGAGCCAAAAAACGGTGGGGCGCCACAGGTCTCGACTTCCGAGGTTCCGCCCGAGGCCGTTGGCGTCGAGGGCGACGAGCGCACACCGCAGGTACCGGCGCTCGACATCCCGCAGGGCCCTTACGCCACTCATCTCGGGATCGAGCTGGTCGAAGTCACGAAAGAGCGTGCACTCGGACGCATGACCATCGACGAGCGCCACCTGCACAGCGGCAAGTTCATGCACGGTGGCGTCTGGGCCACTTTCGGCGACACCGTCGCCGGCGAAGGCACCATCGCCAACCTGCGCGAGGGTCAGGTCTTCAGCAGCGTCGACTTGAAGGTCAACGTGATCGGCGCCGGCCGCGCCGGCATGATGCTCGAGGCCGAAGCCACGCCTTTGCACACCGGCCGCCGCACCCAGGTGTGGATGGTGATGATCCGCGCCGAGGGCAAGGTAGTCGCGCAGTTCACCAATACGCAGATGGTGCTCGAGGGCAAGTTCTAGTCACGGCGGCGCTCGTCGCGCACGCATCGCTGACCTATACTTCGTTCGCTCTCGCGCCGGTGGCGGAATTGGTAGACGCGCAAGGTTGAGGGCCTTGTGGGCCGTTTGGCCCGTGGTGGTTCGAGTCCACTTCGGCGCATACGTGAGATGTGAAAACGCCGCTCCGGATTTCTTCTGGGGCGGCGTTTTCTGGTTTCGCGGCACTCGACCTGCGATCCGGCAACTGCTTGGGCCTAGTGACTGGGCAGTTGGCCCTCCCGCGCGCTGAGTTCAGACTGCTCGGTCGCGTACATGACGGCCTCTCGACTCACCTCCGAGTCCATCGCATCGGACTCTGGGCTCACGGCCGGAGCACCATCCACAGCGCTGACCTCATTCACTTCCTCCGTGGCGCTTTCCGACAACTTCGGCGCCGCGGCCCGCCATGGCGTTAGATCTTGAACGATGTCGCGATAGAAGATGAGCATCTGCCGACGAGTCTCACGCGCGAACGAACCGGCATCGATTCCTCGCTTGAGACCCATCTTGCGCACTAGAGCAAGCTCAAAGCTGCGCGGTTCGCGCCGTTTGTCGTTTGCCGACAACAGCCCCTGAGGGTTCTCGATTGCGTCAACGAGCAACAGCGACGAGGATTCCTTAGCGCTAGAAAACCGAACGTCGATTCGCAAATCACTGGGAGCGCCGCGAAGCTGTTTGAGAATCCAATTGATCCGTGTCTGCGGCCTGCCTTCCGCAGGAGCCGCAATCGAAACAAGCGTCGTGACTTTCCTCGTACGAAGATCGGCGACTACGCGCACCGGACCAACCGCGTCGGGAATCTTCAAGTCTCCACTGAGCGTCCCGTCGACAACCATCTCTTGAACAAACTTGTCCCGGCGTGCTTCCGGCTCTGCTCCGCGAGCGCGGACCGGCCTGACTTCGCGTCCCAATTCCTGGCTCAGACTCAAGGCCATGTATTCGACGAACTGGTCCCACCGCGTGGCGACATCTTTCGCCCCTGGATCCGATGAACGAAGCGTGCCGTGGCCGACCGCGTCGCGAACAGCCACCCACTCGTCCCCCATTCCCAAGAACCCACTGGCACCAGAACGTTCGCTGTCGAGGTAGGCGATCAACTCGCCGAGAATCCATGCCTGGTCGGGATCAGAGACCCCTTTGTACCGGTGGTGAAGAATGGCCATGGTCAGTATCCGCCACCACGAAACATTGAGCAGCTTCACGGACTTGAGCTTCCGTTTGTCAACATGGACGATTGCGTCGTCCCGGCTGGCGGTGATTTCGTTGGTGATCGTCACGACGGCATCAAATTTGTTGACGCGCGCCAAATCGAGATACCGCGTTACCTGTTCGCTTTTCACCTTCGCGGAACCGGTTTTCACCTCGACCAGCGCGCACCAGCTTGATTTGCCTCGCCGACACACGATCGCGCCATCGGGGATATGGCGCACTCCGTTTTCGTCCTTCATCTGGACCTCGGTGAAAGCAGTTATCCGCCCCTTCGGACCGCCAAGTTCGCTAATGACCGCCTGACCGAATTCGGGCACAGCCATCATCACCGCGAGCAACGCTGAAGTAGCGCGTCGCTCACGCTCTTCTTCCCCGCGCAGGCCGATGGTCGACAGAAGTCGCGCGGGAGTCCATTCGGACTCAAACCCATTCCCCCCAACAGGCATACCGCAATACTACTTAGCTATTTCGATATCAAGTATTTCGGCTAGCGATACGTCAACAACTCACGCCGCACGCCCTCGAAGTGGGCATGGTCGTTGAAGGTCACCAGCGATAGGCCGCTGCGGCCGCTGACGATCTTCGTGACCGAGGCGTTGGCGATCACGCGGTTGAGCTGTAACCAGCCCTCGGGGCCGACACCCAACAGGCGCGCGCTGACGGCGCTGATCGGTCCTCCCGATGTAAACACCAGCGCGCTGCCGCCCTTGCCCAGCTGCTTGTCGAGGTCTTCGAGCGCGGCCAGCGCGCGGTCGCCGAAGGTCTGCCAGCTCTCGCTGTATCCGGCGTCCTCACCGGCGGCGGTCCACTGTTCCAGCGAGGCGTCGAAGATCTCTTGGAAGGCGCGTCTGGGGTCTTTGCGCCGGGCGAGGTCGGCGACCATGCGGGCCTTGGACTTGTAGGCGGGCTTGTGTACGGCGATCACGCGCTCGTGGTCGAACTCGTTCCAGCCGGCATGCGCGAGTTCGGCGCGAGCCGCCTGCGATCCCATCGCCGCCAGAGCGTGCGCGGCGGTTTCGCGATGACGGCGCATCTCTCCGACGACCGCGAGATCGACGATCTCCAGGCGCTCCCGCAGCGTCTCGCCGAGTACGCGAGATTGGCGCTCGCCAAGCTCGGAAAGCTGGTCGTAGTCCCCCACTCCCCACGACGCCTGGCCGTGACGGATCAGGTGGATCACTCCCATGAGAGCCCGACGCCCCGCTCAGCCGCGCTTGATCACACCGCGGGCGCGATGGTGCAGATAGTTGGTCGCGATCCAGAAGCGCTTGAAGGCCGGGTTGGTGGTCTCCTTCTCGTGGTAGCGCTTGTAGATCTGCTGGATGATTCCCGCGAGGCGGAACAGGCCATATACCTCGTAAAAACGAATGTCGCCGGCCTGCCGGCCGCTGCTGGCGCAGTAGTGCTCAACCACCTCCGCGCGAGTGAGCATGCCCGGCAGGTGCGTGGGCTGGCGACGAAACATCTGGCCGATGCGATCGTCGCCGGCCTCGACCCAGTAGGCCATCATGCTGCCGAGGTCCATCAGCGGGTCGCCGATCGTCGCCATCTCCCAGTCGAGCACGCCGATGATCTTCTGCGGGTCGTCGGGGTCGAGCACGACGTTGTCGAGCCGCCAGTCATTGTGGATGATGCAACTGCCCGAATCGGCCGGCATGTTGGCCTCGAGCCACTTGACGACCTTCTTGAAACTCGGCGTGTTCCAGGTGCGCGCGGCGCCGTAGCGCTTGGTCCAGCCGGCGATCTGACGCTCGACGTAACCCTCGCCCCGGCCGAGGTCCGCCAGTCCGGCCGTCTGGGGGTCGACCGCGTGCAGGTCGACCAGTCGCTCAATGAAGCTCGTCGAAAGAGCGCGTGCGCCCGCCTCGTCGAGCGTCATGCCCTTGGGAAGTTCACTGCGCAGGATGATGCCGCGGATGCGGTCCATCACGTAGAAGTCGACGTCCATCACCGCGCGATCGTCACAGAACGCGACCATCTTCGGGACGTAGGGAAAGACCGGCGCCAGCTTCGACTGCACGGTGAACTCGCGTCGCATGTCGTGACCACTCTTGGGCAGGTGGCCGAACGGTGGGCGGCGCAGGATCAGGTCGCGGCCGGGGTAGCTGAGCTGGTACGTGAGATTCGACGCCCCGCCAGGGAACTGCTTGACGTTCGGCGCACCCTCCAGTCCGTCGACACGCTGTTTGAGCCAGGCATCGACGGCCGCGACGTCGATGCTGTCTTCGGCGCGTACGTCGCGGGCCTTGTCCAGGACGCCTGCGGTCACTCGCGTCAGCCCTTGGCGACGTCGCGGTCGACGTACTTCGCCAGCTCGATGCGCGCGACGACGCCGCGATGCACCTCGTCGGGGCCGTCGGCCAGCCGCAGCGTACGTGCGTGGGCCCACATCGCCGCCAGCGGAAAGTCGTTTGACAGTCCGCCGCCGCCGTGCAGCTGGATCGCCATGTCGATCACCTTCTGTGCCATGTTCGGCACGGCGACCTTGATCTGCGAAACCTCGGAGAGCGCGCTCATCAGACCCTTCTCGTCGATCAGCCAGGCGCACTTCAGCACCAGCAGGCGCGCCTGCTCGATCGCGATGCGCGCCTCGGCGATGCGCTCCCGGTTGCCGCCGAGATTGGCCAGCGGTTTGCCGAAGGCGACGCGCTCGGTGGCACGCTTGCATGCGAGTTCGAGGGCGCGCTCGGCCTGGCCGATCAGGCGCATGCAGTGGTGGATGCGTCCGGGCCCAAGGCGCGATTGCGCGATTTCGAAGGCACGGCCCGGGCCGCCGATGATCGAGCTGACCGGCAGGCGCACGTCGGTGAACGAGACCTCGCCATGGCCGGAGGGCTCGTCCCAGTAGCCCATCGTCGTGAGCATGCGGTCGACCTTCACGCCGGGCGAGTCCATCGGCACCAGCACCATCGAGTGCTGGGCGTACTTGTGGGCCGACGGATCGGTAAGCGCCATGAAGATCGCGACGTCGCAGTTCGGGTAGCCGGCTCCGGTGCTCCACCACTTGACGCCGTTGAGCACCACCTCGTCACCCTCGACGATCGCGGTCGCCTGCATGTTGGTGGCGTCGGAGCTGGCCACGGCGGGCTCGGTCATACAAAACGCCGAGCGGATCTCGCCGGCGAGCAATGGCTTGAGCCAACGCTCCTTCTGTTCGTCGCTTCCGAAGTGAAAGAGCACCTCCATGTTGCCGGTGTCAGGCGCCGAACAGTTGAAGATCTCGCTGGCCAGGAACGAGCGACCCATGCGCTCGGCAAGCGGCGCGTACTCGACGTTCTTGAGGCCGGCGCCGTATTCCTCATCTGGAAGGAAGAGGTTCCACAAACCCTCGGCGCGGGCCTTCTCCTTGAGGGCTTCGAGCTCTGGTGGAGGCGACCAGCGCTGTGCCGGGTCGACTTCCATCATTTGCACCCGGGCCTCTTCCTCAGGGCCTTCGATGTGCTCGCGGATGAACGCGTCGACGCACTCGAGGTACTCCTGCGCCCGCTCGGAATGCTCAAAATTCATCTCATGCTCCCTGTCCGTTGCCCGTTGTCAAGCGACGGCGGCGCGCAGGCCACCCACTGCGTGGCAAGGCTAATACACATTGGACGCCGCAGACAATAAGGCCCGCTGGGCCGATCAGGTGGGCCGACCAGGTGCGCAGATCGAGGGGGCCGGCCGAGCGACCCGGCTCGCGCCGGCTAGAGGATCTTCAGCAGGACGATCGAGTTGACCACGAAGGCGACCGTGAAGGCGATCGTCCAGCGGTCGAGGTTGCGCTCGAGCAGCGAGCCACCGCCGAACGGGCCGCTGCCCGGGGCGACGCCGAAGGCGCCCGAGAGCCCGGCGTCCTTGCCTGAGTGCAGCAGCACCAGGAAGATCAGGACGACCGAGATGAAGAGCTGAAGAATTGAGAGAACGGTTCCCATCGGGCGGGAAGTTTAACGCGTCGGCTGCTGGGCGTTTTCGCCGCGGTCCATCTGGGCGAGGATTCGCGTTGCCTCGGTTCGCAGCTCCGCGTCAGTAGTGCGCCACTCGTCGTCGGTCAGCTTGCCCGCCTTGTGGTCGATCTCGGCGTCGCGGATCTCGCGGTACTTGGCCTGTTTGGCGATCTCGAGCTCGGCGAGTTCGGCGTCGAGCGCAGACTCGTCGACCCCGCGCAGCAACGGCCAGACGACGAACGCCACCGCGGCGGCCAGTACCAATGTCGCAAGCAGGATCTGCATCACGCCTCCTGCGGAGCAGCCTTCTTGTCGCGCCCGGCGCCGGCCAGGCGCGCGGCGGCCAGCGACGACACGCGAGCGCGCAGCGCGTCAGGCGCCGGCCACAGCGCCGTCAGGGCGCCGAGCAGCACGATGATGCCGCCGATCCAGATCCAGGTCACGAGCGGGCTGACGATCACGCGGAACGTCGCCGTTTGCGCCTTGCGCGGGTACGAGTCGACGATCGCGGTGATCACGACGGCCTGCACCTCGGGATTGTCGATCGACGGAAGTTTGTTGCCCGCGCTGATCGCCGGGCGCAGCGGGCGCAGATCGGGCTGCACTGCCGTCCAGATGTCGCGCGTGAAGCCGGCCTTGAGGCCGACTTCGCTGGTCGCCTCGCCGCCGAAGTAGCGGCCGACGAAGCCCATGCGGTCGGAGTTCACGGGATACCAGTTGCGCGTGGGGTGCAGCGTGGTGACGTGCTTGCCGTCTTTGCGGACCTCGACGAGCGCGCCGAACGAGAGTCGCTCGTTGGCCGCGTCGGAGGTGGCTCTGAGGTACTTGAAGGTGTAGTCGCCGGCCTTGACCGACTCGCCGACCTTCAGCGCGCGCTCCGAGGTCGAGTTGAACGCCGACGACGCGGCAACGCCGATCATCAGGATCGCGATGCCGACGTGAACGAGGTAACCACCGTAACGCCGGCGATTGCGCGAGATCAGCCGGCCGAGCGCCGCCGGCAACGAGCCGCCCTCAAGCGACTGGCGCGCGCGGGCGCCGATGTAGAACTCGCGCACGGCGACGGTCAGAGAGAACGCGGCGGCGGCGAACATCAGCGTGGCGCCGACGCTTTCGAACACGCCCGCAAGCAGTGCGGTCGCGGCGAGCGCGGCGATCGCCGCCGTGACCGGCAGCCAGAAGAGCGCCTTCGCGCGCGACGGGCTGAGCCGCCGCCACGGGATCACCGGTCCGATGCCGCTCACCGCGACAAGCGCGATCGCGATCGGCCCGAGGTAGCGAGTGAACCACGGCGGTCCGACGCTGGCCTTGGTGCCTGTGATCGCCTCGGAGATCAGCGGGAAGAACGTGCCCCAGAAGACAACGCAGGCCATCGCCACGAACAGCAGGTTGTTGAGCAGGAACATCGCCTCACGTGAAGCAAGCGAGTCGAGCGTGTGGCGGCTGCGCAGGTCGGGCAGCCGCGAAACGATCAGCCAGGCCGACGAGATCACGATCAGGCAGATGAAGATCAGGAACGGAACGCCCAGCGTGGACTCGCCGAACGCGTGGATCGAGTCGAGGATTCCCGAGCGCACGAGAAACGTGCCGAGAATCGAGAGTGTGAAGGTGGCGGCGATCAGGCTGACGTTCCAAACCTTCAGCATGCCGCGCCGCTCCTGCACCATGATCGAGTGGATGAACGCCGTGCCGACGAGCCACGGCAGCAGCGAGGCGTTCTCAACGGGATCCCAGCCCCAGTAGCCACCCCAGCCAAGCTCGCTGTAGCTCCAGCGCGCTCCGAGCATGATTCCGATCGTCAGGAACGTCCAGGCCAGCAGCGCGAACTTGCGTGTTGAGCGGATCCAGCCGGCGTCGAGCCGGCGTGTCAGCAGCGCGCCGACGGCGAAGGCGAACGGGATCGAGAAGCCGACGTAGCCGCTGTAGAGCATCGGCGGGTGGAACATCATGCTCGGGTGCCGCAGCAACGGATTGAGGCCATTGCCCTCGACCGGCACCGGGGTGGCGGCGACAAACGGGTTCGCGTCGACCGCGAAAACCATCAACCCGACGAAGAACACAGCGATTCCGCCGAGCACGGCGTTGGCCCACGGCGCGACCTGGCGGTGGGTGTTGCGCGTGGCATAGAGCACGCCGCTGCTGAAGATGCCGAGCACCGTGACCCACAGCAGCAGGGAGCCGGCCTGGCTCGACCAGATCGCGGTGAGCTTGTAGAACAGCGGCGTGGTGGTGCTCGAGTTCTGCGCGACCAGCGCGAAGCTGAAGTCGGAGCTGAGATAGGCGATCTCGAGCGTGGCGAAGGCAGCGATCGCCATGCCGGTCAGGGCGTAGATCGCGCGGCGCGCGGAGGCGGCCCAGTCGCGGCGGCCACTCGTGGCGGCAAATACGCCGGCCGCGAGCGCGTAGATCGCAAGCCCAAACGCCGCCAGAATGCAGACGCGCCCGAAGGTCACGGGCTTATTCCTTGTTCGAGAACTTCGAGGGGCACTTCGTGATCAGCGAGCCGGGCTCGCCGACAAAGACGCCGTCCTTGACCACGCCCGAGACGATGACCTCGCGGCCCTCGCGAAACGGGTCGGGCACGGTGCCGCGATAAGTGACCGGGATCTTGGCCGCGCCGGCGCGATCCTGCACGACGAACTCGAACGACTGGCCGTGGTCCTTTAGCGAGCCCATGACCACACGACCGCTGAGCTCGTAGGACTTGCCGGGCTCGGACGAGGCGAGCAGCTGAGAGGGCGTACGGGCAACCGTTGAGGCGCTGAAGCTCGTGTAGATCAGCGCCGTCGCCAGCAGCAACGCAGCCGTCAGCGAGACGATCAGGCGGATTCTGCGCTTTTTCGAAACTTCCATGCCGGAAGCCGATTATCGCAGGTGGGGGCCGGGATCAGTCCTCGAAGAAACCCCTCCGCCAGATCACGAGCAGCAACACGGCAACGATCACCGCGGGCAGCACCAGGCCCAGCAAAACGAACGAGCCAGAGCTTGCGACGTTGTCGACCATCCACCTGAAGTTCTGACCGAAGAAGCCAACCACCACCGTCAGCGGCAAGAAGATCCCCGCGATCACCGTGAACTGCTTCATGATGATGTTCTGGCGGTTGTCGAGCGCCGCAAGGTAGATCTCGAAGAGGCCTTGCACGCGGTCGCGCAGGCTGTCGGCCGAATCGGCCACGCGGATCAGATGGTCCTGAACGTCGCGGAAGTAAGGCGCCTGCTCGGGGTGGTGGTCGGGCAGCCGGCGCAACGTCTCGCGAAGGCGGGTGTAGGTCTCGCTCTGGCGGTGGGTGATGCGCACGACCTGGACCAGCTGACGGCGCACGTTGTGGATGTCGACCTCACGCTCGCGCAGCTTGCGTTCGAAGATCTTCTCTTCGATCTCCTCGATCTGCTGGTCTATATCGTCGAGCAGCGGCGCGAACGAGTCGACGAGGATGTCGAGTACGGCGTGAAGCAGCTGTTGTCCCGGATGGCGCGAACCGGCACTGCGCGCGTGGAGGGCGTGCAGCTCGGGCGACTCGTCGCGGGCCACCGTAAAGAGAAAGTTCGGCGAGTACACGATGTGGACCTCGACGAGGCGGTCGGGGTCGTCGCTGGGCGCGGCGCCATAGGCGACGATGTAGACGTACTCGTCGTACTCCTCGATCTTCGCCCGCTGGCCGAAGTGTTCGAGATCTTCGATCGTCAGCTCGTGCAGGCCGAGCAGCTTTCCCGCACGGGCCGCGAGCGCCGATATCTCCTCGCCGTCGCGCAGGTTGAGCCAAAGGAAGTCGCCACTCGCGAGAGTGCGCTCGATCGCGGCCGCGTCGACGGAATCGAGGCACGTGATCGGCTCACTACGCCCGCCGGGCGCGGATATGCCATCGCTCCCATCCATGGCTCCCGAATCTAATCCCGCCACCACTCGGATCGAAGTCGATCGTGGTGAGCTTCTCGCCGCGCCAGTCAGCCGGGCTATGCGGCAAGGAGGCGCGCGGGTGATTGAATCGGCGTGATGCGAGAGCTGGTGAAGATCGGAGCCGAGATTGCCGATTGCCGTGCGTGCCCGCGGCTCGTGAAGTGGCGCGAGGCCGTGGCCGAAGCACCGCCGAAGCGTTACGCCGGGCAAAGCTACTGGGCCAGGCCGGTGCCGGCGTTCGGCGATCCGCAGGCGCGGATCGTGGTCGTCGGGCTCGCGCCGGCTGCCAACGGCGCCAACAGGACCGGACGCATGTTCACGGGCGACCGTTCGGGCGACTGGCTCTACGCGGCGATGTACCGCGCGGGGCTCGCCAACCAGCCCGAATCGGTCGCGACAGGCGACGGCCTGGAGCTCAACGATGCCTGGGTGACAGCCGTCGTGCGCTGCGCCCCGCCAGACAACAAGCCCACTCCGGCCGAACGCGATGCCTGCGTCGGCTATCTGGCGCGGGAGTTCGCGCTGCTACCGCGGGCGCGGGCGATCGTGGCGCTCGGCTCATTCGCCTGGGACGGCGCGCTGCGCGCGCTGGCCGCCAACGGAACCTCCACCCCACGTCCGAAGCCGAAGTTCGGCCACGGCGCCGAGGCGACGATCGGTGAGTTGACGATGATCGGCAGCTACCACGTAAGCCAGCAGAACACGTTCACCGGGCGCCTGACGGAGCCAATGCTCGACGCCGTGTTCGCGCGAGCCCTGGAAGTCGCCGGGGCGCGTTAGCGCGCCCGATCGGCGAGAGAGCGGACGACGGGTCTCGAACCCGCGACCTCAAGCTTGGGAAGCTTGCGCTCTACCAACTGAGCTACGTCCGCGCAGCCGGCAGGATAACGACGAAGCGGCCGCACAGGGCGGCCGCTTCGGAGATTCAATCGTGTCGCGCTGAGGTCGTTAGCCAGCCGGTGGCGGTGGCTGTGGCGGTCCCTGCGGAGGTGCCGGCGGGGCCTGAGGCGGAGCCGGTGGAGCCTGCGGAGGTGCCTGCGGGGGCGGCGGCGGAGCTTGCGGCGGGGCGCCCGGCGGCGGCATCGGCGGGGCCTGCGGCGGAGCGGCGGCATAGGTTTCGCCCCCGGCCTCGCCCTCGCTCATCTGACGGAAGCCGCCGACGGCGACCGCGACGCAGGCGACAAGTCCGATGATCAGACCGAACCCGAGCCCGACACTCGCCTCGAACCCCGGAACGTTGACCTCGACGTCGGGGCCAGGCTTGTCGAGCACGCGATAGACGATCAGTGCCGTTCCGGCACCGCCGGCACCAAGCGCCAGGAACGCCATGTCGACCGGTAGCTCGATCTCGAGATCGAAGATGTCGAGCGCGGCGGGGACGATCGCGAGCAACCCGACGACCAGCAGGATCAGGTCGATCAGGCCAAATGCGTCCCACGCGGACACGCCGGTGGAGGCCGAACTGCTGAAGCCGCCGACGCTCGCCGAAGACTCGAACTTGTACCAAGTCAGGAACAGCGAGACGATCAGCACGATCCCGCCGATGGCCGCTATCAGCCGGCCTGTAGTCGTCTTTTCAGTCACGCCAACTCCTTACGAGATGTGGGGTGCCTCCGCGGTTGTGGCGGAGGCCGTGGTGCCCCAGACGCAGGCCAGGGCCGCGGAAGTACTTCCGCGTAACCCATTTCTACAGCAAGGAGCGGATTCATTCAGCGTGCAAACGCCCGTTCGGCGGCCGATCGTCCAGCACTCGCCGGCATCTAACCTCTGGCGAGCATGCGACGCAAGCGCTCCCCCTTCGCAATCCCCGTCATGCTCGGCGTGACGGCGCTGCTGGCACTGCTTATTTATGGCGTCGCCCAGAAGCAGGGTGGCGACGAATTCGACAAGGCCGTAGCCTCCGGAAAGCGCGAACCGGCGCCGGTGCGCACGGTGCGCAAGCTCGGATCCGACGACACGACCTCGCTGGCCGAGTACCGCGGCAAGGTCGTGCTGCTGAACTTCTGGGCCAGCTGGTGCGGGCCGTGCAAAGACGAATCGCCGGCGATGGAGCGCGCCTACCAGCGCTACAAGAGCCGCGGCTTCGTAGTTCTGGGCGCGGGCGTCGACGACCTGACCAAGGACGCGCAGGCGTTCGTGAAGCGCTACGGCCTCACCTATCCGATCGTCAAGTACGGCAGCGCCAACGCCACCAAGGACTTCGGCACGCGCTACATGCCCGAGTCGTTCGTGATCGACCGCGAAGGTCGTGTGGTCGCGCTGCGACGTGGCCAGGTCGACGACAAGTGGCTAGACGACAACATCGCCCCGGTGGTGGCAGAGAAGTGACCGCCCGGGTCGGCCGCACGTTGCTGTTGATTCTCGCCCTGCTTGCGCTGGCTCCGGCCGCCGCGGCGGCGGCCGCCGACTGCCGCGTGACGTCGCTGCCTGAGATCGAAGACGAAGTGATGTGCCCGATCTGCGGCGTGCCGCTCGTGAACGCCGGCGGCCAGCAGGCCGAGAACGAGCGAAATTTCATCCGCGATCTCGTCGATCAGTGCCGGACCGAGCGGCAGATCAAGGCCGCACTGGTCGACGAATACGGCAACGAGGTGCTGGCAATGCCCGACGACGAGGGTTTCGGCCTGGCGGCGTACCTGGTGCCGATCGGCGGGATCGCACTAGCGGCCGTGGCACTGGCGATCGGCGCGGTGCGCTGGCGGCGAGCGCGCGATTCCGGCGGCGCGGCGCCCGCCGGTGGCGGTGCTCCACAAGAGCGCGACGATCGCGACCTCGATTCCGACCTGCGCCGATACGATCTCTAGACAGGAACTGACGCAATGGACGGCGGAGTCGACACAACCATTTTCGCCGCATTCGGAGTGGGCCTACTGTCGTTCTTCTCCCCTTGCGTGCTGCCGCTCGTGCCGGGCTACCTATCGGCCATCTCGGGCGCGGCGCCGGCCGAGGCCGAAGTCCAGGAGGGCGACGCCCGCCGCATGCTCGGCCCGGCGTTGCTGTTCGTGCTTTCGTTCACGACGATCTTCATGGCGCTCGGCCTCACCGCAACGGGCCTCGGCAAGGCGCTGACCGACAACATCCAGCTGCTTCAGACGATCTCCGGAGTGGCGATCATCGCCCTGGGAGTGTTTCTGCTCGCCAGCCTGGTGATCCCGCAGGTCAATCGCGAATGGCGCATGGACAGCCTCGCCGAGCGGGCCGGCACCGGTGGCCCGATCATCGCGGGGGCGGCCTTCGCGATCGCCTGGACACCATGCGTGGGACCGACGCTGGGCGCGATCCTGACCGCCGCCGGCACCAAACAACACCTAGGCGAAGGCGCCGTGCTGCTGCTCTTCTACTCGGCGGGCCTGGCGGTGCCATTCCTGCTGTCGGCGCTCGGCGTCGGAGCGATGACCGGCGCGACGGGCTGGGTCAAGCGCCACTACCCCGTGCTGGTCGGCTTCTCGAGCGTGATCCTGATCGCCGTCGGCGTAATGATCCTGACCGACGAGTTCTACCGCCTGAACGTCGAAGCGCAGCGGCTGACGCAGTCGCTCGGTCTCGACCTCTGAGCGCGGCCCCGGCCTCCTACGCGCGCTAGCTACATGCTCTGGGGCGCCGACACGCCGACGAGGTCGAGCGTGCGGGCCAGCGTGTCGCGCGTGGCGCGGCAGATCGCCACGCGGAAGGCCTGCACCGCCTCAGGCTCGCCCACGACCTTGCAGTCGCGGTAAAACGCCGAGAACTCGGCCGCCAGGTCGCGGCCGTAGATCGTCAGCCGGTGCGGCGCGCGGCGCGCGCAGGTTTCGGCGATCTCGTCGGGGAACTCGGCGAGGCGGCGAAGTAGCGCTCGCTCGCTTTCGTGCAGTTCGTGGCCCGGCGCGGGAGGCGCGCCGGCGGGACCCTCGCCCGCTCCGGCCTTGCGCATGATCGAGCAGATTCGCGCGTGCGCGTACTGCACGTAGTAGACAGGGTTCTTGTCGCTCTGCTCGCGCGCGAGCGCCAGGTCGAGATCCATCGTCGTGTCGTGGCTGCGCTGGACCATGAAGAAGCGCAGCGCGTCGGCGCCGATGTCGTCAAGCAGGTCGTCGACGGTCACGAACTCGCCGCTGCGCTTGCTCATCTGAACGCGCTGACCGCCTTCGGTGAGGTTCACGAGCTGCATGATCACCGGCTCGAGCAGATCCGGGTCGTTGCCGAGCGATTGATAGGCGGCCTTCATGCGCGCGACGTAGCCGTGGTGGTCGGCGCCCCATACGTCGATCAGGCGCTCGAACCCGCGGGCGCGCTTGTCGGCGTGGTAGGCGATGTCGGTTGCGAAGTACGTGTACTCGCCACTGCTGCGTCGCAGGACGCGATCCTTGTCGTCGCCGAACTCGGTCGTGCGAAGCCAGAGGGCGTCGTCGTGCTCGTAGCTGTGGCCGCCTTCGGAAAGCGCCTGAAGCGCCTGCTCGAAGCGGCCGTCGAGCAGTGTGCGCTCGGAGAACCAAGTCTCGATCTCGACGCCCATGCGGTCGAGCGTGTGACGGATCCGCTCGATCATCTGGTGGATTCCCTGGGTGGCGAGTTCGGCGTCGCTGAGCGAGGCTGCGCCGTCTATGGCGGCGGCGATCTCGTCGATGTAGCCGCCCTGGTAGCCGTCCTCGGGAACCTCTTCACCACGCGCACGGGCGCCGATCGAGGCGCCGAAGCGCGCGACCTGACTGCCGAAGTCGTTGATGTAGAACTCGCGGCCGACTTCGTGGCCGGCGAACGCGAGCACGCGACTGAGAGCATCGCCATAGGCTGCGTTGCGACCGTGACCGAGGTGCATCGGGCCGGTCGGGTTTGCGCTGACGAACTCGACGTTGATCTTCTCGGGGCGGCCGGCGACGCCCGCGCCGAAGCTCGCTCCAGAATCGAGCACGTGGGCGAGCACGGCGCCGTACCAGTCGTCGCTCAGGCGCAGGTTCAGAAAGCCTGGTCCGGCGACCTCGGCCGAGGTCATGTCGTCGCCGAGCGCGGCCGTTAGTTCGGCCGCGATCTTGTTGGCGACGTTGCGCGGATTGTCGCGCGCGACCGGCGCGCTGACCATCGCCGCGTTCGTCGCAAAGTCGCCGTGCGCTGCGTTGCGCGGGCGCTCGAGGGTGGTGCCGGCCGGCGCGTCCACGGCACCCGCGACAGACGCCGCGGCCGAGGCGACGGCGGCGCGCAGCAGCGCGATCGGGTCGTCTCGGTGTTCGTTACTGCCTGCGCTCACGGTTTGGGCGATACTACATCTACCCTGCCGGCGACAACCAATCACGAACGCGGAGCGCACCTATGACAGAGGAACAGCCCGAACAACGCGGCATCAACATTCACTTCCAGCCCGAGCAGATGGCCGGCGTCTACTCGAACTTCGCCAACATCAGCCACTCGGACTACGAGTTCACGGTGACCTTCGCACGTGTCGACCACGAGGTCGACAGCGAGGAGATCCCCGGCGTGGTCGTCACGCGCGTCAACCTCTCGCCGCGTTTCATGCGCGAGCTGATCGACGCGATGGAGGACAACTACTCGAAGTGGCAGACCAGCGAGGGAATTCGCAACCTGCCCGAGTACGAGGGCGGCGAACCCGGCGAGAGCGACTCGAACGACGACGACTGACCCGAACCCCGTCGATGGCGCAGCAGAACCAGACAGCGGACGCGACCGATCGCGCGACCCTTCCCGAGTCGCTCGACGCCGCGCTCGCACGCATCGGCGAGCTAGAGGCCGAGATCGCGGCCAACAATCGGCGCGGCATGCGCCTGGCGATGTTCTTTCTGAACGATCGACTGGCCACGGCCACGCCCGACGAGGTGCTCAAGTTGATCGGCGCGATGCTGTGCGAATACCTGGTCGAAGTCGGCGCGGCGCCCTCAGGCGCCGATTGCTGGCTTCGGATAGAGGGCCACCAGTTTGGAATCCTGCCCGGAGACGTCATCGGAGTTTCTGATGATGTGGCGGTCGAACGGGCTTTGGCCGAGATCGGCAGCGACCCGGCGACGGCGATCGTGACCGACTCCCGCGACCGGCCGTTCCTGGTCACGCCACTCGCGTTGTTCGGCGAGCCGATGTCGATCTACGGTTGGCTCGGCATACAGCTTGCCGAACCGAAACCGCTGGACGAACCCGTCAACTCGGCGATGCTCGCGATCGCCATGTGGGTGCGCCAGCATCTGGAACGCGCGGCGAGCGTCGCCGATGCGCGCCGCGGCACCGAGATCGCTCGTCTCGCCGCGCGCGCCCAGATCATGATGGCCCGCCCGCATGAACTCGACGACGCGCTGCGCATAATCTGCGAGCTCCTGCATGAGAGCGACGACATTGTCGGCGTGGCCGCGGTGAAGTTCGTGTCCGGCGAAGCGCGGACCGTCGACTACTGGGGAGAGATCGATCCGCAACGCGCCGAGGTACTCGCCCATGAGGACACGATCGAAGCCCTCGACGGCCCGCCAACGGCCGTGATGCCGGTGATGATCGACGGCGTGCCAGAGGCATCGTTCGTGCTCTGCAGCAAGTCCGGACAGGCCACGCTGGCCGACGAGATGCTGGCCACGGTCGCCGGCGCCGTCGGTGGCGCGGTAGCGCGCCACCGCGCCACTGAAACGATCGAGATCCTGCGTCGCTCGGCCACCCGTCAGCTGATCGAAGCGCAGGAGCGCGAACGCTCGATGATCGCGGCCGACGTTCACGACGGCGTGCTGCAGCAGCTCGGCGCCACGGCGATCCGGCTCGAGCTCGCACAGGCGCGGGTCGAGCGCAGCGACTTCGAGGCGGCACGCGCGATCATCGAGGACGGCGCGAAGGAGATTCGCTCGTGCGCACGTGAGCTGCGCTCGCTGCTGATGGAGCTACGACCGCAGGTGCTCGACGACAACGGACTCGCCGCCGCGCTCAAAGAGCTCGGCCGCAACGTGCAGGACGTCGAAGTCGAAGTCAGCTCCAGCGTGCCCGATGACCTCGGAAACGAGTACTCGATCACAATCTTCCGCATCGTTCAGGAAGCTCTGACCAACATCCACAAACACGCCCAGGCCCATCACGCCCGTGTCGACGTTCATCTCGACGAGGGTGCGATCCAGATCACGATCACGGACGACGGGGTCGGCTACGAGGCGGCTGTCACAGGCCCGAGCGCCGAGGGCAGCCATCTCGGATTGCTCGGCATGCGCGAACGCGCCGACATGCTCGGCGGCACGTTTTCGATCGAAGGCCGTTCCGGCAGCGGCACACGGATCGTCGCGGTGCTGCCAATAAAAGACGGCGAGTCGCTTTCAGTCGACGACTCCGGGCAGTAATCTGTATGCGGTATCGCCCGTGTGGGCGATAGATGATTCTAGGTATCTAATACGGCCACGGTTTGTGGTTATAGACGGGTGTATGCTGCGCAGATTCGGCTGCACCGGTGAGGGAGCCCGCAGGCCAGATGAGCGAAGTCGTACGAATTGCAATCGCCGACGACTCAGAAGTCGTTCGCAACCTAATCGAAGAAATCGCCCGTTTCGAACCCGACTACGAGTTGGTCGCCAGCTTCGACAACGGCCGTGACATCGCCGCATGGGTACGCGAGGGCGGCCGAGCCGACGTCTTCGTGATCGACATGCGACTGCCCGGTCTGAGCGGCACCGCGACGATCAGCGCCTTGCGCCGCAGGCTGGCCGAGGCCCGCATCCTCGCATTTTCCGCGTCGGCCCAGGAAGAGAGCGTGAAGGCGGCGCTCGCGGCAGGTGCCGACGGATACCTGCTCAAGGAGTCGACGCTCTCGGAGTTGCTCAACGCGATCAGAGCAGACGACAACCACGGCGGCAGCGACGGCCTCGCCGGCGTCGCCCCCCTGGCCAAACCGGCAGAGACCGACGCGCGCGGCAGCGGTCTTTCCGTGCTGGTGATCGATGACCACGACCTTGTTCGCGATGCCACCACCGCCCTACTCGAATCGAAGCGGTTCCGCGTTTACTCCTGTGCCAGCGCAGACGAGGCGCGCGAATGGCTCGCAGGGGGCAATCTCTGCGATGCGGCACTCGTCGATGTGCGCCTCGGCGGCGAGTCGGGCGCGGAGATGGTGTCCGAGTTCCGGGCGATCACGCCCACGACCGCGGTACTGCTGCACTCCGGGGCCACCGACACCGACGGCGCTCGTTTGGTGCGCGAGACAGGCGCCGACGGGTTCCTCGCGAAGGGCGACTACACGATTGACGAGATGGTCTCGGGTCTTACCGCGGCGATCGACCGGCGGCGCGAATCGCAAGGGCTTTGATCGCCGCGAGTCGACGCGCTGGACGGAAAGTCCGCTTCGGGCCTTAACCTGTGGCGGTGTCACGACGGGTGGCCATAACCGCGACCGCGCTCGCGCTATTCGCTCTGCCTGCCGCTGGATGCGGCAGCTCGAACGAGCGCTTCGAGAGCGACGAGGCCGACCGCGCGCTCGCCGCGCTCGACACGCTCGAGGCGGCCGTCGCCGACGGCCGCTGCAACGTCGCCGAGTCTCGCGTGCGGGCGTTGATCGGACAGGCACAGACGATCAACAGCGATCGGCCCGAGCTTGGCGCGGCCTACGCCGACAGCCTCGAACAGCTGCAATCGCTGGTGGAATCCGAGTGTGTCGAACGCAAGGAAGAGCCGACCGAGCCGGTCACCGGTGAGACCGGCGAAACCGCCGAGCCGACCGGCCCAACAGAGACGCCGACCCCCGAGCCCACCGGTACTCCCGAGCCGACCGCTCCCGCGCCGCAGCCGACACCCGAGACACCCGACGAGGACCAGTCCGGCGGAGTGCAGCCAGAATGAGCGACACCACCCCGCAGAGCCCGCGGCAGCAGCCTCTGATCGCCGGCCGCTACCGCCAGATCCGCCGCATCGGAACCGGAGGGATGTCGGTCGTCGAGATGGCCGAGGACACGGTTCTCAAGCGCACGGTCGCGATCAAGCTGATCGCCGAACACCTCGCCAGCGACGACGACTTCGTGACACGCTTTCGCCACGAGGCGCTGGCCGTCGCCAAACTTCAGCACCCGAACATCGTGCAGGTATTCGACTCGGGACTAGACGAGGCCAGCGGCCGCCAGTTCATCGTCATGGAGTACGTCGAAGGCACCCCGCTCTCTGAGTTGGTCGCCGGCGGCAAGCAGCTCGATCCGGCGCGCGCGGTGGCGATCGCGCGCGACGCCTGCGAGGCACTCGACTGCGCGCACCGCGCCGGCGTGATCCACCGCGACGTGAAGCCGGCGAACCTGATCGTCACGCCAGACGGCACCGCCAAGCTGGCCGACTTCGGCATCGCCAAGGCCGCCGAGATGACTCGGGTCACCCAGGCCGGATCGGTGCTCGGCACGGTCGCCTATCTGTCTCCGGAGCAGGCCATCGGCGGCGACACCGGGCCGCAGTCCGACGTGTACTCACTGGCCGTGGTTACGTACGAGATGCTCGCTGGGCGGCCACCATACGAATACAAGTCGATCACCGAACTGGCGATGAAGCAGCGCGACGAGACCCCGCTGCCGATCTCGGTCACCAACCCGCTTGTTCCCGTCGAACTCGACCGCGCCGTTCGCGTCGCGCTGAGCCACGATCCCGACCGCCGCTTCGACGGCGCTCGCGAGTTCGGTCAGGCACTGCGCGACGGCCTTCAGCGGCACGAGAGCGAGTTCGTGACCGCCGTGCTCAACGACCCGGCGGCGGCCACGCGCATAATCACCGCGCGTCATGCCGCGGCGTCGGGCGCGGGCGCCACCGCCGCCACACGGATCGCCACACCGGCCGAATCCGCACCCGAGCCTGTCCGTACCGCGAACGGCAGCCGCCGCGGGCTCAAACGATTCATTTCGCTGCTGTTCCTGCTGCTGGCAATCGCGGCGGCGGCAGTCGGCGGCTTCATGCTCGGCGGCTCCGAGACGGCGCCGGTGATCGAGAACAACCTGCAGGACCAGATCGACGGCCTGCGCGGTTTCATTCAGGACAACAGCTAACCCTCGATCATCGATTCGCCCGTCATCTCGGACGGCTGCTCGATGCCAAGCAAGTCAAGCACGGTCGGAGTGACGTCGGCGAGGATCCCCTGCTCGCGCAGGGTCAGACCCTCGCGCGTGACGATGAACGGCACAGGGTTAAGCGAGTGCGCGGTGTTCGGTGAGCCGTCGGGCTCGAGCAGCTGTTCGGCGTTGCCGTGGTCGGCGGTTATCAGGCACACGCCGCCCTTGGCGTGCACGGCTTCGACGACGCGGCCTAGCTGCTCGTCGGTGGCCTCGACGGCCTTGACGACCGCCGGGATCACTCCGCTGTGACCGACCATGTCGGGATTCGCGAAGTTGATCACGCCGAAGCGGTAGCCGCTTGCGCCCCAGTGTTCAACAAATTGATCGGCGGCCTGGGCGGCGCTCATCTCTGGCTTGAGGTCGTAGGTTGCGACGTCCTTTGGCGACTGCGCCATGAAGCGGTCTTCGCCGCCGTGCGGGGTCTCTTCTCCACCGTTGAAGGGTTTCGGCGACATGAAGCTGCTCGCCGCCGGCACCGGCGATCACCGAGGCCAGCGTGACGCTCGGGCGATCGGGCGGGAAGGCCACGGCGTACGGCCATCCCTCGCGGTACTCGGTCATGCAGACGATCTTCAGACCGGTGGGCGCGTCGCCGCGCTCGAACTCGCCGAAGTCGGGCTCGCCTAACGCCGCAATGATCTCGCGCATCCGGTCGGGGCGGAAGTTCAAGCCGATCACGGCGTCTCCGGAGCGGATTCGCGCCTCGTCGCCGACCAGCGTGGGAAGGATGAACTCGTCGGTCTCGCCACGCGCGTAGGCGGCCTCGATTGCGGCGACGCCGCTCTCGGCCACCGGCTGCTCGCTGACTCCGTGAACGATCGCGTCGTAGGCGAGTTTGACGCGGTCCCAGCGCTTGTCGCGATCCATCGCGTAGTAGCGGCCGATCACAGTGCCGATCCGCGCGCCCACGGGCAGGGCCTCTTGCAGTTCAGAGACGAAGCCGGCGCCCGACTTCGGCAACGTGTCGCGGCCGTCGGTGAACGCGTGCACGACGACGTCGGACACACCGCTGTCGGTGGCAAGCTTCAGCAGCGCCTTGAGGTGCTCGAGGCTGGAGTGCACGCCGCCGTCGCTGACGAGGCCGATCACGTGCAGACGGCCGCTCTGGCGACCGGTGGCGCAGGCGTCGAGCAGTACCGGGTTGGCGGCGAAGCTGCCGTCTTCGATCGCGATGTCGATGCGCGTCAGGTCCTGGTTGACGATCGCGCCGGCGCCGAGATTCAGGTGGCCGACCTCGCTGTTGCCCATCTGGCCCTCTGGCAGGCCGACGTCACGACCCGAGGTGCGCAGCGTGGCGTGCGGGTAGCGCGCGTGCAGGTCGTCGAAGACCGGGGTGTCGGCCAGCTCCACGGCGTTGCCGGGACCGGGCGGGGCGAGCCCCCACCCGTCGAGCACGATCAGAACTACCGACGGAGCGTTGACGATCGCTGTCACGGCGAGATCCTCGCCCCTAGGCGGCGTCGCCGGCGGCTACGAGCGCGGCGAAATCTCCGGGGTCGAGGCTGGCGCCGCCGATCAGGGCGCCGTCGATATCGGGCTGGGACAGAAGCTCTGCTGCGTTGTCGGGCTTGACGGATCCGCCATAGAGAATGCGCACCTGCGGCGCGGCGGCGGCGTCGATACCGGCGATCAACTCGCGAATGAAGGCGATTGCCTCCTGTGCCTGCTCGGTCGTGGCAACCTTGCCGGTGCCGATCGCCCAGACCGGTTCGTAAGCCACGACGATCGCCGGCAGCTGGCCGGCCGGCACGCCGGCAAGCCCCTCTGTGACCTGGCGCCGCAGCACGTCCTGCATCTGGCCGGCCTCACGCTCGGCCTCGGTTTCGCCGACGCAGAAGATCGGCTCGATGCCGGCGGCAAGCGCCGCGGGCAGCTTCTCGGCCAGCGCGGCGTCGGTCTCGTTGAAGTACTGGCGGCGCTCGGAGTGACCCAGTACGACCGCGCGCACGTCGAGCTCCGAGAGCATGCCCGCCGAAACCTCACCGGTGAACGCCCCGGCCTCGGCCTGATGCATGTTCTGCGCGGCGACCTTGACGCGCGATCCGCGCGATCCGTCGATCAAGTTGACCAGCGCGGTGAACGGTGCGCAGATCACGACCTCGGCGTGGTCTTCGCCGCTGATCTGGGGCAGCAGCGCCCAGAGGAAGTCTTCGGCCTCGCGGCCGGTCTTGTGCATCTTCCAGTTGCCTGCGATGTAGGGCCTGCGGTCAGACATCGTTTAGTGCCTCCACTCCCGGTAGAAGTTTGCCTTCAATCAGCTCCAGCGCGGCGCCGCCACCGGTCGAGAGGTGCGTGACGTCATCGGCGTAGCCGAACTCGGCGATCGCCGCGGCGGAGTCGCCGCCGCCTACGACCGTGACGCCCGGCGCCTCGGCGAAGGCCTGGGCGACGTAACGCGTGCCTTCGGCAAACGGTGCCAGCTCGAACGCGCCCATTGGGCCGTTCCAGAAGGCGGTCCTCGCGGCCTTGACCTCGGCGGCGTAGGCCTCGTAGGTCTTACGCCCGACGTCGAGCCCCATCCAGCCATCGGGAACGTCGACGCCATCAAGCTCCTGAACCTCGGTGTCGGCGCTGAACTCGCGACCGAGCTTGAGGTCGATCGGCAGCACGAGCCGGCAGCCCGACTGCTCGGCGTCGGCCAGCGCCTTGCGTGCCAGCTCGATGCCCTCTTGTTCGACCAGTGAGTTGCCGGTCGCGTGACCTTGCGCTGTGAAGAAGCTGAAGCACATCGCGCCGCCGATCAGGATTGCGTCGGCGACCTTCAGGAAGGAGTCGATCACGGCGACCTTGTCGCTGACCTTCGCGCCGCCAAGCACCACGACCAGCGGGTGCTCGGGGCTCTCGACGATCCCGCGAAGCGTGGTGACCTCGCGCTCGAGCAGCAATCCGGCGACGGATGTGCCGACGAAGTGCGTCACGCCCTCGGTCGTTACGTGAGCGCGATGGCAGGCCCCGAAGGCATCGTCGACGTAGATGTCGGCGAGCTTCGCGAGCTGCTCGGCCAGGGCCGGGTCGTTCTTGGTTTCTCCAGCTTCGTAGCGCGAATTCTCGAGCAGCAGCACGTCGCCGTCGGTGAGTTGCGCGACCATCGCTTCGACCTCCGGACCAATGAGCCCAGGAGCGAGCGGCAGGTCCGTGCCGAGCAACTCGCCGAGCCGCTCGGCGACCGGCGCAAGCGACAGCTTGGGATCGCGGTCTTTCGGCCTGCCTAGGTGCGAGCAGACGATCACCTTCGCGCCGCGTTCGCGCAGCAGCTCGATCGTCGGCACCGACGCCGCGATGCGCGCGTCGTCGGAGACGACTACGCGACCGTCCGCTTCGCGCAGCGGCGCGTTGAGATCGGCGCGAACGAGCACACGCTTGCCGCTGACGTCGATGTCGCGAACCGTCTTCTTGCCCAGTGCGGCCACCGGGACTCCGGTTGCGTCTGTCATCTCGTGCGTCCTAGAGAATCTTCTGCGTGAGCTCGACGACGCGGTTCGAGTAGCCCCACTCGTTGTCGTACCAGGTGACGACCTTCACGAGGTTGCCGTCGATCACGCTGGTGAGCAGCGAGTCGAAGATCGAGCTGTACGACGAGTGCACGATGTCGCTCGAGACGATCGGATCCTCGGTGTACTGCAGGATGCCCGCAAGCGAGCCCTGGTCGGCCTTGGCCTTGACGGCGGCGTTGATCTCTTCCGGGGTTACGTCGCGGCCGGCCTCGAAGGTGAGGTCGACGACTGAGCCCGTTGGGATCGGGGCGCGCACGGCGAAGCCATTCAGCTTGCCGGCGAGGTCCGGGATCACGAGCGAGATCGCCTTCGCTGCGCCGGTGCTGGCCGGCACCAGGTTGGTGGCGGCGGCGCGGGCGCGGCGCAGGTCGCTGTGCGGGGCGTCCTGCAGGCGCTGGTCGGAGGTGTAGGCGTGGATCGTGGTCATCAGACCGCGCTTGATCGTGAACTCGTCGTGCAACACCTTCGCCAGCGGGGCGAGACAGTTGGTCGTACACGAGGCGTTGGAGATGACGTCCATCGAGTCCTTGTCGTAGCCGTCGTCGAAGTTGACGCCCAGGCAGAAGGTGCCGTCGGGGTTGGTGGCCGGGGCCGAGATGATGACCTTCTTGGCGCCTGCGTCGATGTGCGCGGCGGCCTTGTCGCGATCGGTGAAGAAACCGGTCGATTCGATCACGACCTCGGCACCAAGCGACGCCCACGGCAGGTTGCCGGGCTCGCGCTCCGCGCTGATCGGGATCGTCTTACCGTCGACGATGACCGCGTTGTCGCCGGCCTCGACGGTGCCCGGGAAGGGCCCGAAGTTGGAGTCGTACTTGAGCAGGTGGGCGAGCGTGTTGGCATCTGTCAGGTCGTTGATACCGACCCACTCGATGTCAGCGTTCGCCTCGTAGGCCGAGCGAAACACGTTGCGGCCAATACGTCCAAATCCGTTGATTCCAGCTTTAACAGGCATTCAGGTTCTCCAGCTTGCCGATGGGGGCTAAAAAGGGGTTTGTAAAAGCACCGCGCAATCTATCACCGGAGATATGGCGCGATCCGGGCTTTCTACGGGCGGCCGGCGGCGCGGCGGCTACGGGCGCGGGCGCGTGGCGATATCGCGGTGCACGACGTCGACGGTCAGCTCGTCGCTGTCGCGGTAGATGCCCGCGAGGTGCTCGGCGATCACAACTGAACGGTGGCGCCCGCCGGTGCAACCGATGCCGATCGTCAGGTGCTGCTTGCCTTCGAGCGAGTAGCTCGGCAGCAGGTAGTCGAGCAGCGGCACAAGCCGCGTGTAGAACTCGTCGATTCCCTCGGATTCCGAGACGTACAGGCGCACGTCGGGATCGAGCCCGGTCTGGTCGCGCAGCTCTGGCACGTAGTACGGATTCGGCAGGAAGCGCACGTCGAACGAAAGGTCCACGTTGCGCGGCGGGCCGTTCTTGAAGCCGAACGTCATGAACGTGACCGCCAGCTTGCCGCGCGTCTCGGGCGTCAGGAACTCCTCGGCGATCACGCGGCGCAGCCGCGCCGGCGACAGCTCGGTGGTGTCGATCGTCTCGTCGGCGAGATCGCGGATCGGCTCGAGCATGCGGCGCTCGGCCGCGATGCCCTCGCCCACCGAGCCTTGCGGCGCGAGCGGGTGGCGACGGCGAGTCTCTTTGAAGCGGTTGAGGATCGTCTGGTCGTCGGCATCGAGGAAGAGCATGCGAAAGTCCATGCCACGGCCGCGCAGCTGGTCGAGCACCGGGGCGATCTCCTCGAAGTAACTGCCGCCGCGCGCGTCAGACACGATCGCGGCGCGCTCGACCTTGGAGCCCTCGTGTTCGAACAACTGGGCCAGCGAATCGATCATCTCTGGCGGAAGGTTGTCGACGCAGAAGTAACCGGCATCCTCGAAGACGGCCATCGCCGCGGACTTGCCCGCGCCAGAGAGACCCGTGATGATCACGAGGTCCTGAAGCGAGTGCGCAAGTACCCCAGCGGCTGGGGCCGGCTCAGCTGGAGCGGTGGACGCCGCGTCGGGGTGACGCCGGCGAAATGGGTGCAGGCCGCGCTCTCTGATGCGGGCGACTGTCTCGCGCTGTTTCATCTGGGATGCATCGACAGGGAACTCACGTGCATTGAACCCTGTGCGACGGACATCGCAGGCTCAGCGACTGCGGTTGATGTGATGGAAGATCTGGCGCCCCACCTTGGCCGGCAGACCGGGCACCGACTCAAGCTCGTCGCGCGAGGCCGTGAGGACTGCTTCAGGCGATCCGAAGTGACGCATCAGCAGACTCTTCCTAGCCGCCCCGACACCTGGGAGATCATCGAACACGGAGCTGGTCAGGGCCTTGTCGCGGCGCTCGCGATGAAAGGTGATCGCGAAGCGGTGAGCCTCGTCGCGGATGCGCTGCAGGATCTTCAGGGCAGGATCGTCACGGTCGAGCACCAGCGGGTGCTTGCGGCCGGGCATGAAGATCTCTTCTTCGCGCTTCGCCAACGACACGACCGTTACGCCGGCGGCGCGAAAGGCCTCCAGCTCTTTGACGGCGCTTGCGAGCTGGCCCTTGCCCCCGTCGATCACGATCAGGCCGGGCAGCGAGGCGAAGCTCTCGTCGTAGGCGTCGTCGTGCGGGCTGACCTCTTTCTGGCGCTCGAAGGCAGCCATGCGACGTGACAGCACCTCGCCCATCGAGGCGAAGTCGTCTTGACGGCCGTCGAGCTCGCGCACCTTGAAGCGGCGGTAATCGGCCTTGCGCGGGTTGCCGTCGCGGAATACGACCATCGAGGCGACGACGTTGGTCGGTCCGAGGTTGGATATGTCGAAGCACTCGATGCGCACGGGCGGCGCTTCGAGCTTCAGTTCCGTGGCGAGGTTTTCGAGCCCTTCGCGGCGGCTGCGCTTGCCGCGCTCGGCGCGCGACCGCTCGCGTTCTAGCGCCAGCATTGCGTTGCGTTGCGCGAGCTCGAAGAGCTTGCGCTTTTCGCCGCGCTCGGCCGAACGCAACTCGACCTTCGCGCCGCGCTTCTCGCCGAGCATCTGCGCCAGCGCGTCGAAGACCTGGCTGCTCTGCTCGAGTTCGCGCGCGACGATCACCTGTGGCGGTATCGCCCCGCCGAAGGCGTAGTACTGCGCGAGGAACTCCTCGGTCACCTCGCCCACGCCGCTCTCGCCCTCGTTGGCCATGTGAAAACTCTGGCGATCGGCCAGCACACCGTCGCGAACCTGGAAGACCTGCACGTTGGCGTCGGGGCCATCGACGGCGGCCGCGACGAGATCGACCATGCCCAGCGCCGCTGTGTCAAGCCGGTGGCGATCGATCGAGCGGCGGATCGCGGCGATGCGGTTGCGGTAGAGCGCGGCTTCTTCGTACTCACGGCGCTCGGCCGCGTCGCGCATCGCGCCGTCGAGCTCGGCGAGCACGTCGTTGTAGTTGCCGCCGAGGAAGGCGACGATGCGGTCGATGTTCGCGCGGTAGTCCGGCTTTGAGATGTAGTCGACACACGGCGCCTGACAGCGCTTGATGAAATAGTCGAGGCACGGGCTGCCGCTGGATCGGCCGGGCCTGGGACCCTCGCAGGTGCGGTACTGGAAGATCTTCCCGAGCAGCTCCACGAGTTCGCGCGCGCGCCGCGCCTCGCTGTAGGGGCCGAAGTACTTGCGGCCACGCTTGTGCTTCTCGCGGGTGTAGTAGACGCGGGGATACTCCTCGTCGAGCGAGATTGCGATGTAGGGATAGGTCTTGTCGTCGCGCATCAGCACGTTGAAGCGCGGCCGGTACTGGCGGATGAACTGCTGCTCGGTGATCAGCGCCTCGGCCGGATCGCGCGTGACCACACACTCGATGCGCTCGACCGTGGCGATCATTTCGACGGCCTTGCCTTCAGGCGCGGAGAAGTGCGAGCTGACGCGCTTCTTCACCGACGTGGCCTTGCCGACGTAGATCACCGTGTCGTCGGCATCGTGGAAGAGGTAAACGCCGGGCAGATCGGGCAGCTCGCGGCGCTCGTCGATCAGCTTGCCGCGGAAGGGGTTCTTCGAGGTCTTGGGTGTCTTTTCGCCGGTCTCGGTGGGCACTGCCTCAGGGTACGGCGCGGCTCAGTTGGTCCGGTCTGGTCAGCGGATCAGCTCGGCGCGTGGCGTGACGCTTATGCCGGCGAAGGCTGGGTCGTTGAGTTCGACTCCGGCGCTTTTCATTAGGGCCAGGATGCGGGCGATGTAAGACTGTGTCTCTGGAAACGCTGGCACGCCGTTGTATCGCTCGACCGCGCCGGGGCCGGCGTTGTAGGCGGCAAGCGCCTTGGGGATCGTGCCGAAGCGGCGTAGGTGGGCCGACATCAGGCGGGCCTGCGCGTCGATCGCCTGCTCGGGATCGAATGGGTCGCGCAGGCCGACCGCTCGTGCCGTCGCGGGCATGAACTGGGCGATGCCCTGGGCGCCGGCCGGCGAGACGGCGCTGGGGTTAAACCCGGACTCGGCCTGCAATTGAGCTGCCAGCAACTCGGGCTGCACGTTGTGGCGCTGGGCGGCTCGGGCGATCGTGGCGGCGAAGCGCGCGGGAACGTAGGCCGGCAGGCCACCGGCGCCGTCGAACCGTCCGTGACGGGGCTCGAAGGAGCCGCGTTCGTACTGAGCCGGCACGTCGCGGGGGTTGCTCGAAAAACCCCAATGCCAAGCCTCCCAGGCGTACCGCTTGATGAAACCGAAGCGGCGCGCGTTGGCAGCCAGCCAGCCGTAGGCAGACGGCGGCCCGAGATCGAGTTCGGTCGCGTAGCGATGCAGCGAGGTGCCCGGCGGAGCGACCCACTTCGGATCGGGCCGCTGCGCGAAGATGCGGGCCTGTTCGGCATCGGATCTGAATGCGCTGGCGATCAGCAAGGAGTGACCGCTGGCGCGTGCGGACGATTGCAAGCGGTCGAACGCCGTCGCAACGTCGGGCCGCATCGGTTTGCCCTGCCGGTAGGCGAGTGGACCCGAATAGCCGCCGCCGCTCGCCCTGGCCTGAGCCACGCCCGGCATCGCACCAAACTCAAACGCCAGTCGAGCGGTGGCGGCAGCACGCAGGGTGACCCGCTCCGCGCGCCCGTCGCCGGCCGGCAGAGCCAGGTGTCGGTCGCGCGCGATCGTGACCGTGACCACTGTCGGCGCAGCGCCGACCGGGAACTCGAAGCTGGTCTGCCGCGGTGCGACACGAGACAGCTCCAATGAGCGGCGTGCCGCCGCGCGCGCACGGTCGAGATAGGTCGTGCGGGAGATATGTGCTGGATTCGGCGAGCCGTCGGGCATCGAGGCCGGCGACATCAATCGCGAGAAGTCGCGACTCATGCTCTGCGCGGCCGCCAGACCCGCCAGGTCGACGGCTCGCTGCAAACGGCCGCGCGCGAGGAAGGCCGTGCCGTACTGCGCGAACGCGGCGACACCGGCGAACACGACGAGACAGCCGGCGACGAGCAGGATCGCCGCCTGGCCGCGCTGGGATAGCAGTCGCGTACTCACACGCTGCCAAGCAGCGCGACGGCCAGCTCGGCGTTGGCCCGGCTACGCCGCCCCGGCGGCAAGCCGAGCATCAGGCGCAGCCGCGCCGAACCATCGATTGTCAGCGACGGCGATTCGGTTGCCTCGCCTACGGCCGGTCCGTATCGCAGTACGCGCGGCGTGACCCCGCCGCCCGATCGCGTGAGATCGTGGGCGAGCAGCTCGACGTAGTTCTCGCCCGCCTCGGCGCCGGCGACCAGCAGCAGCGAGCTTGGGCAGATTCGAGCGAGATCGGGGCCGAGCCCTTCGCCGGCGCGCAGTACACAAACGACCGGAACCACGCCTGCTGCGGCAATCGACGCGGCTTCGGCATCGGCGGCGTCGAGCAGCGTGACGTTGCCGGCGCGGCCGATCGGCTCGAATCCACGCAGCGCGACAGCGCCTCGCTTGCGACGGGCGATCGGCGTGGCGCCGTCACGCGCCGTCGTGACAATCGCGCCGGGCAGGCCGGCGGCCGCGGCCGCGCGTCCGGCGACGGCAACCGCCAGCGCCACTGTCGAATCGAGATGACCGTCGTCGATCGTGACTATGGCGACCCTCGGAGTGGGCGGCCTGAACGCCGGGAGATCCACGAGCGGCGCAAGCGGCGGCTCGTCGTTACAGACCTCCGGACGCAACGGAACGACCGTCGCGCCCGGACGAGGAGCGGGCGGGCGGTCAAGCTCACCGGAGATGCGCGGAAGTTGTAGGAAGCCGGCCATCGACAGCGGCGAAACCGGGAAGCCACGACGCGGTGAACGATCGGAGACGGCGGGCGCGCCGCGATGCAGCTTGCGAGCATCGCTCATCGCGCGACCGGCGTGTAGCGAGAGAGGCCATGCGCGCGCAGCGCGCCGGCCAGCGGCGGAAACAGCGCTCGCGGTGTGAGCCAGACGTCGATACGCCCGTGGCGCGCGCTGACGCTGACGCGCCCTCGCGACCAGCCGGGTAGCGCGGCACGGGCAGCCCGCGACGCGTCGCCTCCGCTCTGCGCGGCAAGCGCCGCCGAATGGGCCGCGTTGTCGGCCTGTAGCCAGGCTGCGCCTGCCGCCAGACCCTGCATGCCGAGCATCGCGCAGACGATCAGCACGGGAACTGAGGCGACGGTTTCGACCAATGCCTGGCCGAGTTGCGGCGAACGCCGTCTCACCCGCCGAATCCCGCACGCGAGGTGATCGTCGGCCCGTGAGCGAAGACCGCCGAGAACGGCGGAGCCAGCGGAATGTGCACGCGCAACTCGACGGCGCCACCGCGCGAAACACGAAACGACCGGCCATCGCGCATCGAGGACGGCAGCACACGATCGACGATTGCCCGCGAATAGCTACGCGCTGGCTCGGGCCCCAGGGCAACCCGCTTCACCGCATACTCGCGCGCGGCCAGGCGCGCGGCCTCGGACAGCGCCCAAGCCGAGTGACCGGCCAGCACGGCCTGCCAAGCGCAACCGAGCACCACCGCAATCACCGGCAATGCCGCCACCAGCTCAACCGACGCCTGCCCGGCTACCGCACGAAATCGAGATCCCTCACGCACGCCAACGATGCTCGCGGCGTGCGCGTTACGAATCAAGACCGATTCGCGAAAACTTCGCTACGAATCGGTGGCTAAAGCGGCGCGGCCGGTCTAGCTGGAACGGCGGCGCATCGCGCGCAGCATCGGGTTGCCCGACGCCGACTTTGGCCGCCCGGCGCCCTTGGCGCGGTACATGGCGGCGTCGGCACGCGCGACGAGCTCTTCGGGACCGGTGTCGTCGGGGCCCTGCAGGGCGTAGCCGATAGAGAGCGAAACCTCAAGCGGCTCGGCCTCGCGGTTGAGCCGGCTCGCCAGTGAGCTGAGACCCTCTTCGCTGCTCTCGGGGCAGATCACGACGAACTCGTCGCCGCCGAGCCTGGCGGTGAAGTCTGAACCGCGCGCGGTGGAGCTGATCGCGGCGGCGACCTCGCGCAGCAACCGGTCGCCGGCGAGGTGCCCATGACTGTCGTTGAAGGCCTTGAAGTGGTCGAGGTCGACGAACAGCAGGCCTAGCGGGCGGCCGTAGCGAACGGCACGGCGCCACTCCTGTCCGAGCATGCGATCGAAGCCCTCGCGGTTAGCGAGACCGGTGAGGTAGTCGAGCTGGGCGATGCGGGCGACACTGTGGGCACGGCGGCGCTCGCGCAGTGAGACGACGGACAACACCGCGACCGCGAACATCAGCAGCAGCAGGATGAGGCGGAAAGCGAGCGGCACCCGGTCGACCGCACGTGACACTGCCGCCTTGCGGCGAAGATCGTTGGCGCCGGTCTCGCCCTCAGACTGCGAACCGTCGCGATCCACGCCGGAGCCCTTCTGCGAATCGTCACCGGACTTGCCGTTACGCGCCGCGGCCGCGGCAAGCGCGGCGGCGCTCAGTTGGGCGTTCGAATTTGCCACCCCGTAGCTGCCGCCGGAGCCCGGCGATCCGCCCTGGGCGCCACCCGAACCGTCGGGCTGCGAAGCCGGGGACTCGGTGCCACCCCGGCGCGAACGCTGAGAGCCAGAGCGCTTGCGGTTCGTCGTCGTGTCGCGCTTGCTCTTGGGCTTGCTCGCTGCGGGGGGTGTGCCGGCGCCGCTCTGGGCGTCTGGCTGAGCGTTACCGGAGGTGGTGGGATCACCACCCTGCGGGTTGCCGGAGGATCCGTTCTGCGAGCCGCCCGGCGCGCCGGGGCCTTCGCCCTTTGGCCCGCCGCCTGAGCCGTTCTGTCCGTTCTGCGGCGGAGCGCCAGGAGAACCGCCCTGCTGCGGGTTGCCGCCGTTCGATCCGCCACCGGCCTGGGGAGCGGGCTCCTCGTTGTTACAAGGATTGCCCTTGCCGCCTTTTCCGCCGCCTTTGCCGCCGCCTTTGCCCCAGCCTTTGCCCCAGCCTTTGCCCCAGCCCTTGCCGCCGCCGCCTTGACCGGAGCCGTCGCCGTCTGCGTCGTCGTCGCCTGAGTCATCGTCGCGGTCGTGGCCGCCCTTGCCCCAACCCTTGCCATGGCGGCCGCCGAAGGCCGGGCCTGATGAGCTGTGAGACGCCTGTGCCACTGGTCCGCCGGACGTTGCGGCCTGTGAACCACGCTCGCCGATCGAAGCCGGCGCGGTCGTGACATGAGCAACAAGGAGTGCGAGCGCCGTAATCAACGCAAGGGCCAGTGAAGTCACCAGACGGCCGACACCGAAAGCCGGTCCGTCTGCGAGCCTGGCGCGGAGCTGTTTCGCCGGAGCTGCCAAGAGGAGCCGAACGTAACTGACCCGTCGGTCGGAAAACGCCCGCCGGCTCGACTCGATGACGTTGCAAAGGCGCTGGAAAACGAAGGTTTCTCGCGCGCGCCGACGGGAGACGTCAGTAAGAGAAGCGGCGCGACTCGCGCCACACCCAGAAGACGGCGAAACCGCAGCCGGCCAGCACTCCCAGCCAAAGCAACGTGCCCCCCTCGCCGATCTCCGAGAAGCGGCCGCGGCCGACCACCGTCAACAGCCCGGCAGCAAGCGCCGCGTAGAGGATTCCGCGATCGCGCTCGGGCAGCTCCGCGAGCCACGTCGAGCGAGTGCGGTAGAGCATCCAGCCCGACCATGCGATCGCCGCGAGGAAGGCGGCCTGCACCGCGGCCGAGACCACGTCCTTCGCGTCGTCGCCACCGGGCAGCGCAACGAAACCGGCAGCCAGCAGAAGGATCACGCCGATGCCGATCAGCCTGCGCTTGCGATCTCCTTCGAAGTCCATGGACCGATGATTGCGTATCGCCAGGCGGGTGTGCGCCGCCGGCCTCGGCGGCTAGGCGTCGAAGACGCCGCCCTCGAGGGCATGCGCGACGTTCTCGCAGGCGTCGATCGCCTCTTCGAGTTGCTCGAAGATGTCTTTCCAACGGATCACGACCATCGGATCGACGCCGCCTTCGAACAGCGATGCGATGGCCTCGCGCGAGATGCGGTCGCCCTCGTTCTCGAGCCGGTGGATCTCGATGATCGATTCGCTGAGCGACTCGCCACTGCGCAGCGTCGAGATTGCGACCACAAGTTTGGCGCTGGCTTCGCTGAGCACCTTGGCCAGTGCGATCGCCTGCTCCATCGGCGCCTCGATCTTGTAAAGGCTGAATGAGTCGGCGATCTGCTCTGTGAAGTCGACGACGTCGTCGAGCGTCGTGGCGAGCCGGTGCACGGTGCTGCGCGGCAGCGGCGGGCGGCCGCCCTCGGCGAGCTTCTGGATGAGCGCGTGGGTGATGCTGTCGCCCTCCTGCTCGCAGAGCAGGATCTCGCGGCCAAGCGCCGCGTTCTCGGGATAGTCGTCGATCATCTCGACCAGCAGTCCGGCAGCGCGCTGGGCGTTGGCCGCGGCGCGCTCGAAGAGGTCGAAGTACTCGTCTGAACTTCGGCGGGCGATCGGTATCACCGCTTACGCCGCGCGTATTGGCTCGACGACCGCCAGCTTGGCGGCGGGCACACCGGCCTCGGCAGTCGCCTCGCCCGCTGAGGTGGCAGGCGGCGCTGCGGCCACGGACTCTTCGGCGTCGAAGCGGTAGCCGATGCCGAAGTGAGTGTGGATGTAGCGCCAGTTGGGCGACGCGGCCTCGAGCTTGTGGCGCAGCTTGCGCACGAAGACGTCGACCGAACGGTCGCCGCGTGCCATCGCGTAACCCCAGACTCGCTGGTAGATGTCTTCGCGCGGCAGCACGCGGCCATCGCTGCGGGCAAGCAGCAGCAGCAGCTCGTACTCGCGCTTCGTCAAGTCGACCTGGCGGCCGGCGGCGACCACCTCGTAGCGGTCGACGCGGAACTCAAGCTCGCCGGTGACCAGCGGACCGGCCTCGCCGACCTCTTCGACGGCGGTGCGACGGTGACGGCGCGTGACGGCTTCAATGCGGGCGACGACCTCTTCGGGGTGACAGGGCTTGCCGATCCAGTCGTCGGCGCCGAGTCGAAGACCACGGACACGCTGGGCCACTGAACTCTGCTCTGCGCAGACGATCAGCCCGACGCCGGGCTGCGCCTCGGCGTACTGCTGCAGGAACTCCCATGACACGGGACCGAGCACGGCCGGGTTGACGGCCACGGCCGCCGGCCGCATGGCGGCGAGCTCGTCGATGCGCGGAGCGGCCTTCATGACGACGTGCGCCCAGCCGGCCTGTTCGAGGCGCTTGCAGAGAACCGTTACGAAGCCGGAGTCGTCGTCGATGACCACGACGGTGCGGGGGGTTTTTTCGTTTCGAGTCATGCCTTGATTGTGACCAAGTCGCCGGTCGGGCGAAACGGGCACCGGACGCATCTTAGAGGGGGAAATCGCCCAGGTAACAACCGTTCACAGGGTTTTCACAACCTCGTCACAGCTTGTTAACTACGGTCGCGATCGCGACGGCAACTATTGGCCCTGCATTCCGCATCTCATAAATCCGAAAGGAAACTCAAGTGCCAAACAACAACTTCCTCAACGTCCCGCTGAAGCTGGCCGTCGCCGTCATGGCGGTCCTTGCGCTGGCGATCGCCGGTTGCGGCAGCGACGACGAGGGCGGAGCCTCGGGCCTGTCCGGCAGTATCGCGATCGACGGTTCAAGCACCGTCTACCCGTTCGCCCAGGCAGCGGCCGAGGGCTTCAACGGCGACAACCCCGACGTCAAGGTCACGGTCGGCGAGTCTGGAACCGGCGGCGGATTCGAGAAGTTCTGCGCCGGCGAGACCGACATCTCCGACGCCTCGCGCCCGATCAAGGACGAGGAGATCGCCGCTTGCAAGAAGAACGGCATCGAGTACACCGAGTTGCAGGTCGCGCTCGACGGCCTTTCGGTCGTCACCAACCCGGCCCTCGAGGTGAAGTGCCTGACCACCGACGAGCTCAAGAAGCTCTGGAACAAGGGCTCGAAGGTCACGAAGCTGAGCGAGGTCAACCCAGACCTGCCGAGCACGACCCTGAGCCTCTACGGCCCCGGCACCGACTCCGGCACATTCGACTACTTCACCGACGAGATCAACGGTGAAGAGGGCGTCAGCCGCAGCGACTACCAGCCCAGCGAAGACGACAACGTGCTCGTCGAAGGCGTCGCCGGCGACGAAGGCGGCCTCGGCTACTTCGGCTTCTCCTACTACGAGCAGAACCAGGACAAGCTGAACCTCGTCGCGATCGACGGCGGAAGTGGCTGCGTGACTCCGAGCAAGGAGACGATCCAGGACGGTTCGTACACCCCGCTCTCACGCCCGCTGTTCATGTACGTCTCGAACAAGGCCGTCACCCGGCCCGAGGTCAACGCGTTCATGACATACGCGCTCGACAACTTCACGGAGATCAGCGAGACCGCGCTGTTCGTTCCGATGAGCGAAGAGCAGGCCACCAAGTCCAAGGACGCTCTGACCGCGGCGGCCGGCGCTTAGGCGCCGTTCGTTCGACCGGCCCGCGGGCGACAATCACAACCTGCGAGGCCGATTTCAGATGCGCAGCAACTCCGGAACAAACTCAAAGACGGCCGCCGACGCGGCCGTCTTTGAGCGTTCCAAGCCGCGCTACGGCGAGCTGATGATCAGAGCGGCCCTGGTGGCCGCGGCGCTTGTCACGGTCGCCACCACGGTCGGCATCGTGCTCTCACTCGCCGGCGAGACGATCTCGTTCCTCGGCGAAGTGCCGATCCAGGACTTCCTATTCGGGACCGAATGGTCCCCGCTCTTCAATCCGCCGAGCTATGGCGTTTTGCCGCTCGTCGTCGGCACGATTCAGATAACGCTGATCGGACTCGTCGTCGCGATACCGCTGGGCGTCGGTTCCGCTATTTATCTGAGCGAATACGCCAGCTCGCGCACTCGCAAGACCGTCAAGCCGATTCTCGAAACGCTCGCCGGCGTGCCGACCGTCGTCTTCGGATTCTTCGCCCTGACCGCGGTCACGCCGTTCCTGCGCGACATCGGCATCGACGTCGACGTGTTCAACGCCCTGTCCGGCGGGCTGGTGGTGGGCATACTGGTGGTGCCGACGATCGCGTCCGTCTCCGAAGACGCGCTCAGCGCCGTGCCGAGCGGACTTCGAGAGGCTTCGTACGGCCTCGGCGCCACGAAGTTTCAGACATCGATAAAGGTGATGGTGCCGGCCGCGCTCTCGGGAATCATCGCCAGCATCGTGTTGGGCGCCTCGCGGGCGATCGGCGAGACGATGGTCGTATTACTCGCCGCGGGAGCCTTGCCAAACCTCACGCCGAACCCGCTCGAGTCGGCCCAGACGATGGCCGCCTTCATCGCCAACACCGGCAAGGGCGACATCCCCACCGGCACCATCGACTACAAGACGATCTTCGCCGTCGGCGCGCTGCTGTTCGTGATGACCTTCGTGCTGAACATGTTCAGCAGCTGGATGGTCCACCGCTACCGGGAGGAGTACGAATGAGAGGCCGAGCAGGCAAGCCCGCGGCGGCCGCGGCCGGCGCCGTGACCGAGTCGATCAACACGCTCGGTCTCGATGGCCAGATCCCCGAGGCTTCGCGCCGCGACGCCGCGCGCGAGCGCTTCTTCAAGTTCTCGCTGATCGCCTGCATCGCGATCTCGCTGCTGGTGCTGGCAACGCTGCTGGTGCAGATCATCGCCGACGGCATCGGCTCGGTCGACATGCACTTTCTGACCAGCATGCCGTCGTCGTTCCCGAAGAACGCGGGCATCCAGTCGGCGATCATGGGCACCTTGTGGCTGGCGGCGATCTGCGCTTTCTTCGTCGTTCCGACGGGGGTGGCAGCGGCGATCTACCTTGAGGAATACGCCAACCGCAAGCGCTGGTACAACCGGATCGTCGAGATCAACATCCAGAATCTCGCGGCCGTGCCTTCGATCGTCTACGGAATCCGCGGTCTTGCCTATCTGGTGCGCGGCCCGCTCGATCTCGGCCGCAGCGTCTTGGCCGGCGG
>JACRKX010000082.1 GCA_016219715.1 Actinomycetota bacterium | reverse complement strand
CGCGGGCACGATTTCGATCGTCGCTCATGCCATATCGAACACCCGTCCAGGCGGTAGGTTCCGCGCCGGGGCGGGGGTTAACACCGCCTCAAACTTCGGGCGCCGCGAGCGCCGAGACGGGCGCGCGAAGCGGCAACTCCGCGGTGGCGCTTTAATCCTCGTCGCCGGCCTGGATGCGCTCGGCGATCATGCCGACGACGGCCGGGTCGCGCAGTGTTGTCACGTCGCCCAGCTCGCGCCCCTCGGCGATGTCTCTGAGCAGGCGACGCATGATCTTGCCCGAGCGGGTCTTGGGCAGTTCGTCCGACCAGATGATCCGCTTCGGGCGCGCCAGCTTGCCGATCTTCTCGGCGACGTGCTCGCGCAGTTCGGCGAGCAGCTCGTCGCTCTGTTCGACCGACGATTCGAGCGTGACAAATGCGGTGATCGCCTGGCCCGTCTGCTCGTCGCTCTGGCCGATCACCGCCGCCTCCGCCACTCCCTTGTGCGAGACGAGCGCGCTCTCGACCTCCATCGTGGAGAGCCGGTGACCGCTGACGTTGATCACGTCGTCGGTGCGACCGAGCACCCAGAAGTAGCCATCCTCGTCGATGCGCGCGGCGTCGCCGACGTCGTACACCTCGGGGCCGAAGCGCGTCCAGTAAGTCTCCTGGAAGCGGTCTGGATCCATGTAGATCGTGCGCGCCATGCCCGGCCACGGCCGGCGCAGCGTCAGGAATCCGCCGCCCTCTTCGACGATCTCGCCGTTGTGCGTGACTACCGCCGCAGATACACCCGGGAACGGCCGCGTAGCCGAACCAGGCTTGGTCGCGGTGATACCCGGCAACGGCGTAATCATGATCTGGCCGGTCTCGGTCTGCCACCAGGTGTCGACTATGGGGCAGTGTCCGCCGCCGATCACTTCGCGATACCACAGCCAGGCGCGCGGGTTGATCGGCTCGCCCACGCTGCCGAGCAGCCGCAGGCTTGAAAGGTCGTAGCCAGCGGGGATCTCGCGCCCCCACTTGATGAACGTGCGAATCGCCGTGGGCGCCGTGTAGAGGATCGTCACGCCGTAGTTCTGGATGATCTCCCAGAAACGGCCCTTGTGCGGATAGTCGGGAGCGCCCTCGTAGAGCACCGAAGTGGCGCCGTTGGCCAGGGCGCCGTAGACGATGTAGGAGTGACCCGTGACCCAGCCGATGTCGGCGGCGCACCAGTAGACATCGGTTTCGGGTTTGATGTCGAAGACGGCGCTGTAGGTCGCCGTCACGCCGGTCAGGTAGCCGCCGCTGGTGTGCTGAATGCCCTTCGGCTTCGCCGTGGAACCGCTCGTGTAAAGGACGAACAGCGGGTGCTCGCTGTCAAACGGCTCGGCCGGACAGCTCGGCTCGGCGGCCTCCATCTGCTCGTGCCACCAGACGTCGCGACCTTCGGTCATCGGCGTGTCGGCCTTGCCGCCGGTGCGATCGACGACGACCACGTGGCGCATGTCCGGCAGAGTGTCCAGCGCATCGTCGAGCGACGCCTTCATCGGCAACGGCTCGCCGCGGCGCAGCGTGGCATCGGCGGTAATTAGCACCTGTGCATGCGAGGTGGCCATGCGCTCGCGCACCGCTTCGGCCGAGAAGCCGCCGAAGACCACGTTGTGCACCGCTCCGATGCGCGCGCAGGCGAGCATCGCGGCCGGCGCTTCGGGGACCATCGGCAGGTAGATGCCGACGGTGTCACCCGGCTTGACCCCGAGCCCCTTGAGCACGTTGGCAAAGCGCTCGGTCGTGGCCAGTAGCCCGGCGTAGGTGATCGTGCGGGTATCGCCGTCCTCGCCGATCCAGTGGTAGGCGACCTTTTCGCCGCGACCCGCTAAGACGTGACGGTCGAGGCAGTTGTGGCTGACGTTCAATTCGCCGCCCACGAACCACTTTGCCCAGGGTGCGTCCCAGTCGAGCACCGTGTTCCAGGGCTTCGCCCAGTCGAGCTTGTGGGCCCAGCTCTCCCACCACGCCTGCGGATCGGCCTCGGCCCGCTCGTAGACGGATGGATCGCTGAAGTTGGCCTGTGCCTTGAAGTCGTCGGAGGGCTCGAAGACCTCCTCGGTGTGCATCAGAGCCTCAACGTCGGGTCCGTCTTGCAGGTTGCCTTCCACTTGGTCCCCCCGGTCGCTCTAGTGATCTGCCGGAAGGCAATCTAACCGACGGGCGGCCAGACCAGGCTCAGCATGACGACACTCCTTCGCGCCTCGGACGCGAGTGGTCGGCGACGCCAACGCCGTGAGCGTTCAGCCGCCGCTGGTCATCCCGGCCCGCGAGGCGTTGCGAATCTCGGCGCTTAGCCGCTCCAATCGTGGCTCGGTTTCACGATCGACGAAAGTCATCGCCGCCGCCACTGACGGATGCACCTCGTTGATCGCATCCCACATCGCGTGCGCGACCGCGCGATACGACGGGTGTCCCTCGCGACCGCTGCGCAGCTCGATCAGCTGCATCGCCTCTCGAGGCCGGCGTCGCGCAGGCGTTCGTACTCGACGCGCGAGACTTCGAGCGCGGTGCGGAAGTCGTCGGAGGCATCGGCGCGGTCGAGCTCGTCGGGCAGCTCGGCGCCGAGCGCTGGCGTGAGCGCCTGCCATTGAACGGTGAGCATGCGATGGCGCTGAAGGTCGCGGAAGGCGCCGTAGTCGCTGACGATCTCGAAGCGGTAACGCAGTGCCTCGTAGCCACGGCCCGGGCGGTGACGGCGATTCTCTCGGTCGCCGGCCAGGTCGGCCAGCAGCTCGGTGAGCTGGGCGGAGTCGAGCGCGTCGACCGCATCGGCGATGCGGCGCTCGCTGCCGGCTCCGCTCTCGAAGAGCAGCGCGGCGGCCAGCTTGCGCTCGTCACCGTGGTGGCCGATCAGCCGCACGGAAGGGCCGGAGTCAGCCTCGTCGGCGGGCTCGCCGACGCCGAGACGCGACGCCCAGCGCTCGCCCGCAGCGCGCTGCGCCGCCAGGTACTCGACCCAGCGGCCGCCCCTGTCGGGCTTGTCGACGCGTTGTACGAAACTGGGGATCACTCGCTGAAGTTGCGCGAGCATGCGGTCGCCGCACTCGCGCGCCTCGGGCAGCGGCGAAGCGGCCAGGTGCAGCAGCAGGCTCTCGTAGGCCTGGCCGCTCGCGAACATGCCCATGTGCGAAAGCGACGCCGCCGGCAGTAGACCGCGCAGCAAGTCGAGCGATTTCGCCTTGACGGCGCGCTGGTGAGCGGCCTCGTCGTCGCCCTCGGCGGCCGGGTAGTTAGCCGCCACCCAAGCCATCACACGCGGCAGCAGGGCCGAGTAGGTGTCGAAGAGCTTGTCCATCGCGCGCTCGTACTCGGGACCGAGCTCGGGATCGCGGTGGTAGCGGTAGCCGCCGCCGGGCATCGGCGAGTCGTAGGCGATGTAACGAGTCGATTGCTCGAGGTACGCGGCCAGGCGACCGCGCTGCAAGACCTTGGTGAGCACGTTCGAAACCCACTCGCAGGCGACGTGCGCACCGCCTAGCTGGGCGACCGAGTCATCGCCGTAGCCGAGAAAGATCCGCTCGTAGAGCTTTGCCGCGCGATCGCCCTCGACGCCGTCGAACGCGCGCGTCGTGCCGCCGTCTAGGTCGTCGGCGAACTCGTCGAGGAACATACGCCGCAGCGTGCCCGGGTAGCGCGAGTAGCGCGCGAACATCGCTCCCTTGACGGTTTCGGGCAGATTCACGAGAGCGAAGACCGGCTCGTCGACGTTCGTGAAGTACGGCGCCAGCCGTTCGCGCTCGGAGTTGGAGAAGTTCTCGAAGATCACCGACGATGAAATCTAGCCGCCGGTCAGGCTGTCTGCTTGTGATACCCGCGTGAGCGGGTCTGCAACTTCTCGTCGTGCATCGCCGCATCGGCCCGACTCATGAATCGCTCGGCCGACTCGCCGAGACGCCATCGGACGGCTCCAACGCTGGCCGTCGCGGGAAGATCCGGGCAGATGCGCTTCCGCGCATGCTCGATGGCCGATCGCAATCGCTCCGACACGATCTCGACCTGACCCTCGCCGGGGTCTCTCAGCAGCACGAAGAACTCATCCCCACCTCGCCGGGCGACAGTTTCTTCGTTGCGTACGGTCTCGGATATCGCACGCGCGACTGCCTCGATGACTCGATCTCCGATCGTGTGGTTGTAGCGATCGTTGACGAGCTTGAACTTGTCGAGGTCGATGGTGACAATCACGGGACGAACGGTTCCAGCCTGCGCGGCGGCGACCGTGTCGCCCACGCGCATTTGCAGGGAGCGCACGTTCGCTAGCCCGGTGAGAGCATCGATCTCGCTGAGTTCGGCGTGCTGACGGGTGAAGCGCATCGTGACATTGCGAACCTTCAGCACCAGAGCCGCACACACCCCTACCGCTACGACGCCGATGACCGCGCGCTGAATCCCGTACTGATAGTCGCCTGCGATCGCGAAGGCAGCGTAGGCCCCCATCGCGAACACAAACAGGCCGGCTCCCTGTTTGGCTCCAAGAAAGTAGAACGCGTAGAGGACGAGCACCGGCAGGATGTCGATCAGCGCCGTCCCCGACTCCTCGGCCTTCCACACGATCCAGCACGTGATCGCGGTGGCCACGGGGAACCCGAAGTTCATGATCTCGACGTTCCAGTGTCGACGCGCGGCGTATACGCCGAGCGCGGAAAGCGCGAGATACCCGCACGCCGCAACCAGACCGATCTGCGGCGGAAGTGGTTCGAGAGCGCCGGCGATCGTGAGCATCGCGATCGCCACGGCGGCCGGAAGCAGAGCGACGGCGGAAAACCACCAGCGCGGGTCGAGCGACCGCACCCATTCCCGGACGGCGTCATAGCCGAGCCGAACACGAGTTCCACTATCTGAGGTTCGGAGTGCATTGTCCTCGTCAACCGCCGTTGAAACCCTCACCTCGCGAGCGGCTCGTGACGGCAGCGCATCGGCCGGTCTCTCCACAACCGGCATGACCACGATCCTGCCCTCGCCAGACTCGCCGTCGGCCGCATGAAAAGCCCGCTTGACGTGGTGCAACTCGTCGTCAGCGCGCTGCAGTATCGAGGCGATCGAATCGCCAGCTTGTGATCGAACGTAGGCCACGCTGCCACTGGGCGTGATTTGCGGGCAAGCGCGCCTGCGCGCGCGGATGATGGCGTCGCCAAGGCTCCGGGCAAGCGAATCGAGATCCCGACCGTCGATGTCGACCACGAGCACCGAGAACTCGTCGCCGCCGCGGCGCGCCACGAGATCGAAGTGGTCTACTTCAGCTGAGAGTTCCTCGGCGACGGCACGAAGCACGCGATCGCCCGTGGTGTGGTCGAAGGTGTCGTTGACGAGCTTGAAGTTGTCGAGATCGATCGCAAACAGCGCGAAGGCGTTGCCCGGGCCGAATCCCTTGGCAAGCGCTTCGCTGAGTTGCGTGCGCAGCCGCCGGGTGTTGGCCAGGCCCGTCAATGGATCGGTGTAGGCAAGGCGGCGGTTGAGCCTCGCAAGTTTGCGAGTGGTCGACTCCGCGACCATGAACGCCACCACGATCATCCAGATCGCTCCGACCGTGACCAGCGCGTGAGCGATTCGCGCTGGCCCGTTTGTGGTGATCAGCGCCACCGCCGTCATCGTGGTCGCGAGAACGGCGTACGTCATCGCGTAGCGCCCTCCGTACAGGTACGCCGGGGTGACCAGAACGAACAGTGGCAGCAACACCCACGCTTCGCGCGCGGGTCCCGCCACGATCGCGCCTGCCAGGAATATCGAAAGCCCCGCCAGCAGGCGCGCGTGAGTGGCCCAGTTGGCATTGGTCAGATAGATCGCTCCCGGCATACACAAGGCGCCAATCACTAGCGTGAACAGGCCCAGGTAGAAGACTCCAGTCGGAATCGACTCGGGCATCATCAACTGCAGCCCGGCAGTAGCCAGCCCCGCCGTGCCGTAGAGCACCGCGCCCGCCAACCAACCCGCCTTGGCATCGAGCCCAACCTCGGCCAGCACCGCCGTGACATCCTTCGCGCCCTCTCGGGAGAGCACATCTGTTTGAGCGGCCGCTCCGAAGCGTGGGGAACCCCGCTGTTCCGCCCTTCCTGATACCAATCCATTCACTGGGCTTCGTATCGTGCGAGAAGTCGCCGAGCGTGAGGCGCAGACCGCGCTCCAATGGGGGTACCGATACAAAACCCGCTGTTCGAAGCAGGTTGCAGTCGGACTGCCGGTTCGCAGAGGACTCGAACACACGTCCAGTCGAAGGTTCGCTACACGCGTTTCCGGACCAACGTGCGATCGGTGAGCCTTCTCAGGCTGTCTGCTTGTGGTACCCGCGTGAGCGGGTCTGCAACTTCTCGTCGTGCATCGCGGCGTCGGCGCGCCGCAGGAACTCGTCAGCGGTCTCGCCCAGGCGCCAGGCGACGATCGCGACGCTCGCGGTGACGGGCAGGTCGGGGCAGATTCGCCGGCGCGCGTGCTCGATCGCGCCATGCAGGCGGTCGACCACCACGCCGATCTGGCTCTCGCCGGGATCGCCGAACATCACGAAGAACTCGTCGCCGCCGCGACGCGCGACGAGTTCGTCGCTGCGTACGGTCTCGGAGATTGCGCGCCCGACGGCCTCGATCACGCGATCGCCAATCGTGTGGTTGTAGCGGTCGTTGACGAGCTTGAACTTGTCGAGGTCGATCGTGACGATTACCGGACGTACCGCTCCGGTCTGGGCCAGCTCGACGACGTCGCGCACGCGCATCTCGAGCGAACGTACGTTGGCCAGCCCGGTAAGCGCGTCGATCTCGCTGAGTTCGCTGTGCCGCTTCGTGAAGCGCAGCGACACGTTTCGCACCTTCAACACGATCGCGGCGCAGACGAGCACGACCAGCGTGCCGAGCACCGCCCGCTGCAGGCCATAGTTGTAGTCGCCGGCGACCGCGAAGGCGGTGTACGCGCCCATCGCCGGCAAAACCAGCATCGCACCCTGGCGCGCACCGAGGAAGTAGAAGGCGTAGAGCACCAGCACGGGAAATATGTCGAGCAGGGCCGATCCGGCGTCGCCGGCCTGCCAGACGATCCAGCCGGTCAGCACCGTGGCCGTCAGGAAGCCGAGGTTCATGATCTCGATGTGCCAGTGGCGGTGCGACGCGTACATGCCGGTCAAGAACAGGCCGAAGAATCCGAGAGCGGCGAGCAGCCCCACATTGGTGGGCAACGGATCGAGTGCTCCGAAGGCCGTAAGCAGGGCGACCGAGAAGGCTGCCGGAAGCAAGGCGATAGCCGAGAAAGACCACCGGGTGTCAAGTCCTTGAGACCACTCGCGCGCGGCATCGATCCGACGCTGGAGGTTCTTGCGGCGCGCCGAGGTTCGGCGCGAGTACGCCCGGCCGATCGCGGCCGCGACACCTTCTGGGTTCGGAATGCGACGCACCATCCCGGCAGTGCCCTCGCCATCGGCGAGCGAAAGGTGATTGGCGTCGTCACGCTCGCCGTACTGGGTGTGAAAAGAGCGCTTCGCGTCGTGCAGTTCGTCGTCCGCGCGCCGGAGGATCGACGCGATCGTGTCGCCGGACTGCGAAAGCACGTACGCCACGCTTCCGCTGGGAGTCACCTGCGGGCAAGTGCGCATTCGCGCCCGGCCGATCGCATCGGCGAGCCGCCGCGCGAGCGCGTCGAGATCCCGGCGGTCGATGTCGACCACGAGCACCGAGAACTCGTCGCCGCCGCGGCGCGCCACGAGATCGAAGTGGTCTACCTCAGATGAGAGTTCCTCGGCGACGGCACAGAGCACGCGATCGCCCGTGGTGTGGTCGAAGGTGTCGTTGACGAGCTTGAAGTTGTCGAGATCGATCGCGAACAGCGCGAAGGCGTTGTCCGGACCGAATCCCTTGGCGAGCGCTTCGCTGAGTTGCGTGCGCAGCCGCCGGGTGTTGGCCAGGCCCGTCAATGGATCGGTGTAGGCAAGACGGCGGTTCAGGCGTGCCAGGCGCCGCGTCGTCGTCTCCGCGACCATGAACGCTGCGACGATCATCCAGACCGCGCCAACGGTCACCCATGCGTGGGCGACCTGGGCCGGGCCATCGGTCGCGAGGAGCACGATCGTGATCACCGCCGTGACCACGAGCCCGTAAGGAATCGCAAAACGAGCCCCGTAGAGATACGAGGGCGTAACGAGAATGAAGAGCGGCAGAAGCACAAATGCCTCGCGTGACGGGCCGGCGACGAACGCGCCGGCCAGGAAGATTCCGGCGCCCGCCAGTAGGCGCATGTGAACCGCCCAATTAGCGTTGGGCCAGTAGAGCGCACCCGGCACGCAAAGGCCGCCGAGCACCATCGCAATGAGCGCCAGGTAGAACACTCCGACTGGGATCGCGTTCGGCATCAACAGCTGCAGCACCGCGGTCACCAGACCGCCGGTGCCGTACAGCGTCATCGCCGCGTACCAGCCGGTCTTCGCGTCGAGTCCCACCTCTTCGAGCACGGTCATCACGTCGGTCGCGCCCTCGCGTTGCAGCACGTCGGCTTGCGCGGCCGCCTGACGGCCGGCAAAACCACGCTGAGCCGCGGTCGTTTCGCCCATCCTCTTCATTACGAGACGTATCGTTCAAATGGGGGATGAACGTGATTACAAAAACCGCTTCTTAATGCGGTTTTCGTCTTGAAAACTGCGTATGTGGAGGGGTTTGACGCTCCCACGGCGGCGATGGGGCTAATCGAACGTCCGTCCAATCGGGCGCGGCCGGCTAGAGGCCGTGTCCAGACGGCCTTGAGGCGGGGCCGAAAACCGCGGCTCAGACGCCGAGCGCGATGAATGTCTCGCCGGCGTAGCGGGCGAGATCGAGCAGCCATTCCGGGTAAACGCCGAGCGCGACGGTAAGCGCCGCGGCGGCGACCGCCACGGCGATCAGCTCCGGGTGTGCGCCGGGATCGGCCGCGGGATCGGCCCCAGCCAGCACCGGCGCCGACGGGTCGGAGGCGGTCTCGTGCTCGGGCATCCAGATGGCGGCGACCACGCGCAGGTAGTAGCCCAGCGAGATCGCCGATCCGATCACGATCATCACGCCCAGCCACGCCCAGTCGCCGAACACCGCCGCCTGGACCAGCAGCACCTTGCCGATAAACCCTCCAGTTACGGGCAGACCGGCGAGCGCGATCATGCAGATTGTCATCGGCCAGGCCAGCAGCGGCGCTTCGCGACCGAGGCCGCGCATGCCGCGCAAGCCGTCGCCGGCGCCGGCCCGCTCACGGGCGACGATCACGGCGAACGGGCCAAGGTTCATCAACACGTAAACGCACATGTAGAAGACCAGCGCCGCGACGCCTAGCCCCGTTCCCACGACGACACCGACCAGCAGGTAGCCGGCCTGCGCCACGCCCGAATAGGCGAGCATCCGCTTGAGCGACTCCTGGCGCAATGCGCCGACATTGCCGACGACGATCGTGATGCTCGCCAGCACCGCGAGCACGATCGCCCAGTTGTCGCGCACCGGCGCCAGCGGTCCCGCGCTGAGGCGCACGAGCAGCGCCAGTACCGCCGCCTTGGTCGTGACCGACATGAACGCGGTGACCGGCGTCGGCGCACCCTCGTAGACGTCGGGCGTCCACTGGTGAAACGGCGCCACCGACGCCTTGAATGCCAGGCCGACCAGCAGCAGGCCAACGCCGACCAGCAGCAGCGGATCGGATGCCGCGGGAGTCTTGGCGAGCATGTCGGCGATCTCGTAGAAGTTGGTGTCGCCTGTCGCTCCGTAGATCATCGCCAGGCCGTAGAGCATCACCGCCGATGCGAGCGATCCGATGATCAGGTACTTGAGGCCAGACTCCAGCGAGCCATTCCGTCGCAGGTCGCTGGCGCAGAGCACGTAGAGCGGGATCGAGAGCAGCTCGAAAGAGAGAAACAGCGCCACCAGGTCGGTCGCCGACGACAGCAGCGTCATGCCGAGCACCGCTGTGATCAGCAGCGAATAGAACTCGCCGCGGCCGACTTCGCGCAACGACTTCGAGCGCCATGCGATCACCGCCACCGCCAGCGCGGCGGAGGCAAAGATGATGTCGAAGATCAGCGCGAGATCGTCGAGCGCGAGCGAGCCGGTCAGCACGCTCGGGTCCGGCTCCTTCAGGCGGATCGCGAAGATCGCGTTCGCGGCGAGCAGGGTTGCCACCGCGGTCAGGGGGGTCAGCAGGCGCTGCGCGACGTCACCGCCGATCAGCGACACGAACAGCGTCAAGATCGCGCCGCCGGCCAGCACGAAGAACGGCAGCATCGGGCCGTATTCGACCGACGGCGCAGTCACGGCCACCTCGATCAGTCCAGCGGGAAGTAGCGCGGTCATTGCACGGGCTCCTCTGGCTTTGACCGCCCCTGGCCGGCACGTGGCACGCCGGCCGGCGACTCGGTCTTCTCCTCGGTGACGGTCTCAGCTCCAGGCAGCTCGATCGTCTGCAACGCGGCGTCGGCGGCCGGAGCGATGCGAGTGACCACGAACTGCGGGTAGACGGCCAGCGCCAGCGTGATCAGCACGGCCGGAAGCAGCAGGCCCAGCTCGGCACCGTCGAGTTCGCGCGACTCCGCCGAACCGCCAGGTCCGTGCATCGTGCGCTGGAAGAAGCGGATCATGTACACGGCCGCCAGCACCACGCCGACGGTGGCAACGGCGCCGTAGGCGAACGAACCGTCGAATGCTCCGAACAGGATGTAGAGCTCGCCGACGAAGTTGGCCGAACCCGGCATCGCCAGCGTGGCAAGCGAGACGATCAGGAACAGCGCGGCGAAGACCGGTGCGTTCCTGGCGATGCCGCCCATCTGCGAGAGCCGCTCGCTGCCGGCGCGATCGGCGAGGTAGCCGATCACCAGAAACAGACCGACCACGACGATGCCGTGGTTGAGCATCTGAAGGATCGCGCCCTCGGCGCCCTTCGCATCGAGGGCGAAGATGCCCAGCGCGACGAAGCCGATCTGCGCGATCGACGAGTAGCCAACCACGAGACGTGCCTCGTCCTGGGTGAAGGCCATCAACGAGCCATAGACGATGGCAATCAGCGCGAGCACCAGCATCACGTCGTCAAATGCGCTGACGGCTTCGGGCATCAGCGGCAGCACGATGCGCAGGAATCCATAGGCACCGAGCTTTGCCACTACGGCCGACAGCGGGATCAAGACCGCCAGCGGCGCGGCGCGATAGGTATCGGGCATCCATCCGTGCAGCGGCGGCAGCGGCATCTTCACCAGCAGCGCCAGCGCGAAGCCGGCAAAGACCCACTTCTGCGTGCTCGCGCCGACGGGATTCGCGATCAGATCGATGAACAGGAAGCTGAATGTCGACTCGTTCTGCTGGGCCGAGATCGCCGCGAACGCGATCGCGGCGGCGAACATCAGCAGGCTGCCGGCCATCGTGTAGATCATGAACTTGGTCGTGGCCGCACGGCGGTCGCCCTGTCCCCAGATGCCGATCAGGAAGTAAAACGGGATCAGCAGCAGGTCGAAGAAGAGGATGAAGAGGATCAGGTCCTGCGCCATGAACGCACCGAGCGTGCCGACCTCGGCGAGCGCGAGCATGAAGTAGAAGAGGCGCGGGTTCTCGACCGGACGCAAAGAGGCGGCGATCGTGGCCACCGTCCAGGTCAGCACGGTCAGCGCGATCATGAAGATGCTCAGTCCGTCGACGCCGAGGGCGAAGTGGATGCCGAGGTCGCCGATCCACACCTCGTCCACGAAGAACTGCAATCCGTCGGTTGTCTTGAACCGCCAGATCATCATGCCGGCCGAGCCGACTTGAAGCAACGTCATGATCGGCGCGACCGACGCCACCTGATCCCGCGGGAAGCAGATTGCGAAAAGCGCGCCGATCAGCGGCAGCGACAGCAGGATGACCAGACCGGTCACGCGCTCACCTCGCCACCACATAGAAGTAGAGCGCCACGGCCGTGGCGCCGAAGATCACAAGCGCGGCGTAGGCGCGCGTCAAGCCCGACTGCAGCGCACGCACGAAGCCGTTGCCGCCGCGGGCCAAGCCGACGAAGCCGTCGATTACGCCGCCGGCGACGAAGCGCTCGACGATGCGGTCGCAGAAGCGTCCGAGCGCGGCGACCGGCCGCACGATCGCGGCGTCGTAGAGCTTGTCGAAGTACCAGGCGTTGGCCAGCCAGGCGTGAGCGAGCGGCAGGCGCTCGGCCAGCCGCGCGGTGACGCCGCGACGCGGAATGTAGAGCCACCACGCCAGGGCGATCCCGGCTAGCGCGATCAGCGCGCCGATGCCTAGGCCGGTGTACTCCTCGCCGTGCGTCGGCTCGACCTCGAGATAGCGCGAAGCCTCGAAGGTCGGCGCTAGGAAGTGCTCGATCGAGTGCATGACGCCCGGCACCTGCAACGCGCCGGCGACTATCGAGAGCAGCGCGAGCACGCCCATCGCGATCTTCATCTCAGGCTCGCGCTCGGCGATGTGGTGATCCGCGCCGGGGAAGCCGACCTCGGTGTCCTCATGCTCACCCGTGGCCGGGTTCACGTGATCGCCGTGGTGCAGTTGGCCGCCTTCGAGCTCGCGCGCCGGCTCACAGGTGTCGCCGTGGAAGACGAGGAACACCGCACGCATCGAATAGAAGGCGGTCAGCACGGCGCCGACCAGCAGCGCACCGGCGATGTAGGCATAAGCACCACCGCGGTTGAGCGTGAAGCTGATGATCTCGTCCTTCGAGAAGAAGCCCGACAGCAGCGGAAAGCCGGCCAGCGCCAACGAGCCGACGACGAAGGCCACGTAGGTGAACGGCATCGCCTTCTTGAAACCGCCCATCTTGCGCACGTCCTGGATGCCTCCCATCGCCGCGATGACCGATCCCGCCGACATGAACAGCAGCGCCTTGAAGAAGGCGTGCGTCATCAGGTGGAACATGCCGGCGCTGTAGGCCGCCGCGCTGACGGCCACGACCATGTAGCCGATCTGACTCATCGTCGAGTAGGCGATGATCCGCTTGAGATCGGTCTGCACAAGCGCCGTCGTGGCGGCGACGATCATCGTCACCGCGCCAAGCGTGGCGGCAGTCAAGGCGGCCGTTTCCGAGAGCTCGAAGAACGGGAAGAAACGCGCGATCAGGTACACCCCGGCCGTGACCATCGTGGCGGCGTGGATCAGGGCGCTGACCGGCGTAGGGCCCTCCATCGCGTCGGGCAACCATGTGTGCAGCGGCACCTGCGCCGACTTCGCGAAGGCGCCGACCAGCAACATCAGAGCCGCCACGGTGAACGTCGTTGACGGCGCCACGCTGAAGGGATCCTCGGCGGTGGCCAGCAGCTGCGGGATCGAAAGGGTCTTGAGCTCGCTCCAGAGCAGGAACGCGGCGATCACGATTCCCACGTCGCCGATCACGTTCATGACGAACGCCTTGATGCCGGCGGCCGTGGCCGTCTCGCGGCGGTACCAGAAGCTGATCAGCAGATACGAAGCCGCGCCGACGAAGGCCCAGCCGACGACCAGCAGCGCCATGTTGCCGGCCAGCACGAGCAGCAGCATCGAGAACACGAAGAAGTTGAGGTAGGCGAAGAAGCGGCGGTAGCCCTGGTCGCTCTTCATGTAGGCGACGGAGTAGAGGTGGATCAAGGCGCTGACCCCGGTGACCACGAGTGCCATGAACACCGAGAGCGGGTCGAGGAAGATGTCGACTCGGAAGTCGACGCCGAGCGCCTGGGCGTACTTGTAGCCATCGGTGATGTGACGGCTTTCGGCGCCTAGACCCTGCAACTGCACGAGGCAGGCCAGCGCCGCGCCAAAACCGAGAAAGATCGCGACGGTGCCGATCCAGCCGGCCGCGCGCTCTGAAATTGCGCCCTTGCCCGGCACGCTGCCAAGCGCGATGACCAGGGAGCCGGCGAGCGGCGTCAGCAGCAGCACCCAACCCCAAAGGGCGTCGCCACCCGGACGCGTGCCTTCCGCGAAGTGCGCGGCGTGCGCGAGCAGCGGCGCCAGAGCGCCCGGCACTGCGGAGAGCAGATCAGTCACGGCCGTCTCTCAGTTCGGTGAAGGCATCGATGTCGATCGCCAGGCGGTTGCGGTAGATCGCAACGATCAGACCGAGCCCGACCACGACCTCGCATGCCGCCACGGCCATCACGATCAGCGCGAAGATCTGGCCGGCGGCGTCGCCATGTGCGCGCGAGAAGGCGACCAGCGCGAGGTTGGCGGCGTTGAGCATCAGCTCCAGGCAGAGCAGCATCACCAGCGGACTGCGGCGAGACAGCAGACCGGCCGCGCCGATGCTGAAGATCACGGCCGAAAGCGCGATGTACCACTCGATGTTCATCGAGCGCCCTCCCCTCGCGAACCGGCGGCCTCGTCGAGTGGCTCGAGGCCGCGGCGGCGGCGCGCCAGCAGAACGGCACCGACGGCGGCGACAGTCAGGAGGTACGACGCGATCTCGAACGGAAGCAGGAAGCGCGTCAGCAGCAACTCGCCGATGTCGGCCGGCGCTCCGAAGCCTTCGGCCAGGTCGCCGCCGCGCGTGCCCAGCAGCTTCAGACCCGATCCGCCGACCGCGAGCGAGAAGACGAACAGCAGCGAGACGCCGAGCACCGGCGCAAGAAAGCGCGGCACGCCGGCGTCGTCGATCGGCTCATCGGCTCCGCCGACGTAGGACACAACGAACAGGTAGAGGACCATCACCGCGCCGACGTAGACGATCAACTGCGCCGCCGCCAGGAACTCGGCGTGCAGCAGCAGGAACAACACCGACAGCGACATCATGTGCACGACCAGCGCCAGCACGCTGAAGAACGGGTTGCGCAGCAGCACCACCGCCACGGCGCCGCCTACCGCGCCGATCGCGGCTATGAAGAACAGGATCTGAACCACCGCTACTCGCCCTCCCGGCGCAACGGCGTGCGCTCGATCGGCTCGGCGAGCAGCATGTCCTTGGTGAAGATCAGGTCGCTGCGGTTGTAGTCGGAGAGCTCGTAGTCATGACCCAGCGTGATCGCGTCGAACGGGCAGGCAACCTCGCAGTAGCCGCAGAAGATGCAGCGCGCGAGGTTGATCTCGTAGACGGCGGCGTAGCGCTCGCCGGCGCTGGTCGGATTGTCGGGGTCGTTGTCGGCGGCGACCACGCGGATGCAGTCGGCCGGGCAGGCCGCCGCGCAGAGCGAGCAGCCGACGCACTTCTCGAGGTCAGTGTCCTCGAACTTGTGCAGCTTGTGGCGGCCGCGGAAGCGCGGGTAGACGGGCGTCTTCTCTTCGGGGTACTGGATCGTGACCGGACCCTCGACGAAGCGGCCAAGCGTGGTCTTCAGACCGCGCAGCGTCTCGCCGAAGGCGCGGTAGAAGCCGGTGGCGCCGCCCGGCTCGGGGGCGCGCTGCACGACCGCCACGTCGTCTCCGGCCTCGTAGAGGTTGTCGGTCAGCAGACTCACACCAGCACCACCAGAATCGCTGTGACGACGATGTTGAGCGTGGCCAGCGGCACCAGAACCTTCCAGCCGAAGCTCATCAGCTGGTCGTAGCGCAAGCGGGGAAGCGTGGCGCGGATCCAGATGAACAAGGCCATGAAGCCAGCCATCTTGACCATCACCCACACCGGATCGAGCCACCCCGGGCCCGGCCCGTGCCAGCCGCCGAGGAACATCGCCGTGGCGATGCCGGCAAAGGTGATCATGTTCATGTACTCGGCCATCATGAAGGCCGCAAAGCGCATTCCGCCGTACTCGGTCTGGTAGCCGGCGACCAGTTCCGCGTCGGCCTCGACGAGATCAAACGGGGCGCGGTTGGTCTCGGCGAAGCTGGCGACGGTGAAGATCAGGAAACCGACGAACTGCGGCAGGACGAACCACATCGTGTCCTGCTCGTTGACGATCGCCGTCAGCGACAGCGAGCCGGCCATCATCACCACGCCGACGAGGCTGAGGCCCGCCGCCAGCTCATAGCTGATCAGCTGCGCCGCCGAGCGCATCGCGCCGAGGAACGAATACTTCGAGCCGCTTGCCCAACCGCCGAGCATCAGGCCGTAAAAAGCGATCGCTCCGAAGGCGAAGGCATAGAGGATGCCGATCGAGACGTCGATGCCGTAGAGCCCGTAGTCGGCGCCGAACAGCCCGTCGGTGCGGGTGTCGCCGAACGGGATGATCGCGATCGTCGCAATCGCGGTGAACAGCGAGATCACCGGCGCGACGATGAAGATCGCCGTCGCGGCGGTACGCGGCGCGAAGTCCTCCTTGGATGCGAGCTTGATGATGTCGACGAGCGGCTGTAGCGCGCCGAACGGGCCGACGCGGTTGGGGCCGTAGCGGCCCTGCAAGCGACCGAGCAGCTTGCGCTCGGCGAGCAACAGGATCGGTACGAGTTGCAGCATCACGGCGAAGACGATCACCGCCACGACGATCTGCGCGGCTACCGACGTCTCGAAACCGACTTCGGAGAGCGGCGGCGGGCTGAGCACGGCGCTCACTTGACCACCTCGATCAGTTCGGGTGCGCCGGCCAGCGCTGCGCGCAGCGCTTCATTGCCGTCGCGCTCGTCGGTCATCAGGAAAGCGGCACCCGCGGGCACGGCGTCGCGCAGCGCAACGAGCGCCGAAAGCTCGCCGGACTCGGTCTTCAAGGTGACTGTGTCGCCACTGGCTACGCCGAGGCGATGGCCGTCAACTGGTGAAAGCTCGACGCGGCGCGGACCAGACGCGAGCGCCCGCAGCGTGGCCGCATTTACGACTTCGCCGCCGCTCCAGAGGCTCTTGAAGTCGCCCAGTCGCAGGCGACCGTTCGGTTGTGGCGCGGCTGGCGGCGCTTCGAGTAGGAATGTGGTGGCGTCGGGAGCAGGCAGGTTGGACGCTGCGCCGCGCTCCTGCCAGCGCACACCGGTGCCACCGATCTCGGTGGTTGTGATGCCCTCGTAGATCGGCACGCCGGCGGCGATCTGAGCGGTTGCCTGGTTGGCGATCTTCACGCCGAGGTCGAGGCCGAGGCGCTTGGCCAGCTCGCCGACCACCCACCAGCCGGCGTTGACCTCACCGGCGCGCTCGACGGTTTGCCGCAACCGCTGGATGCGACCATCGGGATGTGTGACGGTGCCTTCCTTCTCGGGCCCGACTTCGGCCGGGAAGACGACGTCGGCGTGCAATGCGGTGGCAGGATCAAGCCAGGTGGAAAATGCGATCACGGTCGGAGCCTTGGCCAGGGCGGCGGCCCAGGTGCGGCCGTTGGGGTACTCGACGATCGGGTCTACGTTCACCGTGATCAGGGCGGAGATGTCACTACCCAACGCGGCGGCGATCTCGTCCGAACTCATGCCTGTGCGACCGGGCTGGCCATCGGTCAGGCCGGGGCCGATGTTGGGCAGGAAGCCGACTTCGCGCAGGCCGCGGCCGTTGGCCTGAATCGGTATCTGCATCAAGCCGGCGCCTTCGCGTTCGCCGACGCCCAGCCGGTCGGCGATGTTGCACAGCGCCTGGGCCGGGGCGGCGCCGGCCGTTGTGTAGAGCATGCGCTCGCTCCAGAGGATCACCGGGCGCTCGGCGCCCTTCAACAGCGCGGCGACTGCGCGCACGTCGGCCGCGTCGGCTCCGGCGCGCGCGGCGTAGTCGTCTACGTCGCCCGAGCCGTCGAGTTCGGCCTGCACGGCCTGGGCGAAGGCGCCCGCATAGCCCGGCGCGTAGCGCGCGACGAGCGCGGTGTTGGCGTCGAGCGAGCTCGGACGCGGCGTGGCGATCGCCAGCTTCATACCGTTGCGGCGCACCCCCTTGCGCAAGCGCAGGTCGAGGATCGGCATGTCGTCGACTGGCTCGGAGTCGAGCACGAGCACAGCGTCGGCCCACTCGATGTCGGGAACCGAAACCGTCAGCGCCGGCTGAGTGAGCGTGCGCGCCACGTCGAGTGAGAGCTTGCCGCCACGGCGCGAGTCGATGTGCGGTGAGTTGAGACCTTCGAGCATCAGGCGGCGCAGCAGCCAGGCCTCTTCGTTGGTCGTGGCGCCGCCTGCCAGTGCGGCCGTGCGCTCGCCGCTCTTCTTCAGCGCCGCCGCCGCTACGTCGAGCGCGTGATCCCATCGTGCCGGCAGCAGCTTGTCGCCCTGGCGAACCAGCGGAGTGGTGATGCGCGCCTCGCTCTCCCATGCCTGGTAGGCGAAGCGGCCCTTGTCGCAGAGCCAGCCGTCGTCGACGGCATTGTTGTCGCGCGCCAGCGTGCGCATGACCTTGTCGTCGCGCACCGTGTAGCTGACGTTGCACTGAGCCGGACAGAGCGTGCATACGCTGCCGCCCTGCTCAATGTCCCAAGGACGGGCGCGGAAGCGGTAGGCCCGGCTGGTCAGCGCGCCGACCGGGCAGAGTTCGATGACGTTTCCGGAAAACGGCGCGATGTACTGCGAGCCGTCGAACGTGCCGACGTGGGCGCCGGCGCCGCGGTCGAGCAGGACCAGCTGGTAGTCCTCGCTGACCTCCTGCGAGAAGCGCACGCAGCGGTAACAGAGGATGCAGCGCTCACGGTCGATCGCGATGCCGTCGGAGAGTGCAACCGGCTTCTCGAAGTGCCGCTTCGGCTCGGTGGTGCGCGACTTGCCCGAACCCCAGCCATACGAGATGTCCTGCAGCGGGCACTCGCCGCCCTTGTCGCAGACCGGGCAGTCGAGCGGATGGTTGAGCAGGATGAACTCGACCACGCCGTTCTGCGCCTCGATCACACGCGGCGACTTCGTGATCACGGCCATGCCGTCGCGTACGGGCGTGGAACAGGCGGTCTGAAGCTTCGGGATGCCCTCGATCTCGACGAGGCACATCCGGCAGGCGCCGACCGGCGCGCCCAGCTTCGGCTCGTAACAGAAGACCGGGATCTCGACCCCGCCGTACTTCGCTGCGTCAACGAGCATGATGCCCTCGGGCGCACGCACCTCGGCGCCGTCGATCGTGAAGGAGATGATCTTGCGCTCGGGCTCGCCGGCCGGCTTCTTCGTGTATCCGGGCGGTAGCGCATCGACGACCGTGAACGGCGATTGGTACTGAAGACGCGGCTCTTCGATCGCAACCGCGGCCTGATCGGTGACGACGTTGTCTTCGCCCGGTCGCACAGTCTCGCCGACGCTCGATTTGCCGCTCTGATCGGCGACATCGCCTGCGCGCGCAGTCGCCTCGTCGCGCTTCACGTCGTCGTTCACGCGATCACCCCCGGCACCAGGCCGCCGACGAGATCGAGCTTCGCGGGGGCATCGGCCAGCGGCGTGCGCGACGCGCGAGCCGCTTCGAGGTGTGCCTCGAACTCGTCTCGGAACTTGTTGACCATCGAACTGACCGGCATCGCCATCGCGTCGCCCAGCACGCAGAGGCAGTTGCCCATGATCTGCTGCTGCACGCCGGCTATCAGGTCGAGATCCATCGGCGTGGCATCGCCGTCGGCCACGCGCTGGAGCATCTTGGTGGTCCAGTTCGTGCCCTCGCGGCACGGCGTGCACTTGCCGCAGCTCTCGTGCTTGTAGAAGCTGGCGGTGCGCAGGGCGACGTCGACGATCGAAACAGAGTCGTCGATCACGATGATCGCGCCGCTGCCGAGCATGCTGCCGGCGCCGGCAATCGAATCGAAGTCGTAGGGCAGATCGAACTCATCGGGTGTCAGTAGCGGCGATGACGATCCTCCCGGGAACCAAGCCTTGATCTCGCGTCCGGGCAACGGGCCTCCGGCCAGTCCGAAGATGATCTCGCGGGCCGGGATTCCCAGCTCGATCTCGTAGTTGCCGGGGCGCTGAACGCAGCCGCTGACGCTGACCAGCTTCGTGCCGGTGCTCTTCTCGGTACCGATCTTCGCGTACCACTCGCCGCCGTGTTTGACGATGTGGCTGACGTTGGAGAGCGTCTCGACGTTGTTGATCAGCGTCGGCCCCTGGAAGAGACCGGCGTTGGCCGGGAACGGAGGCTTGAGGCGCGGGTTGCCGCGCTTGCCCTCGAGGCTGTCGAGCAGCGCCGTCTCCTCGCCGCAGATGTAGGCGCCGGCCCCGCGGTGCACGACCAGCGAGACGCCGAAGCCGCTGCCGTGGATGTTCTCACCGAGGTGGCCGTGCTCGTAAGCCTCGCGCACGGCAGCTTCGAGGATGCTGGCCTGCGCGTCGTACTCGCCACGGATGTAGATGAACGCCTTGTTGATGCCGGCCGCGTAGCTGGCGAGAATGATGCCCTCGACCAGCTGGTGCGGGTTCTTCTGCATCAACTCGCGGTCCTTGAAAGTGCCGGGCTCGGACTCGTCGGCATTGCAGCAGAGGTACTTGTCCATCGTGCCCTTCGGCAGAAAGCCGGCCTTTGTGCCCATCGCGAAACCGGCGCCACCGCGCCCGCGCACGCCGCTGGCCTGCAGCTCGGCGAGCACCTGCTCGCCGTCGAGTTCGCGCAACGCCTTCTTCAGCGTCTCGTAGCCGCCGCGGCGTTCGTAGACCTCGATCGTGTTGAGCCCCGGCTCGTCGATGTCTTGGAAGAGCAACTCGTCCATCACGCCTCCCCTGCTCCGGACCCGGCGGGCGCACCGCCGGACCAAAACGTCGCGGCCACCGGCCGCTTCGTGAGATGCTTCGCCGGCAGCACGTCGCGCTCGGCGCGCAGGTCCTCGACGAGCTGCTTCGCGTCGTCGACAGTCAGCGGGCCGACGTAGACACCATCGACGCTGGCCATCGGCGCGATGTCACACGCGCCGAGACACTCGAAGCGCCGCAGGAAAATGCCGTCGTCCGAGACGTCGCCGTCGCTGACACCGACGGCCGCTTCGAGCTCGGCCATAACCGCGTCAGCGCCGCGCAGCATGCAGCTGATGTTCGTACACATGTAGATCGTGTGGCGGCCGCGCTCTTGCAACTCGAACATGTCGTAGAAGCTCGCGACCGACACCAGGTAGGCCGGGGTGACGCGCATGACCGCGGCCACCTGGCGCACGGCATCGGGCGACAGCCAGCCGTGCAGCTTCTGCGCCTGCATCAGGCAGGGGATCGTGGCCGACTTGGGATCGGGGTACATCGCCATGCGCTGCTCGATCCAGGTCTTCAGCTCGTCTGGCACGTTGACGTCGGCGAGCTGCGGGATCGCGTCTTCGTGGCGTGTGACCTCGCGCGGGACACTCATCGGTCGATCCCTCCGAGGATCGGGTCGAGCATCGCCAGCGTGGCGATCAGGTCGGCGATGTACTCGCCCTCGACCATGTCGGAAAGCGCTTGCAGGTTGATGAACGACGGCTCGCGCATGTGTACGCGCGCGGGCTTGCTCGATCCGTCTGAGACGACGAAGCAGCCAAGCTCGCCGCGCGGCGATTCGATCGGCAGGTACACCTCGCCGGCGGGCACGCGAATGCCCTCGGTCACGAGCTTGAAGTGGTGGATCAACGCCTCCATGCTCGTCGCCAACTCGTGGCGCGGCGGCAGCGCGACCTTGCGGTCGTCGGTGATCCATGGGCCCTCGGTCAGACCCTCGAGCGCCTGTTCGATGATCTTGCAGCTCTCGTAGAGCTCGGCGAGGCGCACGCGGTAACGGTCGTAGTTGTCGCCGGTCGTGCCTACCGGCACCTGGAAGTCGAAGTCGTCGTAGCTGCTGTAGGGAGCGGCCTTGCGCAGGTCCCACGGGTTGCCGGTGGCGCGCAGCAGCGGGCCGGTGACGCCCAGCTCGAGCAGCCGCTCCTGCGAGCAGACGCCGACGCCGCGCATGCGCTGAAGGAAGATCTCGTTGTTGTCGAGCAGGTCGGCGAACTGGTCGACACGCGACGGCATCTGGCGCACGAACCACAGCGCCTTCTCTACGAATCCGGGCGGCACATCCTCGGCGACGCCACCGATCTGGATGTAGCGCGTGTGCATGCGCTGGCCCGAACTCATCTCGAAGAGATCGAGCACGTTGTCGCGCTCGCGGAAGCAGTACCAGAACATCGAGATCGCACCGAGGTCGAGGGCGCTCGTGCCAAGCCACAGCATGTGGCTGTGGATGCGGCAGAGTTCGGTGTGAATCACCCGCAGGTACTGGGCGCGCTTGGGCACCTCGATGCCAAGCAGCTTCTCGACGGCCATGCAGTAGGCGAGCGCGTTGAAGTAATAGCCCGCGTAGTCCATCCGTTCGATCAGGGGGATGACCTTCCAGTAGGACTTGTCCTCGCAGTTCTTCTCGATGCCGGTGTGTACGTAGCCGACCAGCGGCTTGACCTCGCGCACAACCTCGCCTTCGAGCGTGGTCAGCAGGCGCAGCACGCCGTGGGTAGCTGGGTGGTGCGGGCCGATGTTGAGCGTCAGCAGCTCGGTCTCGGGCGCTAGCGCGGTGTCGGCCTGGCTGACGCCGGTGCCACGCTGCTCGGCGATCTGGCGCTCGAGCGGGGTGAGCGTGATCGACTCCTCGCGCTCGCGATAGCCGACACCGAGCGGGTCGTTGGTCAGGGTGGGGCCGTCGACCGGGCGCTCGCCGCTCATCGATACCACCCCGGGCTCGCGGGCTCGTTGTGGGTGAAGATCACCAGCTCGCCGCCGAGCGGGAAGTCGCGGCGCTGGGGGTAGCCCTCGTAGTCCTCGGGCATCAAGATCCGGCGCAGGTCGGGGTGGCCGGTGAAGACGACGCCGAACATGTCGAATACCTCGCGCTCCTGGAACTCCGCCGAGGGGAAGAGCTCGACGCAGCTCTCGATCTGCGGGTAGTCGACGTCGAGTCGAACCTTGACCCGCAAGCGGTCGACAGTGCGCATGTTGAGCAGTTCGTAGTGGATGCCCAACCGCGGGGCCTCTGGCAGGTAGTCGCAACCGTGCAAGCTCGCAAGGAAGGGGTACGGATGCTCGGCACGCGCGCGCAGGTGGCCAAGCACGCGGATCACCTTGCTCGGATCGACCTGCACGCAGGCCTGCTCGCGGTGGTAGCTGGTGCCGACCACCGCGTCGTCACCGAACTCGGCGCGAAGCTCGCCCGCGATCAGTTCGAGACCGACGGCATCAGGCATCGCCGGCCTCCGGAAGTGGCAGATTGCGGGCATCGCCGTTGACGCCCAACCCGTTCGAGCCCGACCCGTTCGAGCCCAGCGCGCGGCGCTCGGCGATCAGCTGTTCCAGGTTGACGTCGTGCGGCGCGCCGGCGCGGCCGTAGGGCCACTCTTCCGAACCGTCGGCGGCGTAGCGCTCGCGCCAGCCCAGGTCGGGGCGGCCCTTGATCTTGTGCTGAAGCTTGATGATGCCGTGGATCAGCGCCTCAGGTCGCGGCGGGCAGCCGGGCACGTGAACGTCGACCGGCAGGAACTTGTCGGCACCCTGCACCACGGCGTAGTTGCTGAACACCCCGCCGCTGCTGGAGCACGCGCCCATCGCGATGACCCACTTGGGCTCGAGCATCTGGTCGTAGATGCGCCGGATAACCGGCGCCATCTTGATCGAGACGCGGCCCGACAGGATGATCAGGTCGGCCTGACGCGGCGAGGCGCGGAACGCTTCGCTGCCGAACCGCGCCACGTCGTAACGCGCGCTGACGATCGACATCATCTCCAGCGCACAGCAGGCAAGGCCGAAGGTCATCGGAAAGACCGTCTGCGAGCGTGCCCAGTTGAGTGCCCGTTCGAGCGTGGTGGTTACCACCGCCTCTTCGACGAACTTCTCCAGATCCGCGCCCTCTAGGTCGCCGCGCAGCATGTCGCGGGCGCGCAGTTGTCGCGCGCGGAACTCCTCGGGCGTGCGCGGCTGCGTCACGTGAAAGGCGTTTGGCAGGGTGTTGCCGGGACCGGGCTGCCCGGACTGTTCTGACGGCGTGTTCATTGCTTCCAGTCGAGCGCGCCACGGCGCCAGGAGTAGATGAATCCGACGAGAAGGAGCGCGGAGAAGAGCAGCGTCTCGACCAGCGCAAACACGCCGAAGGCCTCGAGCTGGACCGCCACCGGGTACAGGAACAGAACTTCGACGTCAAACAGGATGAAGAGCATCGCGACCAGGTAGAAGCTGATCCCGAAGCGGAAGTTTTCGGTGACCTCCGAGGGCAGACCGCACTCGTAGGGATCGCTCTTGGTGCGATTTGGCCGGCGCGGGCCGAGCAGCAGGTTGCCGACGGTAAAGAGAGTGCCTACGGCCAGCCCGAGAAAGAGGAAAACGAGCACTGGCACGTAGTTGTTCAGCATCTGGCGGCTCTCTGGCTGGTGGGGTTTCGGGGCGGCCGGCCGGAGACATCTACCTATGCACAGGCCTCTTGCCGACGAAGCGTGAATTCACGCTCCGAAAGGCATCATATGACATTGTGACACTGTGTTACAAGTTGCAAAAAGCGCAAGTTCTATGCACTCCCGCGCGCGCTGTATAAGTGTGGGATCGCCGACCTCTCAGACATCCTCGGAACCCTCGCCACCAGCCTGCTCAAACCCGGCGAGCAGTTGCTCGGCCACTGCGTGGCGACGCGCCAAGGAGTCTTTTCGGGCGCGATGGCCGCAATCGTCGTTACGCCCGACCGCCTGATCGTTCAGGACCTGACCCGCAAGTTCGAGCCAAAGGGCGAAGCCGTATCGATGACGCCCGCGACGATCGCGGACGTACGAGCCGGCGGCGGTGGCGGCGGGTGGTACAACGCATCGTCGATGATCATGGACGAGCTGGCGGTCGAGTTGAAGCTCCGCACTACAGATGGACAGAAGTTGAAGTTGTTGATGATGCGAAGTGAGGGAGGACTCATCGGCAAGCTCGGCGGTGGCGAAACGCAGCGGCTGGGCGTGCAGGCGATCGGCGAGTGGTTCGCGTCGCACGCTGACGCGACGTCGACCGCCTAGCCTGTCCCGCCGATGGCCGAACTCCACCTAACGATTGCCGCCTTTCTCTTTGGCTTCAACCTGCTCGCGGGAATATGGGGCATCGCGGCCTGGCTGCTGAAACGGCCGACGACGATCTTCTGGTACCTGCTGCGCGGGGCGCAGATCTCGGTCGTGGTGCAGGCCGTGCTCGGCGTAATCCTGCTGATGACCGACCACAAGGCCGCCGAGGACCTGCACTACCTCTACGGCATCCTGCCGCTGGCGCTGATGCTGGTCACAGAGATGATGCGCGTCGGAGCGGCGCAGCAAGTCGTAGGCGACATCGACTACGCGAAGCTGCCCGAGAACGAGGCCCGCGAACTGGCCCTGAAGATCTTCATCGCCGAGACGCGCGTGATGGCACTCGGTTGCCTGATCATCGCGGCGCTGGCGTTGCGGGCGGGGATTACCAGCGGCGGGCTTTAACCGCCCGCTACGAATGTCGCGGTGGCTCCCACGAGCATTGTCTTGTGTAATGAGTTCGCGAGTTCGCCTGACCCACGACCAGTTCGAGTTCGTAGTTACTCGCCACCAGGCAACCAGTCATTCTCGATCGGCTCGACCAGTTCGTCGTCCGTAACCATGACCTCGACGGAGCCGGTCAATTCGCTTCTGTTCGACTCGCCCAACACGCGCCCGTAGGCCCCGTTCCAATACAGCAGCGGCTCACCCCCATCCGCTCCGAACTCGCTGACCGCCACCACGCCGATCTCGTGATCGCCGCCCGGCAGTAGCTCCGAGAGCTCACCCGCGAACCACTCCACGCATCCGTCCAAAACCGGTACGCCCGCGCGCTCGCTCCACCCAACGCCGGCAAACTTCTCCTCTCCGCTGGCCTTGCTGGCAAACGATTTCGAGATCGCCTCCTGCCCCGCGGCCAGAACGTTCACCCCCACGCGCCCGCTGTGTACTGCCGCC
>JACRKX010000081.1 GCA_016219715.1 Actinomycetota bacterium | reverse complement strand
CGCTTGGCTCCGCCGCCACGGTGGCGGGCGGTCTTGCGGCCCTTGTTGTTGCGGCCGCCGCTCTTGCGCAGACCCTTGGTCAGCGACTTCTCCGGCGTGGTCTTGGTGACCTCGTCGTTGACGATCCAAGTCGCGAAACGACGACCGGGGCTTGTGGGCTTGTGACGCTTGATTGCCATAAGTTGATTACTCCGTTGCCGCGCCTTCGAAGAGTTCGATGCGGTTGCCGGGCTTGAGCTCGACGATCGCCTTCTTCCACTTGCGCGTGACGCCCTTGTGAACGCCACGGCGCTTGGGCTTGGGCTTGACACTGACGGTACGCACCTGTGCAACCTCGACGTCGAAGATCTGCTCGACGGCTTGGGCGATCTGAGTCTTGTGAGCGTCGTCGTGAACGCGGAAGGTGTACTTGTTGGCGCCCATCAGTGCATAGGACTTTTCACTGACTACGGGCTCGATGAGGACGGTGCGGGGGTCCATTATTCGGCTCCTCCCTCGGCCTCAACCGCTGCGGGTGTCTCGTCCTCGGCGGGGGCGCCTGCGGGCGAGTCACCTTCCGCGGCCGCGGCCGGGGCGTCGGTGGTAGCCGCAGCATCAGTGGCGTCGGTGGTAGCGACACTGCTGGCCGCCCCCTTCGTGGAAGCGGACCTATCGCGGAGCCAACGGTTGTCGTTTTCGCGAACGGGAACTTCGAGGACGGGCTTCTTGGAAGCACGATCGACATCCGTCTTCGCCAAAGCGGCAAGAGCTTCGAGAGCGTCCTGAGAAATGACAAGGTTCTGTGCGGCAGTCAGCTCGTAGACGCCGAGCTGCTCGGGCGTCAGCACTGCACGGACGCGCTCGATGTTGCGGAAGCTGAGGGCGAGGTTGCGGTCGTCGGAGCCGGCGGTGACCAGCACGACCGAGCCGGTGTTCTGCCAGTTGGTGAGCTGGCCGGCGGCGGTCTTGGTCGCGGGCTCGTTGAAGGCGCCGCTCTCGACGATCGCGACCGTGCCGCGCTGTGCGTGCAGCGAGAGTGCGGAGCGCAGCGCCTTGCGGCGAGCCTTGCGGTTGACCTTGAAGGTGTAGTTGCGCGGCTTGGGACCGAAGGTCACGCCACCGCCACGGCGGTGTCCGGCCGACTGCGCGCCGATACGTGCGCGGCCGGTGCCCTTCTGGCGCCATGCCTTGGCGCCGGTCATCGCGACCTCGCCACGCTTCTTGGTGGAGGCGTTGCCCGAGCGGAGCGCGTTGCGCTCGGCACGGACGACCTCGTGTACGAGGCTGCCGTTGAACTCTTCGCCGAAGACGGCCGGGTCGAGCGAGACCTTGCCGCTCTTGCCGAGCACCGGAGCTTCAATCTTGGCACTAGCCATTGCGCACCTCCACGTAGCCACCCTTCGGGCCCGGAACCGAGCCGCGGACGAGCAGCACGTTGTCTTCGGTGAGAACGTCGACGATCTCGAGGCCGAGCTGGGTGATGCGCTTGTTGCCCATCTGGCCCGGGCCGCGGATGCCCTTGAAGACGCGAGCGGGGTCGGCGCTCTGACCGATCGATCCCGGAGCGCGGGTGTTGTGCGAACCGTGGGTTACGGGACCGCGGGAGAAGTTGTGGCGCTTGACGGTGCCCTGGAAGCCCTTGCCCTTCGAAACACCGGAGACCTTGACGGTCTGGCCCTTCTCGAAGATCGCGACGGTGACGGTGTCGCCGACCTTCACGCCGTCGTCACCTTCGCCGGCGGCGAACTCTGCCGGCTCGCCGCGAAACTCGACGAGCTTGCGCGCGGCCGGGGTGCCGGCCTTCTTGAACAGGCCGGCGGCCGGCTTGTTGAGGCGCTTCTCTTCGACTTCGTCGAACGCAAGCTGCACGGCGTCGTAGCCGTCGCGCTCGGCGTTGCGCAGGCCCGTAACGAAGCACGGCCCGGCCTGAATCGCCGTAACGCGCTCGACGCGCCCGTCTTCCTGGAAGATCTGGGTCATCCCGATCTTCTTGCCAATCAGTCCTGCCATTGCTCTAGATCCGAATCTCGATGTCGACGCCGCCGGGCAGGTGGTCGAGACGCTGAAGCGAGTCGACCGTCTTCGGCGACGGGTGGTGGATGTCGATCAGGCGCTTGTGCGTGCGGATCTCGAAGTGCTCGCGTGAGTCCTTGTCCTTGAAGGGACCGCGGATCACGCAGTAGACGTTCTTCTCGGTCGGCAGCGGCACGGGGCCTGAGATCGTGGCGCCGGTGCGTTCGGCGGTCTGCACGATCTCCTTTGCGGCAGCCTCGATCGCCTCATGGTCGTATGCCTTGAGCCGAATGCGAATCTTGTTCTGGGTGATGGCTGCCATTTGAAAGTGTTGTCTGCTTCTCGTGTTGGGGGTTCTTGCTGAATTTCTGTGGATGAGTCGAGCTGCGGGGCCGGCGGCAGCAGTTAAACGGCACTGCGCCGGCCCCTTGCTCTCAATCGGTACTACTCGATGATCTTGGTGACCACTCCCGAGCCGACGGTGCGGCCGCCCTCGCGGATCGCGAAGCGCAGCTGCTCGTCCATGGCGATCGGCTGGATCAGCTCGATGTCCATCTCGACGTCGTCGCCCGGCATGACCATCTCGACACCCTCGGGGAGGTTGGCGACACCGGTCACGTCGGTGGTGCGGAAGTAGAACTGCGGACGGTAACCGCTGAAGAACGGAGTGTGCCGACCACCCTCTTCCTTCTTCAGGCAGTAGACCTGTGCCTTGAACTTCGTGTGCGGCGTGATCGAACCGGGCTTGGCCAGGACCTGGCCACGCTGGATCTCCTCGCGCTTTGTACCGCGCAGCAGGCAACCGACGTTGTCGCCGGCCTCGCCACGGTCAAGGATCTTGCGGAACATCTCGACACCGGTGATGACGGTCTTGTCGACCTTCTCGGTGATGCCGACGATCTCGACCTCGTCGCTCGTGTTGACGACGCCCTGCTCGATGCGGCCGGTGGCCACGGTTCCACGACCCGTGATCGAGAAGACGTCCTCGACGGGCATCAGGAACGGCTTGTCGAGCTCACGAACCGGCTCGGGGATCTCGCTGTCGAGCGCCTCGCCGAGTTCGATGATGGCCTTCTTGTACTCCTCGTCGCCCTCGAGCGCCTTCAGGGCCGAGCCCTTGATGAACTTGATCGTGTCGCCCGGGAAGTCGTACTCGGTCAGCAGGTCGCGGACCTCTTCTTCGACGAGCTCGAGCAGCTCGGGGTCGTCGACCATGTCGACCTTGTTCAGGAACACGACGATGTACGGGACGCCAACCTGACGGGCGAGCAGGATGTGCTCACGCGTCTGCGGCATCGGGCCGTCGGCGGCCGACACGACCAGAATCGCGCCGTCCATCTGCGCGGCGCCGGTGATCATGTTCTTCACGTAGTCGGCGTGGCCCGGGCAGTCGACGTGCGCGTAGTGGCGCGCGTCGGTCTGGTACTCGACGTGCGAAGTGGCGATCGTGATACCACGTTCCTTCTCTTCCGGAGCGTTGTCGATCTCGGCGAATGACTTCGCCTCGCCGCCCTGCGCCTCCGCGAGCACGGTCGTGATCGCCGCGGTCAGCGTGGTCTTGCCGTGGTCGACGTGACCGATGGTGCCCACATTGACGTGCGGCTTATCGCGCTCAAACTTTTCTTTCGCCACTTGCTTGCTCCTTTCGAACCTTTAGAGAATCCCGGTACTGGTACAGCACTTGCCCCCATTTGACGGCGACCGGGAAATATAACTGTGTCTAAGTCGTTTCTAAACCTTGTGTTACTGGAATTGCTGTCTGACTGTCTGCTGGCTGCTTGCGTGCCGGCGCCTAGGCCGACACCGGCTGTCCGGTGCGCTGTTCAACGATCTCCGACGCAATGTTGCCCGGCACCTCTTCGTACCGCTCGAACTGCATCGTGTAGCTCGCACGTCCCTGCGTTGCTGAACGCATGTCGGTGGCGTAGCCGAACATCTCTGAGAGTGGCACGGTGGCGTCGACCGCCATCGCGTTGCCGCGCGGCTCCTGGCCGGCGACTTTGCCACGGCGCCGTGAAAGGTCGCCGATCACGTCGCCGAGGAACTCCTCGGGAGTGACGACTTCGACCTTCATGACCGGCTCGAGCAGCACCGGGTTGGCGCGCTTGGCAGCCTCCTGGATGGCCATCGAGCCGGCGATCTTGAAGGCCATCTCGGAAGAGTCGACGTCGTGGTAAGAGCCGTCGATCAGCTCGACCTTCACGTCGACCACCGGGTAACCGGCCTTGACGCCGTTTTCGAGCGCCTCCCTGATGCCGGCGTTGACCGACGGGATGTACTCGCTGGGCACGACGCCGCCCTTGATCATGTCGACGAACTCGTAGCCCTCGCCGGGGTTGGGCATGACGTTGATGACGACGTCGCCGTACTGGCCACGACCGCCGGACTGGCGCACGAACTTGCCCTGAATCTTGTTGGCTTCCTTGCGGATCGTCTCGCGGTAGGCGACCTGCGGCTTGCCGATCGTGGCCTCGACCTTGAATTCGCGAAGCATGCGGTCGACGAGCACCTCGAGGTGCAGCTCGCCCATGCCGGCGATGATCGTCTGACCGGTCTCTTCGTCGGTGTGGATGCGGAAGGTGGGGTCTTCCTGGCCCAGCGCCTGTAGCGCGGTGCCCATCTTCTCCTGGTCGGACTTGGTCTTCGGCTCGATCGCAACCTGGATGACCGGCTCGGGGAACTCCATCTTCTCGAGGATGATCGGGCTGCTCGGGTCGCAGAAGGTGTCGCCGGTGGTGACGTCCTTGACGCCGACCGCGGCGGCGATGTCGCCCGCGTAGACCTCTTCGACGTCTTCGCGGTCGTTGGCGTGCATCATCAGGATGCGGCCGAGGCGCTCGGTCTTACCCGTAGTCGCGTTGAGGATCTTGCTGCCGGCCGTGAGCGTTCCGGAGTAGACACGGAAGAAAACGAGCTTGCCGACGAACGGGTCGGTGGCGATCTTGAAGGCCAGGGCGCTAAACGGCGCCTCGTCGGACGCCTCGCGTGAGTCTTCGGCGTCGGTCTTCGGGTGGTGACCGGCGATCGCGGGAACGTCGAGCGGCGAAGGCAGGTAGTCGATCACGGCGTCGAGCAGCGGCTGGACGCCCTTGTTCTTGAAGCTGGAGCCGCACAGGACGGGGGTCATCGACATGTCAAGAGTGGCCTTGCGGATAGCGGCCTTGACGCGGTCGACGTCGAGCGCTTCGTCGGCCAGGTAGGCCTCCATCAGCTCGTCGTCGTACTCGGCGATCGCCTCGATCAGGTGGGTGCGCGCCTCGTGGGCAGCGTCGGCGAGGTCGGCCGGAATGTCGATCACTTCGAGTTCTTTGCCGAGGTCGTCCTTGTAGATCGTCGCCTTCTCGGTGACGAGGTCGATGATGCCGGCGAAGTCGGCCTCGGAGCCGATCGGAAGCTGGATCGGCACGGCGTTGGCGCCGAGGCGCTCGATCATCGTGTTGACGCTCATCTCGAAGCCGGCGCCGGTGCGGTCCATCTTGTTGACGTAGGCGATGCGCGGCACGCCGTAGGTGTCGGCCTGGCGCCAGACGGTCTCGGACTGCGGCTCGACGCCGGCGACCGAGTCGAAGACGGCGACGGCGCCGTCGAGCACACGCAGCGAGCGCTCGACCTCGACCGTGAAGTCGACGTGGCCGGGCGTGTCGATGATGTTGATGCGGTGGTCGTGCCAGAAAGCGGTGGTGGCGGCGGAGGTGATCGTGATTCCACGCTCCTGCTCCTGCTCCATCCAGTCCATCGTCGCGGCGCCCTCGTGGACTTCACCGATCTTGTGCGTGCGGCCCGTGTAGTACAGGATGCGCTCGGTGGTCGTGGTCTTGCCGGCGTCGATGTGCGCCATGATCCCGATGTTTCGGGTCTTCTCTAGTGAAACTTTGCGTGGCATGACTAGTTGGCTCGGTGCTTCCGGTTCAGATCTTTGAGTGACAGGGGTCTTTAGGGGGTAGAGCGCGGTATTGGGGCCTACGGTTCCGAATCGCCCTCAGTGTTGATTCAGAGGGTTCCGGATGACTCTTCAGGGCATAAAAAAGGGCCCTCGCAGGGCCCGCGAGAGTCGACTGGCGACTCCGCCCTGCTGTAAGTCCCGTTATGTGGTCAGATTTCTCGTCATTGGATGACTTGAGACCACCCGTCGCAGCCGGGCCGAGAGCCGGGCCGCGAACGGCGGCAAACCCCGCCCTCGGGCAGCCTTGGCCACCTGACGCGAAGTCGGCGGCGATGATAGCAGGGGCCGGTGGGCGCGAGCGGACTGCGTGGCGCTTTCGTTCAACCGCGCGCGAAGGCTCGCTTGAGTGCCCGGAGCGGCTTTGTGACCCGCCAGCTCGGCGAACTCTCGACCGATTCGATTGTCTCCCGCAGGCGGTCGCGCTGACGTTCGGCTTCGGCTAAGAGCTGTTTGGTCTCGGCCAGCTCCGCCTCGGCGACGTGCATGCGCCGCAGGAATGACGCCGCTCCGGAACCGCTACGGCCAGCCGGTTCGATGCCCTGCTGCGCGATCGCCCTGGCCAGTCGCTCGTTCTCTCGCCACAGCTCCCGGTTGGCGCGCTCGAGACGCTCAACGTCAACGGCCTCGCGATCGCCGCGGCTGCCGTCGAGATCGGGCGGGGAGTTCAGACCGCCTGTGACGTCCATCGCATCTCACCGTCGCGGTCGATCGCAAGCATCGCTTCCTCGAGCAGCTCGAAGTTGGGTGTTCCGTCGGTACGCAGCATCGAATCGGAGCGTACGCGATAGCGGATCAGTCGCTCCGGAATGACCTGCCCGATCCTGCCGGCGGCGCGCAGGCCGCGGTAAAAGCTCCAGTCCTCGAAGCTGATCAGCTCTTCGTCATAGGCAAACCCCTCGTCAAATAGCGATCGACGGATCACCGCCACGGCATCGGACGCCATGTTCACGGCCTCCAGCGCGGTCGCCTGGTTGCCGAGCGGCTGAAGGCCGACCGGTGCGTGAAGCGGTGCGTTCTGCTCGTCTACGAATCGCACCCAAGCCGATACGAAAGCCACGTCTGCCCGGCTCTCGAGCACGCCCACCGCACGCTCGATGAAGCCCGGTTCGAGCATGTTGTCGGCATCCAGTGGCAGCACGTATTTGCCGCGCGCTTGCGCGATCCCGCTATTGCGGGCGGCCCCAAGACCTGCGTTCAGCTTGGTCAGCAGCTTTATCGGATAGCGCTCGGCCAGGTCGAAGAGCAGCAAGTCTTTCGCGCGGAATGAGCCGTCGTTGACCACGATCACCTCGATCGGCCGGTAGGGCTGATCAAACACCGAGCGCACCGTCTGCTCGACGAAACGCTCGAGCCGGTAGTACGGAACCACTACCGAGACGAGCGGACCGCGTTTGCGAGCGGGCACCCGGAAGACGTGACGTCGCGGGCCGCGGATCAGCTCGTCGTACTGCTCGGCGACCGTGTCGTCGGCTGCGAGCGTCTCGAAGTGCCGTCGCGGCGCCACTTCGCGGATCAACTCGCGCAATGTGCCGCGTGCGTTCACGGCGCGCTCGACGAGGTCTGCCACGCCGCCCGCGCCACCCGATGCCGCCAGCATCCCGCCGTGGCCCTCGCGCGCCATCTCCTCGAGCCCGCCCACCGGCGTGGCCAGCAGCGGCCGGTTACGAGCCAGCGCCTCGAGGCCGACATTGGGCCAGCACTCCCACAGCGACGGCACGATCACCGCGTCGTGAGCGCCGATCAGTTCACCGACCTCCGAGTGCGGCACCGGTGGCCGGAATTCGATGCGAGGGTCGTCCGCGGCAGCCAACCGCAGCACCTCCTCCATCGAGGCTCCCGCCGGACCCGTAGCGGTGTCGGCCCCGGCGAGCGTCAGCCGCCAGCCAGTAAGCGGAGAGCCTGCCAGCGCGGAAATCAAGTCGGCCACCCCCTTGCGGCGCTCCAACCTTCCCAGGTAGAGCAGTCGCAGATCGTCGCCCGGCTCGCGCTGGCTGCCCTCGCCCAGCGCCACCGGGGCCAGCTCAGTGGGATGGCGTACGAGCCGAGGCGGAGCAAGCGCCTCGGGCCCGTAGAAGCGCTCGTAGGTGGCCGCCACGTCGCCGCCGGCATGCACGAAGAAGTCAGCTCCGGCCAGTGCCAACCGCTCGACTTCGTAGGTTCCAACCGCCTCCGGAGAGCGTTCCAGCCGCCCGTTCAACACGGCGACCATCTCCGCCGTCGTATATGCGCGTACGCCGACCACGGTGTCTGACAACAGCGCGTCGGCCGTGCGCCGCGCCTGAACCGTGACCGCTCCTTCGCCGCCGAAGTCGGGAAACTCGATGTAGTCGGGCGGCTCGCCGGGCGCGAAACGGCGTTCGATCGCCCGCCAGGCCGCCGCCGACCAGGCGTGCGCCGCGCCGAAGAACGTTTCGGCCGCCTCTGGAGGCATGGGGGGAACCGCGATCGCCTCGACTCGAGGCGTGTCGGCAAACGCCTCGGTCAGCTTGCCGGCGGCCGCTTCCGGGGCGATCACCGTGACATCGCAGTAGCGCGAGAGCAGCCGCGCCTGCGCAGTTACGTAAGCGCCGATGCCACCGCCCGTGGCGACGTCGATCGAACGTGAGACGAAGACCAGGCGAGGGTTTTTCCGTTCAGACATGAGGCCGGATCGGCCACGGTAGCACCGAGTTTCGGGCTATTCGGGGGGCGATGAGCGCGCGATCGCTTCGATGGCGAGAGCCATCGAGTTCGCAGACTGCCGCCAATCCGGCCACAGCAAGGCGGTGCGCAACGCGTTCCGTTGCAAGAAGAAGCGGTACGGGCGATCGAGTGAGAGCCGGTCGAGTTGCCGGGCCACATCGGCGACGTCGTTTGGGTCGGCGATGAGCCCGTTCCAGCCGTGCTCGACACCGTGTTCGCTCGCGACCGTCGCCGGGACGATGCACGTCGCGCCCTTGTGGAACGCCTTCAACGGTGCGGCCGTCCCATCGTCTCCCGGATCGAGTCCGAGCAGGACGTCTGCCCACTGGTAGCGCTCG
>JACRKX010000077.1 GCA_016219715.1 Actinomycetota bacterium | reverse complement strand
CTGGCGCGCACGAAGATCTCGAACTGGTCGTCGTTGAAGTTGAGCAGGAACTTGATGGCCGCCGGCAGCACGAGGAAGTAGCCAAACGCCACCCCAGCCAGGAACAGGAACGGGGTCATGATCAGCAACGGCGTGGCGACCTTGCGCTCCTGCTCGCTGAACGCCGGGATCACGAAGGCGTAGATGTGCCAGAGGATCAGCGGCAGCGTGACGATCAGCGCCGCATAGATCGACACCGTCAGCGTCGACATGAACGCCTCGCTGACGCCGAACGTGGCCGGCGCCTTGCCTTCAGGTAGCGGCCGGTTGACGATCTCGAGGACGCGGTCGTTTTGCCAGAAGGTGACTCCGAGCACGACGGTGAACACGGCGCCTACCGTGATCAGACGCGTGCGCAGTTCGTCGAGATGCTCGACAACGCTCAGCTCTTCATCGTGAGCGACCGGACCGATGCGTTTCGCCATGGACGAATTGTGGCGGATCACCGCGCCGACCCTGTCGGGCGACGCGCGAGCGAAGGCGGAACTAGGAACCGGTCGAGGACTCGGACTTCGACTTCTCTTGCGGCGCGTCGGCTAGCTCACCGGGCTTGAGCGCGCGCGGCGGCTGCTCGTCGTCATCGTCGTCGTCATCGTGGATGCCGGAGATCGAACCCTTGAACTCGCGAATGCCCTTGCCGAGCGAGCGGCCCAGCTCAGGTAGGCGCTTCGGGCCGAAGATGATCAGCACGAGCGCCAGGACAACGATGATTTCGAGTGGGCCGACGTTTGGCATCTGGCTCGATCCTACTTGGAAAAGTTGAGGTGGTAGCTGCTGGGAGTGGGCTCGGCTTGGCCCTGGTACTTGCTGGACATGCCCTCGCTGCCGTAGGGGCGCCGATCGGCATGGCGTGGTAGATCGTGATCGGCAGGTTCGCGACGTTCGAGAGTTCGAGCGTGATGTTGCCGCTGAAGCCGCTGTCGATGAAACCGGCCGTGGAGTGGATCAGCAGGCCGAGACGTCCTAGCGAGCTCTTGCCCTCGAGCCGGGCGACGAGATCGTTGGGGATCGTGACCCGTTCGAGCGTCTGGCCAAGCACGAACTCGCCGGGGTGCAGGATGAACGGTTCATCGCCGTCGATCTCGACGAGTTCGGTGAGGTCGTCCATCGGCTTGCGCACGTCGATGTACGGGTGACGGGCGTTGTGGAAGACGCGAAAGAGACGATCGCAGCGCAGGTCGACGCTGGAAGGCTGCACGTTGGCGGCCTCGTACGGGTCGATCACGATGCGCTCGGCTTCGATCTCGGCCTTGATGGTGGCGTCACTGAGAACCATCTCGTGCGGCAGTTTACGCGCTGGTGGCGGCGTCAATGGCTCGTTTGAGTGGCTCTGTCCAATTACCCGGTTCTCGCGCTAAAGCGCGGAAGCGCCTCGGCCGATACCTCGGCTACACCATGAACCCGCGCAAAGACAAGACACGCAAGCAGGCCTCCGGCCACCCGGCGCACAGCCGCCGGCTCGCCGACTCCGTCGCCAAGACGATCGAAGACGTCGCCTGCTGCGAGTACTGCGAGTGCGACATGGTCTACCCGATCGACTGGGAGCAGTCGGACGGTCACAACTGGCGCGTGACGCTTCGCTGCCCGAACTGCGAAGAGGTCACCGACGGCCTGATGGACGAGGAGCTGATCGAGAAGTTCGACTGCCTGCTCGACCGCGGCACCGACTCGCTGGTGCGCGACCTGCGCAACCTGACCTACGCGAACATGGCGACCGAGATCAACGCCTTCGTGACAGCGCTCGACGCGGGGCACCTGCTGCCCGAGGATTTCTAAAGCTTCGTTTGTTCGATCCTCCCCCCAGGGACGAAGAGATGCGCAAAGGACCGGCCGAAAGGCCGGTCCTTTCTGTTGGGCGACGGCCGGCCCCGGCCAAACGCCGATCGTCTCCTGCTCGCAAGGTGGCGCGGCCGTTACTGGATCGGTGGATCCGACCTGCGGAGTGCGACGCCACGCGCGAGCGGCGCGGCCAGGCCGACCACCAGCGCGGCCACGGCGAAAGCGGCGGCGGGGCTGTCGGTCAGCGTTTGCAGCAGTAACGCGATCGTGATGCCGCCCGCGTTTCCGGCGAGCCAGATCAGCCCGACGGCTGAGGCGCCGGCGCGGCCGGCGCGTCGATCCGCGAGTTCGAGCAGCAGTGGCAGCGCTCCGATCGTGACGAAACCGAAGACAACGATCGGCAAGCCCGCGGTGGTGGTGGTCTGGGCCAGAGCGAGCAGCAGGCAACAGCCGGCCGCGATCGTCGCGATCGCGCCAAGCGCAGTGGCCTCACGGGCTCGCGGTACGGCGATCGTCGGCACGATCAGCGCACCGGCTACTCCCGCCAGCGTCATGCCGGCGAGCAACCAGCCGGCCTGATCGCTGCCGATACCGCGTGGCTCGAGCAGCACTTGCAGCCATGTGGTGAGGGCGATGAACACGCCGAATCCGAGGAACGCGATCAGCGCAAGGCGGCGGATCAGACCGTCGCCCCATACGGCTCTCAGCTCGCTGATCGCCGGAGCGGTGACCGTGCTCGACGGCTGCGGAGCGGGCCGGCTCAGCGCGAACACCAGAAATGCCATCGACGCCACCGCGGCTAGCGATCCGATCCACAACAGTGTCGCCGGGCCTTGCTCGGCGCCGATCGCCGCACCGAGCGCCAGCGCCGACACCGTCCCTACCGACGTGCTCGCCGAGCTGATCGCGATGCCCTTCGGGCGGTCGCCGGGCGCAAGTCGCTCGTCGGCGATCTTCGTGATCGCGCCGAGGATCGCCGGCTGGGCGATCGCCACCAGAACTTGCCCGGCCAGAAGCCAGGCGAACGCGTCGCCGCCGAGCCGCAGGATCGCGCCGGCGGCGTTCAACACCGCGGCGGCCACGAGTACCTCCTTCAGCCACCGGTCGAGCAGAAGGCCGGCGGGGACGGCGAGCAGCACGTACAGCAGCGGGAACACCTCCGAGAGCAGGCCGATCGAGTCTTCGGAGACACCGAGGTACTCGGCCGTATCGGTCGTGACCGGCGCGAAGGTCAGCCAGAGCATCTGGTTGACGGCAACGAGCAGCGCGAAGGCCGCAATCGCTGGCCAGTCGTTTGACCGCCGGGTCACGCGCAGCCCTTACTTGCTGCGAGCGACGGCCTGGTCGGCGATCGTCGCGAACATCGCGCGCTCCGCCACCCCGACCGTGTCGCGCAGCAGATCCTTTGCCTCGGCGACGAGTTTTCGCGCTTCGTCGAGCACCGCCTCGGGTGCGCCGGTGGCGACGATGCTGTCGCAGACCTCGGCGGCGCGTTCGGGGGTGTCGATCTCACGCAGGTCGAGCGCGGCCAGCGACGGCTCGCGCAGCGCCGCCTCGATCAGCGGCAGATTGACTGTGCCGTCGAGCAGGTCGGCGCCGCGCGTCTTGCCGATCTGCTCGGTGCTGGCGACCACGTCGAGCACGTCGTCGGCGAGCTGGAAGGCGAGCCCGACTTTGTTTCCGAAGGCGGCCAGCACCGGTGCGATGCCGGGCCGTCCGCCGGCGTGCGCTCCGAGTAACGCGGCGGCTTCGAACAGACGCGCTGTCTTCAGGGTGCAGCGCAGCAGGTATCGCTCGCGGGTGACGGATATGTCGAATGCGTCTTCGCGCTGGATCAATTCGCCGCGGGCAAGCCCCGATGAGGCGTACGAAAGCGCCGCGACCTGCTCTTCGTCGCCGGGTCGCGCGAGTTCGTCGAAGGCCAGGGCAAAGAGCAGATCGCCGGTGGTGAGCGCCGCCTCGCGGCCGTGCTCGGCATAGACAGTCGGCCGGCCGCGCCGCAACGCGGCATCGTCGAGCACGTCGTCATGCACGAGCGTGGCCATGTGGACCAGCTCTACCGCGGCGGCGGCTCGGATCAGCGCGGCAGATCGTTCCTCATCGGCGAGGTCGATCGCGCCGCAGACCAGCACCAGCAACGGGCGCAAACGCTTACCGCCGGCGCGCAAAGTCTCCAGGCCGGGTTCGGCGGCGCGCGGTTCGCGCACCTCGACGATCTCGGCGAGCCGTCGCTCTACGTCGGACAGCCTCGCCGTGACGTCGGCGCCGACCGTGTCGACGAGTGCCTGAAAGGCGCGTGTGTCGCTCATCGGACGACTGCCGCCCGCCGCCTCAAGCGACGACAGCGTGGTGAATCGTGATGATGCCGCCGGCGGTGGCGACCCAGCGGACGTCGCGCGTTCCGGCGGCGGCCAGCTTGGCGGCCAGTTCGCTCGGGCCTTCGAAGCGCTTGACGGAGTTGGGCAGGTAGGTGTAGGCGCTGTTCTCGTCGGCGAAGCGGCCGCAGAACGGCACGATGCGGTCGAACCACAGCCCGTAGAACCACGAGAGCGGCGCCTTGGTGGGCGTCGATATCTCGAGAATCACGAACTTGCCCCCTGGCTTGACGACACGGGCCATCTCGGAGAGGCCACGATCGAGGTCGGAGAAGTTACGCACGCCGAACGCCACCGTGACGGCGTCGAAGGTGTCGTCGTCGTACGGCAGCTCGAGGGCGTTGGCCTGTTCGAAGACGACCTCGGCGTCGACGCCGGCCAGCGCCGCAGGCTGCTTCTGGCGCGCCACGGCCAGCATCTCGGCCGAGAAGTCTGCGCCGGTCACGCTGCCACCGGGCGAAACCCGGCGGGCGAGCTCGAATGAAAGGTCGCCGGTGCCGGCGGCCACGTCGAGCACGTGGTTTCCGGGCTTCACCTCGGCCAGGTCGGCGGCGCGCTCGCGCCAGCGTTCGTGCAGGCCGGCCGTCATCACCGAGTTCATCCGGTCATAACGGCCGGCGATGCGGTCGAACATCGCCTCGACCTGGTGCTCGGGCAGCGTTCCTTTCGATGTGACGGTCTCGCTCACGTCGGTGAGCCTATCCGGAATCGGCCGCTAGAAACGCGCTGATCGGCGCGCTGGGAGCTAACGAAGCTGGCCGAGATACTCGACCAAGGCTTCCTTCTGATCGGGCGGCATGTTCTTGAAGCTCGGCATCGGCGGCGTCGGGTTGTCGAGCGTGCGCTGGATCGCCTGCTTGGGTAGGCGCTGGCCGATGGTTGTGAGGTTCGGACCGGGACCGTCGTTGCCGTTTTCGCCGAACTTGTGGCAGCCCAGACACCCTGAGTTGGCGGCAACTTCCTTGCCGTACTGGTACTGCGGCTCGACTTCAGCGTCGATCTGCGTCGGTGAGCCGGCGAAGGCGCCCAGCAGCGTGAGGTACGTCATCGCGACGATCGTCAGCATCATCGCCGTCATCGCGACCGGGCGGCGGGTAGGACGGCGCTCGGGGCTGCGGTCGTAGAACGGCAGCAGCACGAGCAGCGCGAGCGCGATGTTGGGGATGCCCAGCGTGGCCACGAAGACGAGCTCCGGTGGCTTGATCACGCGCAGCAGCTCAAAGAGGAAGAAGAAGTACCACTCGGGGCGCGGCACGTAGGTGGTGGTGGTCGGGTCGGCCTTCGGGCCGAGCTCGGCGCCGAGGATCAGCGACATGAGGATGGGCCTAGACCTTTTTCTTCTCTTCGTCGGGCAGCTTGCTCTTCAGCCACGGCGGGGCCGACGTGCCGAGCTTGGCGACGAGGTAGAGGTGCACGCCGATCAGCGCGCCGATCAGGCCGGGCACGAGCATCATGTGGATCGCATAGAAGCGCGAAAGCGTCGTTGCGGTGAAATCGCTGCCCGCACGCAGGAAGTCGGCGAGATACGGACCGATGATCGGGCCCGTGCCATTGAGGTTGACGCCTACGACCGTGGCCCAGAAGGAACGCTGGTCGAACGGCAGCAGGTAGCCCGTGAAGCCCATCATCATCGTCATCATCAGCAGCAGGACGCCGACGACCCAGTTGAGCTCACGCGGGTACTTGTAGGCACCGAACACGAAGGTTCTGGCCATGTGCACGAAGACCAGCACCGTCATGACGGTGGCGCCCCACTTGTGCATGCCGTGCACGAACTCGCCGAGGAAGACCTCGTTGTTGATGTTGCGCACCGATTCGTAGGCCTGTACGGGGTCAGGCGTGTAGTACATCGCCAGGAACACGCCGGTGACGGCCTGGCTGATGAACGCGAACATCGTGGCCGAGCCCAGCGTGTACCACCAGTTGGTGCCCTTGGGCACCTTGCGGAAGAGGAAACCGCGCAGGAAGCCGGAGCCGGCTGTGCGCTCGTCGATCCAGGCGACGACGCCGGTGCCACCCTCGGCGGCTACGTCGCCGACGGTCACGTCGTCGCGCGTGGTGCCTGGCTTGGGCACGCGGGTGAGGCCCGACGGGATCGGCGGCTTAGGCAGCTTCGAGACGGGAATCTTGTGCGGCTTGGGAATCTTGGGCTTGCTGGGCATCTGCTGTGAGTTCCTTTAGACCGTCGGGCGCGGCGGGTAGAGCACCTGCCAGAAGCCGTCGACGTGGGCACCGGGGTCACGCGTGGGCACACGCTCGAGCTGCGAGTTGACGCTGAAGCGTTCGCCGACGAGCACGCGGTCGCTCTTGACGAAGGTCTCGAAGCGGTCGAGCGGACGCACCGGCGGACCGCCGGTTACCTCGCCCTCGTAGTTGTAGGTGCCACCGTGGCACGGGCAGACGAACGAGCGGGCAGCCTCGATGAAACGCACCGGACAGCCGAGGTGGGCACAGCGCGTCGAGATCGCGATGTAGGGCCACGGCTGCTTGTCGGTGGGATTCGTGTTCTTGCGGACGTAGATCAGCGTCTTGCCGGCCTGGCCGATGCCGGCAGTGGTGGTGATTACGGCGGGCAGGTAGGTGTCGCCGTTGAAGTCTTTGGTGGAGCCGACATCGAGCAGCGCGCGGTGCTCGGTCTTCTCGAAGATCGGGCCGAGCGCGAAGCCGAGAGCCGGCAGGCCGAACATCGCCGAGGCGACGCCACCTGCGCCTAGCGCGACACCGGTCATGAAGCCGCGACGCGTCAGCGTTTCGCCTTCGAAGCCGCCGGGCCAGCCGCGGTCGACTGTGTACTTGCTCTTCTGCTTGTCGGTCTTGGGGGCCATTGCTACGTGTGTTGACGGCTTCGGGTGGGCGGCTCAGGGCGCGCCGTCGGCGGCCGAACCGCGCGCAAGCATAGCCAATGACGCAGCCCAAAGCCGATCGGCGCGAGCGGGGTCGCCGATCGCATGCGCCTCGGCGCAACCGGCGATCAGTCGCGCGAGCTCGGCGACGGCCTCGACGTCGCGCGCCTCGGCCAGTGCCGCGAGGCCGGCAGCGTAGAGGCGGTCGCCCGCCAGCAGGGCGAGATCGTCGTCGTCGAAGGCGTACCAGCGCGAGCCCGCGTAGTGCAGCAGGTAGCCCTCGCGCACCAGTTCGGCAGCGGCAAGGCGCAACGAGGGCGCGGCGGCCAGCTCTGCGGCGGCGCCGGGCCGGAAGCCGGCGGCGATCAGCCCGTCGCTGGGCAGCAGTTCCTCGAAGGACTGCTTCGGCCCACCGGTGGCGGTGGTCACGACGCGCTCCTCGCGACCTCGGCGAAGGCCTGGGTTGCGGCCGTCAATGTGCGCTCGACCGCCTGATCGTCGTGGGCCAGCGACGGAAACCATGCCTCGTACTGCGACGGCGGGGCGTAAACGCCGTGCGCCAGCAAGGCGCGGCAGAACGCCGCGTGGGCCTCGAAGTCGCACTCGCGCGCCTGGCTGTAGTTCTCGGGCGCGGCCGCAGCGAAGAAGACGGTCAGCAGCCCGCAAGCCTCGACGACCGTGACCGGCACGCCATGCTCGGCGGCGGCGTCGCGCAGGCCGGCGGCCAGCGCGGTCGTGGTCGCGGCGAGCGTTTCGTAGGCGGTGGCGTCGAGCTTCGCGAGCGTTGCCAGGCCGGCGGCCATCGCCAGAGGGTTGCCCGAGAGCGTGCCCGCCTGGTAGACATCGCCAGCCGGAGCGATCCGGTTCATCAACTCGGCCGACCCGGCGTAAGCGGCCGCGGGCAGCCCGCCGCCGACGATCTTGCCGATCACGGTGAGGTCGGGCGTCACGCCGCTGACCTGCTGCCAGCCACCCGGTGCCACGCGAAAGCCCGTGATGACTTCGTCGAAGACCAGCAGCGCGCCGTTCGCGTCGGCGAGCTCGCGCAGCAGTTCTAGAAAACCGGGCGCCGGCGGCACGAGACCCATGTTGGCCGCGGCGGGCTCGGCCAGCAGCGCGGCGAACTCATAACGCTCGCAGGCGGCGCGCAGCGAGTCGGGATCGTTCCATTCGACGACGATCGTGTCGGCTGCGGCGGCCGCGGTTACACCGGGGCTGCCGGGCACGGCAAGCGTGGCCACACCGCTGCCGGCATCGACGAGCAGCGAATCGGAGAAGCCGTGGTAGGCACCGGCGAACTTGAGGATCTTGTCGCGCCCCGTAGCCGCGCGCGCCAGGCGCACGGCCGACATCGCCGCTTCGGTGCCGCTCGAGGTCATGCGCACCAGCTCAGCCGACGGAATACGCTCGGCGATCGCCGCGGCAAGCTCGACCTCTGCCTCAGTCGGCGCGCCGTAGGACGTGCCGCGCACAGCCGCGGCCTGCACTGCCGAAACCACATCGGCATCGGCGTGACCGAGGATCATCGGCCCCCACGAGCAGACGTAGTCGACGTAGGTATTGCCATCGACGTCGGTCAGTTCGCAACCGGCGGCGCTGTCGATGAAGATCGGGTCGCGGCCGATCGAGCGCATCGCCCGGACCGGCGAGTTCACGCCTCCGGGCAGCAGCGTGCGTGCTCGCTCGTAAAGCTCAGAGGAATGCGTGGTGTTCAGTGCCGCCGGAGAGGTCTCACTCACGCGCTCGGCTGGCGCGCTCACAGCCGCGAGGCCTCCCACTCGGCGTAATCGGGAGTGAAGTAGCGCAGGCGAATCTTCTTGTACTCGGTCGACGAGTAGAGCGTGGCGCGGTCGTGGATGCCGGTCTGCTCGGCGATCTCATCGAGGATCGCGTCGCACTCTTCTTTCGAGCGGCCGTGGGCCATCGTGAAGACGCTGTAGGGCCAGTCCTCGTAGGTGGGACGCTGGTAGCAGTGCGAGATACCGCGGAAGGCGGCCATGCGCGGGCCGATCGTCTCGATCTGGTCCTCGGGCACATTCCAGACTCCCATGCCGTTGGCGCTGAAGCCGGCACGGCGGTGGAAGAGGATCGCGGCGACGCGGCGCAGCAGCCCGCGGTCGACCATGCCCTGCAGGTGCGCGAGCAACTGCTCGGTGGTCAGACCGGTGGCCTCGGCCGCGGCGTCATACGGACGCTCGGCTGCCTCCATCGGACCTTGCAGATTGCGGATCACGGCGTAGTCGAGGTCGCTGAGTTCGGCCGAGTCGAGCGGACGCTCCTTGCTCTCGCCGCCGGGTGCCGCGAGCGCCTCGGTGCCCTGCTCCATCTCGAGGTTCATGTTGATCTTGAAAAGCTTCAGAGTGGGAAGCTGTCGCACGCTCTCGGCGCCGGCTTCTTCGGCCAGGACCTTCAAAGTGCCCTCGAGCCCGAGTTTCGAGTCGGGTGGGGTGGCGATCGTGAACCAGAGGTTGAACTCGTGGTTGCGCAGGTAGTTGTGGCTGACACCGGGGTGCGCGTTGATGATCTTCGCGGCGCGCTGCGGATTCTCAGGGTCGACCTTCGCGGCGACCAGCATGCTCTCGTAGCCGAGCGCGCGGGTGTCGAAGATCGGCGTGATCTCGCGGATGATGCGGTCGTCGAGCAGCTCTTGCGTGCGGGTCAGCACCCATTCGAGCGATTCGCCCATCTGCTCCGCGACAGCGTCGAATGGACGCTCGATGAGCTGGAACTCGCTCTGCAGCAGGTTGAGCAGCTGCTTGTCTCGCTCGTCGAGCGGGATCGCGGCGCCGTGCTTGCGCTCGCGCAGCTTGGGCTGGCCGCGTCCGCTTTCGGGCGCGTCTTTTATGCCGTCCTCGGAGACTCCGTCCTGCGCGGCCGGCTTGTCTGAAGTCACTGGTTCCACGTTGCGTAGTCCTTGGCGTGGTAGGTCACGATGATGTCCGCGCCGGCGCGCCGCAGGGAAAGCAGCGCCTCTTCGACGGCGGATCGCTCATCAAGATAGCCCGCCGCGGC
>JACRKX010000076.1 GCA_016219715.1 Actinomycetota bacterium | reverse complement strand
CATCAATATCGCGACCGGCATCGCTCCCGGCACCGCCACCGGCGCGGTTGTGCTGCCGGCGAGCAGCATGGCCACCGACACGGTGTCGTTCAGGCTCACGCTTGGCGCGTCGACGGTGATCGGCACCGGCGCCGGACTGGCAGGAGCGGGCACGCGGAACATCACCGGTCTGAGCACGAACGGATGGGGCCAGGGCGCCGTCAACGTCGCCGCGCGCGTGCAGGACGTTGCCGGCAACGACAGCGGCTGGATCGCCGGCACTGGCGCCACGCGCGACACCACGGCGCCCCCGATGCCGACGGCCGCGCGCATCCTGGCAACCGCCACCAACCCGGTCGACACGATCAACCTCGCGAACGTGGCCGCGGCCGGCGTGTCTGTGACCACGAACGGCACGGCATCGGCGGTTGAGGCTCGCCTGACGCGCCTAGGCGTGATGGTGTACGGCCTCCAGAACGGCACCGGCACGGTTGTCGCCCCAGTAAACGCCACCACGCTCGCCGACGGCGGCGTCGGCACCGTCGCCGTGGCCGCACGCCAGTTCGACCTGGCGGGCAACCCGTCGGCATGGTTCAACGGCACGGCAGCCCGTAAGGACACGGTTGTGCCGAATGCTCCGAACTTCACGAGGATCTTCTTCACTAACCGCTGGGGCTGGCGTACTGACCGCGTTGACGGCAACAACGGCGCCATCGGCGCTCAGGACCAGATCCGGATTCACGACTACGCCGATGGCGTCGACTACCCAACGGGCGGCTGGGACACAGCCAACAACGCGGGAAGCTTCGGCCGCGACAACATCGACAACGGCACGGTTCCGCGAATCCTCGGGTACGACCTGCGCGACTCGGCATGGAACCCGATCGCGCGTATCTGCCGCCGCTACACCGCCAACGGAACAGGGACTCCGTGGACATGTCCGTGATCCGCAACTTCCGCTGGGTCGTCACGATCGCGATCGTCGCCGTCTGCGCGGTGACTGTCGTCGCCGGCGCGAGCGTGACCGGAGGACACGTGAACAGCGCGGCGAGCATGCCGACCCTGCGCTCGGCGCGAATCGCCCCGGAGGGCCCGCTCGTCAACTTGACCGATCTCGAACCCGGCGACCAGCGCTCGACCAGCTTTACGATCAACAATCCGAACTCCGCTGAAGCCGACGCCCACATCTATGGGTCGCTCACCTCTGGCAGCCAGATGCTTTACGACGCGCTGGTCGCGGAGGTATCGACGGCTGACGAAGGCGTCGTCTGGCGCGGGCAGCTGGGCCAACTCATTCCGGAGAGCGCCGCGATCGCCCCGCTCCAGGCATACGGTGCCGAGCCGGTAACCCTCACGATCAGCGTCCCTCCCGATCTGGGCGACAACTTCCAGGCGCAGACCAGCCGCTTCAATCTCGGGTTCGGGCTCGACCACCCGGGGTGGCTGCTGGGCGATCAGCTGGCACCGCGCTCGCAACTGCGATCGATCCGCCCGGGACGCAAGCGCCTGAAGCGCACGCTCAGCATGCGCAAGCTTCGCAAAAAGCGCATCAAGCTCTACGGCCGCGCCACCGACACCGGCTCGGGTGTGGCGCGCGTGGAGATGTCGCTTTCGAAGGTGATCAATCGCGGCAAGCGCGAGAAATACTGCCGCAACTGGAACCCTGCGCGCAGCAGGTACCAGTACATGGGCCGGCGCAAGGGCAGCTGCCGGCGCATGACGTGGTTCAACGCGATCGGCGCCGAGCGGTTCCGGTACGTGATGAAGCCCCGCATGACAAAGCGCGGCCGCTACATCCTGCGCATCCGCGCGATCGACAAGGTCGGAAACATCGAATCCTCATTCAGCCCGCGCAAGCGCAACTCGTTCCGCTTCCGGATCCGCTGAGCCGATCAAGCCCGACGGCTGAAAAAGGCGACAACCGGAATCGAACCGGTGTAAACGGCTTTGCAGGCCCACGTGCGCAGTACCGCTCCGCCACGGCGGAACGGCGAGTGAAAGGCGACGACCGGAATCGAACCGGTGTAAACGGCTTTGCAGGCCGCTGCGTAACCACTCCGCCACGTCGCCATGCGAGGTCTTCCCCCTGGCGAGATGCAAGGTTAGTTGACCGATCGACGCGATCAACGATCGAATCCACATCTGCTCCTATACTGTCGTCACCGCGCGGATGTAGCTCAGTTGGCGGATGTAGCTCAGTTGGCTAGAGCGTCTGCTTGCCATGCAGAAGGTCGAGGGTTCGAGTCCCTTCATCCGCTCTCTCTGTTGAATTGTCTCGGCCTTCGCCGAGAATTGGGTTGATTGTCTCGGCCTTCGCCGAGAATTGGGAGGAAGTCGTCGCCCCGGTCCTGGCCGGGGCTTTTTCTTGGGCGTTTGTGCGTTGGCGCGGTTGGCGCGCCGGCTAGAAGGCGGCTGCGTCGAGAGCCTGGTTGACAAGTGCGTCGGCGTGGGCGTTCTGTGCGCGCGGCACCGTGCGCACCAACCACCTGTCGAACTCCGACAGCGAACTGACCGATCGTGCGTAGAGCGGCTTCATGTCGGGGTGCTTGACCTTGTACTCGCCATTGATCTGTTTGGCGATCAACTCCGAGTCGTTGACGACCTCGACTTCGGTGGCACCGAGCGACTTCGCTCGTTCGAGGCCCAGCAGCAAGGCGCGGTACTCGGCAACGTTGTTGCTCGCCACGCCGATCGTCTCCTTTGCCTCGTCGACGACATCACCCTCCGGCGAGCTGAGCACCGCGGCGATTGCGGCCGGGCCGGGATTGCCGCGCGCACCTCCGTCGACGTGGACGATCAGCTTCATCACGAGCCACCGTAGACGGCGGGACGGTCATCGCCGGGTCCATTGTCGATCGGGCTGTCGCCGGCGGGAGTGCCAGCGGATGGGCCTTCCGCGTCGGCAACCAGGAATAGACGCCCATAGTCATCGGCGCGGGCGTTCCAGTCGGTCACCTTGCCAGTGAGCTCGACTGTGTCGTTGCCGCGACCGGACTGCTCTACGGGGTCGCCGGCGTCGCCGAGGTCGACCCGGTACGAATACCAGGCGATGTCCCAGCCGACGTAGATGTCGACGTTGCCGGCGTTGTCGTTGACGGCGGCCACTTGCGGATCGCCCAACGAGCGCGATAGCCCGGCGATGATGCGCGGAAACTGCGATTCGTTGAACAACTCCAGCCCCTGAGCCAGCTGCGCGGCCGGGCCGGTTGGCACGGCTCGCACCTCACGGGGCTCCGGTGGAGCGACGGGCTCATGCGCCGGCGCTGCGTCTCGGCGCGCGACGCGGCCGCGACGACGCGGCGACCGATCCTCGTCGGGCTCGGGTGACAGCTCGAACGTCTCGAGTTCCAGATCGTCGTGATCGCGGGCGCCAAAGAAGTCGCCGATGCGCTTGATTACGCCCCCGCGCGCCGCGCGGGTCGGTCGCAGTGGCACGATTGGCTCGCCGTCGCGCTCGCGCATCCAGCGGGCGCGCTCGGCGCGCGGCACACACAGCTCACACACCGGCCGGCGGCTCGAGTCCGGCGCGACGTACCAGTTGACGGTTTCACCCTGCAACAGCCGGCGACCGCAGACCGCACAGGTCTCGGGGTCGAGGCTAGGTCGAAGCTCTTTGACTGACATCGCCGGAAACCCTAGCCACGTCGCGTGGCGCGGCAGCCGGGGCGCAGGCCGCCGTTCAGATTCGGCGCGGCGGCAGCGGTTGCGTTAGAGCTCGATGTCGTCTTGCAGGCGCGACTTGAGTCGCAGTACGGCTTTGGTGTGCAGCTGCGACACGCGCGATTCGGTGACGCCGAGCACTTCGCCGATCTCGCGCAGGGTGAGGTTCTCGTAGTAGTAGAGCGCCACGACGAGCTTCTCGCGCTCGGGCAGACGGCTGATCGCCTCGGCGATCTGCTCCTTGACGTTGACTGCGTCGTAAGACTTCTCGGGGTCGGCGGCGTTGGGGTCTTCGAGCGTGTCGAGTAGCGAAACCTGGCCACCCGAGCTGTCTGACACCGACCACAGTTCGTCGAGCGCAATCACCGCGCTGTTTGAGATCTGCTGGATGTGCTCCTGCAGCTCCTCGGTCGAGACATCTAGCTCTTCGGCGAGTTCCTGGTCGGTCGGCGCGCGGTGCAGCTTGTGCTCGAGCTTGGCGTTGGCGCGCTCGAATTCGCGCGCCTTCATGCGCACGGAGCGCGGGACCCAGTCCATCGAACGCAGTTCGTCGATGATCGAGCCCTTGATGCGGCTCATCGCGTAGGTCTCGAACTTGATCTCGCGCGACGGCTCGAAGCGCTCGATGGCGCTGATCAGACCGGTCAGGCCGTAGCTGATCAGGTCGGCGTCGTCTACGTAGCTAGGCAGGCCGGAGCCCATCTTGCCGGCGACGTACTTGACCAGCGGCGAGTAGGCCAGGACCAAGCGTTCGCGGGCGTGCTTGTCGCCCGTGGCCTTGTACTTCTTCCAAAGGTCGCGCAGCTCGACGTCGCCGAATTCGCTGCCGATTCGCCTCGCACGTCCTTCGTTCCTTGGCTTTGCCTCACTGGTCATGCTCTGGGGTGCGCCCTCCCGTATTGCGCCCGCAATCTTGCAGACTCTACCCGAGTGTAAATCTGTGTGGCTGATATTGAACGGTGACCCAAAAGTTCCTGCACGGAACGTAGATCTGCACCGCCATTGAGCAAATGCGTAGCGAAGCTGTGGCGCAGCGCGTGAGGCGAGATTCCAGCCGCCACTCCGGATCGCCTGAGACAGCCTTGAAGCCGTCGTCGAACATCGCTCGGTTGCAGCGGATTCCCTGATTTAGTCAGGAAAAGCGCCGTCGCACGACGGTCGACATCGAGCCGCGGCCGGGCGCGGTCGAGGTAGTCGCCCAGCGTCTTTGCGGCGCTCTCTCCGATCGGCACGACTCGCGTTCGCCCGCCCTTGCCCTCGACGCGCAACTGCTCTTCGTCGAGGTCGACCGATTGCTGAGTCAGCGAGATCAATTCACCGGCTCGGAGCCCGCAGGCGTAGACGAGTTCGAACATCGCCCGGTCACGCAGCTCGAGTGGCGTTCCGGTCGGGATCGCGTCGAGCAACCGCGCTGCTTCACCCTTTGAGAGGATCTGCGGTAGGTCACGCGGCCGGCGTGGAGTAGTCAGCAGCTCGGCGATGTTCTGCGGCGCCTCCTCGCGCTCGACGAGCGTGGCGTAGAAGCTGCGCACCGATGCGATCTTGCGGGCGAGGCTCGTGGCGCTGAGCCCGTCGCCGCTTAGAACCTGCGCCCAGCGACGCAGGTGCTTGAGCGAGAGATCCTCGCGAGTCAACGACTGCTTCGCCGACCAAGCGGCAAGCTGACCGACGTCGTTCGAGTAAGCGCGGCGCGTGGCCTCGCTGAGACCGCGCCGGCGCAGCGACGACTCGTAGCGTTCGAGTTCGGCGGCCCATGCCGCTTCGACCGGGCCGTTCTCGGCCGCGGTTGCGACCGCACTCATGCGATGTACACCGGCGTGCCCAGCGGCACGCGATCGTAGAGCTCGATCACGTCCTTCGGAATCATGCGAATGCAACCATGCGAGGCCGCGCTGCCGATCGAACCCGTCGACGACGTACCGTGAATACCAACGCCGTCGTAGATGCCCATCCAGCGGGCGATCAGCGGGTTATTGGGCGCGCCGCCGGGAATCACCGTGCCCGCCAAGTCGCCGGCCCAGTCGCTGTCGGGTACGTGCCATGCCGGATTGACCTGCTTGCTATTGATCGTGTAGAGGCCTGCCGGAGTCTCGAGCCCCACCTGCCCGACGGCTATGCCGTAGGTCTTGGAAAGCTTGAGCTTCTTGTAGAGGCGCAGCTTGAACCCGGACCTGTCGACGATCAAGACCGTCGGATACTTTTCGGCCAGTTCGTCGCGCGTGACCTTCGGCTTCCGCGTGCGAACGGGCACCTTGATCCTGCGCGGGGCGTCGCCGTCTGAGAATGTCGCCACGATCTCGCGACGCAGCAACGTCGTGCGCACCTTCACGCCAGCCTGTCCGTCGACCTCGCCGAGCCCTTTGCTGGTGTAGCTGAGCTTGGCATCCTTGGCGTCCTGGTTGTACTCGTCTGCGACTTCGTTG
>JACRKX010000085.1 GCA_016219715.1 Actinomycetota bacterium | reverse complement strand
TCGTGCCGCTGCCCGGCCGGGCAGCGGTGGCAACGGTCAGCGAGGGTCGAGCCACTCGCGCAGCGTCAAGTGCCGGGCACTGCCCGGCGGCTCGTTGCGCAGTTCGGCGGCGATCTCGGAGATCAGGCCGTAGCGCTCGGCGACCACGTTGTGCTGGTGGATCGTCTCGAGGTTTTCCTGCCTGGCGAAGACGAAGGCGTCGGGGCCGAGTGAGTTGCCGAACCGATCGACGACGCCGCTGATCATCTCTCGCACGCAGTCCTCGACGAAGCGCGGGCGGCGGTGCGCCTTCTCGACGACCTCGACTTCGTCGCTTCGCTTCATCAGTTCGTAGATCTCGGAACTCATCGAGTCTTCGGCGATCTTCAGCAGGGTGGCGGCTTCGATCGTTCCCTCGAAGGCCTCGGGACAGCCGACGTGCAGGCTGGCGAGCCCGCGCTGGTTGTGAGTTGCCACGGGAACGCTGTCGAAGATCTGCTCGATCTGCTGCTCGTCGAAGCCGCGCTCCGTGAGGCGTGCGTGCGAGCGTTCGGCCACGAGGTCCTGCGCGCACGGGCAGGCGGTCATGCCGTGCGCCTGCACGCCGACCAGCCGGCGTGTGCCCGCGGCGGATGCGACGGCGGTGCCGAACATCGTGTAGATCTCCTGCGTGCGTACGCCGCTAACGGGCGCCGGCTTGTGCTCGGGATAACGGGCTTCGATCGAGACCTCGGCGCGCGCGCCGCCCTGGCGTTCGCGAACCAATTCGGCGATGTGGCCGGCCAGCACCTCGGCGCGAAATGCCTCGCCGAGGATCACTTCGTCGATTGCCTCGTTGACGACCTCCTCGAATCGCGACATGTGTACGCCCTTCTGGGCGGCCGCCAGGTCGACGAAGCAGTTGAGTTTCGCGTGAAAGAGGTTTTCCTCGCCGGCCGCGTCGACGCGAACGATCTTCTCTACGTTGGTCACGCCCACTCGCGAAAGCGTGGCCGTCACGCGCGGCCGTTCCGACTGCACGTCGCGTCGCGGCGCGGCGCGGTCGAACGGTGCGTCGGCGGAGGTTGGGGAAGTGGTGTCGGCAGGGCCGCTCACATAGCCGAGCGTAGCGGTCTGGAATGCGAAACACCGCCATTTCCAGGGGCGTTCACAGGGGCGTGGTCAGGCCGGCCGGACGGGCCTACACTCAGTGCTAGCTTTCGATTTTCACAGCGGTCCAGGCGGCCGCCGTGAGGGTTTGGAGGGGATCTTTGGGAGAGGAAGCAAGCGATGGCTGAACCCGAACGCGCAGGCGATATCGATGGGCCGCAGGAAGGCGCTCCCGACGACGCCGGCGAGAGCTCGGGCATCGGTGACATCGATGACCTGATCGCGGCGGGTCGCGACCGTGGCTTCGTATCGATCGAAGAGATCGAATCCCAGATCGACGCTGAGCTGACGCCCGAGCAGGTCCAGGAGCTGCGTTCGGATCTGACCGAGCAGGGCATCGACCGCCGTCCCCAAGAAGGCAAAGGCCGTTCAGGAAGAGTTCGTAACCGACGCCAGCGTCGACTCGTTGCGTCTGTACCTGCGTTCGATCGGCCGCGTCGAGCTGCTCACGGCCGAACAGGAAGTCGAGCTGGCCAAGCGCATCGAGCGTGGCGACGACAGCGCCAAGCAGCACATGGTCGAGGCCAACCTGCGCCTCGTCGTCTCGATCGCCAAGAACCACGTCGGTCGTGGCCTCACCTTGCTCGACCTCATCCAGGAGGGCTCGCTGGGCCTGATCCGCGCCGTCGAGAAGTTCGACTACCGCCGTGGCTACAAGTTCTCCACCTACGCGACCTGGTGGATCCGCCAGGCCGTCAGCCGTGCCGTAGCCGACAAGGCGCGCACGATCCGCATTCCGGTCCACATGGTCGAGCGTTTGAACACGATCACCAACATGGAGCGCCAGCTCGTGCAGAAGCTCGGCCGCGAGCCCGAGCCGCACGAGATCGCCGCCGAACTGAAGTGGCCCGTCGCCGAAGTGCGCGAGCTGATGCGCTTCAGTCAGCAGCCCGTTTCGCTAGAGAAGTCCGTCGGCGACCAGGAAGACAGCGAGCTGATCGACCTAGTCGAAGACAAGACCGCCGAGTCTCCCGACGAGGCCGCCGCCGAGAGCATCCAGCGCGAAACCGTCTGGCGCGCCCTCTCGATGTTGGCCGACCGCGACCGCCGCGTGATCGAGATGCGCTACGGCCTCGACGGCCGCAAGCCGGCCACGCTCGACGAGGTCGCCACCGAGCTGGGCCTTACCCGCGAGCGCGTGCGCCAGATCGAGCACAGCTCGCTCAAGCAGCTGAAGCGACTGCCCGAGGCCATCGCGCTGCGCAACGGCTGAGCGCGCTGCGCAACAGCTGAGCATCGGCAGAAAGAAACGCGGCCGGTGTTTCCACCGGCCGCGTAGCTATCGCTTGACTGCTCAGGTCAGTGAGCGACGCTCAGTGCGTCGTCACGTTCTCGCAGTCCCCGTTGATCGAGTCCGTCGTGTCGGCGTCGACGATGTCGTAGCCGGCTCCGCAGTTGTAGATGTCATACACCGTGTTCCAATCCCCCAGCGTGTCGTTGCCATCGCCGCCGTTGAGCGTGTTATTGCCTCCGCTCCCGCTCAGGATGTCGTTCCCGTCGCCGCCGTTTAGGGTGTCGTCGTCGTCGGCTCCGTAGAGCTTGTCGTTGCCGCCGTTGCCGTTGAGCGTGTCGTTGCCGGCCTCGCCGTAGAGGGTGTCGGCGGCGGACATGCTGTTGCCGTTGATCGTGTCGTTGCCGTCGTTTCCGTAGACGATCACGTAGGAGGCCGACGTCGGAACGGTCAGCGTGTCGTTACCGGTTCCGAGTTCGTACTGGTCGATTGTCGCGCGCACGTTGTCGCCTTCGCCGGACTCGCCGTCGTTGGCGGTGTTGTCGTTGGCGGTGATCGTCAGCGCGGCGCTGCGGCTGCTGTAGTCGACGGTGTCGTAGTTGTTTCCGCCGTCGATTGAGTCAGCGCCGGTGCCTCCATCGAGCGTGTCCTCGCCGTCTCCGGCAGAGAGCGTGTCGTCGCCGGCGCCGCCGTTGATCGTGTCGCCGCCGGTCGGCCAGTAGAACAGGTCCTCGTTGCCGCCGTAGATCGTGTCGTTGCCGGCGTCTCCGTTGAGGGTGTCGTCCGACTGGTCGGTGTCGTCGCCGTTGCCGCCATAGATCGTGTCGGCGTCGCCGCCACCATTGATCGTGTCGTTGCCACCGGCCCCAGACAGGTAGTCGGCGCCGCTGCCACCGTTGATCGTGTCGGCGCCGGCTTCGCCGTAGATCGTGTCGGCCGCCGACATGTCGTTGCCGTTGATCGTGTCGTTTCCGTCGTTGCCGTAGACGATCACGTACGAGGCGCTGGACGGAACGGTGATCGTGTCGTTGCCGGTTCCGAGTAGGAACTTCTCGTTCGTTGCCTTGACGTTGTCGTTCTCGCCGGACTCGCCGTCGTTTGCGGTGGTGCCGTCGGCGGTGATCGTCAGCGCGGCCGTGCGGCTGCTGTAGTCGATGGTGTCGTAGTTGTTTCCGCCGTCGATCGTGTCGCCGCCGGTGCCGCCGTCGATCTTGTCGAGGCCGCCTTCACCGTTGAGCGTGTCGCTGCCGGCTCCACCGTTGATCGTGTCGGCGAGCACGGTCCAGGTGAACGGATCCTCGTCACCGCCGTTGATCGTGTCGTCGCCGTCACCGCCGTTGATCGTGTCGGGGACGTCGCTGCCAGTGATGGTGTCATTGCCACCACTACCGGTCAGCGTCGACGACACCGTGACGCTCGACGCCAGCGAGATCGTGTCGCCCTGGTCGCCGGTGTCGATTGAGATGCTCGAGACTCCGGTGCAGCTCACCTCGGTGCTCGAAACGCTCGAGCACCCGGACCCCGCGGTCAGCGTGGTGGCGGTATCTGACAGCGAATAGGTTCCGGAAGACGCGCTGACCGAAACGTTGTTGGACTCACTGGATGCGGCCGTGTAAGACAGCACACCGGAGCTGACGCTTACGGTGGCTGCCGAAGCCGACGCGGCCACCGCCAGAACCAACGATGCCGTGAGGGCTAGAGCGACGATCAGAGATCGCGTGGTACTCATAAAACACACTCCCTTTTTCAGTTTGGGATTTCACTTACAGGGAGGGGATGTTTCAGACGGCGTCTTTACGCAAAGAAATTGGCCAGCCGGCCAGTGAGGTTGGCTCGAAACGCGGCCGGTGTTTCCACCGGCCGCGTTTCTTGCCTCACGGATTTCCGTGATCGGAGAGCGCGCTTAGTGCGTCGTCACGTTCTCGCAGTCCCCGTTGATCGAGTCCGTCGTGTCTGCGGAGAGGGAGTCGGTGCCGGCTCCGCAGTTGGCGGTGTCGGCGACCGAGTTCCAGCTGTTCAGCGTGTCGTTGCCGCCGTCGCCGTTGAGCGTGTTAGTCCCGCTGCCGGCGAACATCGAGTCGTTGCCGTCGCCTCCGTTGATCGTGTCGTCCCCGCCGTCACCGGTGATGTAGTCCGGGCCGGCGTTGCCCGTGATCGTGTCGTTTCCGCCTTCGCCGTAGAGACGGTCGCCTCCGGTGGTGGTGTCGTTTCCGTTCAGCGTGTCGTTGCCGTCGCCGCCGTAGACGATCGCGTAGGAGGCGTAGGTCGGAATCGTCAGTGTGTCGTTGCCGGACCCGAGCAGGAACTGCTCGTTGCCGGACTTGACGTTGTCTCCCTCGCTGGTCTCACCGTCGTTTGCGGTGTTGTCGTTCGCGGTGATCGTCAGCGCGGCCGAGCGGTCGCTGTAGTCGACGGTGTCGTAGTCGCTGCCACCGTCGATCGAGTCGGCTCCGGTGCCACCGTCGATCGTGTCATTGCCGTACCCGCCGGTGAGCGTGTCGGTGCCGGCGTCGCCGTTGATCGTGTCGCCGTCGCCGGTCCAGTAGCTCTGGTCTTCGTTGCCGCCGCTGATCGTGTCGTTGCCGTCGCCACCGTTCAGCGTGTCGGTCGACGTGGCTGTCTCGGTGTTGTCGCCTCCGAATATGGAGTCGTTTCCGGCTCCTCCGTTGACGGTGTTGTCGCCGGCATTGCCGGTCAGGTAGTCGGCCCCTCCGTTGCCGTTGATCGTGTCATTTCCCCCCTCGCCATAGAGGCGGTCGCCGGCCGACGTGTCATTTCCGTTCAACGTGTCGTTGCCGCTGCCGCCGTAGACGATCACGTACGAGGCGTAGGTCGGAATCGTCAGCGTGTCGTTGCCGGACCCGAGCAGGAACTGCTCGTTGCCGGACTTGACATTGTCTCCCTCGCTCGTCTCACCGTCGTTTGCGGTGTTGTCGTTGGCGGTGATCGTCAGCGCGGCCGAGCGGTCGCTGTAGTCGACGGTGTCGTATTCGGCGCCGCCGTCGATCGAGTCGGCTCCGGTGCCACCGTCGAGCGTGTCGTGGCCGTAACCGCCGGTAAGCGTGTCGGTTCCGGCGTCGCCGTTGATCGTGTCGCCGCCGCCGAACCAGACCTCGTAGTCCTCGTCTCCGCCAGTCAGTGTGTCGTTGTCGGCTCCGCCATTGATCGTGTCTGGCGTGGCGCTGCCGGTGATCGTGTCGTTGCCGCTTCCGCCGTTAAGCGTAGATGCGACGTCGACGGTGGACGTCACTGCGATCGTGTCGCCCTGGTCGCCGGTGTCGATCGAGATGCTCGAGACGCTCGTGCAGCTCACTTCGGTGCTTGAAACGCTCGAGCACCCGGATCCGGCAGTCAGCGTCGCCGCCGAATCTGACAACGAATACGTGCCGGAGCCTCCGCTGACGGAGACATTGTTGGATTCGCTGGAGGCAGCCGTGTAGGTCAGCACGCCCGAGCTGACACTCACGGTCGTGGCCGACGCCGCGGCGGCGGTAGCCAGCAAGAGCGATGCCGCTGCTGCGAACGCGACGATCAGAAGTCGTTTGACACTCATTTAGAGATACTCCATTTCTGGGATGATTTATGCGGCCATCATTTGGATGACCATCGGCTGGCTTTGTATCAGAAAGACTGGCCGGCTGTATCAAAGCCGTACTATTCGCGTTCATGGCTGCCGCCGACGAATCACATTCACGGGAGTACGCCGGGAAGATCGCGGTCGTGACCGGTGCCGGCTCCGGTATCGGGCGCTCTACCGCGAAGTTGTTGGCCAGGCGCGGTGCAAAAGTGCACCTGGCCGACATCAACGCCGCCAACGTCGAGGCCGTGCGCGATGAGATCCGGCTCGCCGGTGGCGAGGCCGTCGCCCACACACTCGACACCACCGACGCCGCGGCCGCGGACGCCTTCGCGCAGGCCGTCTTCAGTGAGGACTCACGGGTCGACCTTCTGCACAACAACGCCGGTATCGGCCATGCCGCCCCAGTCGAAGACACGACGCTCGACGACTGGCGCCGGGTGATCGACGTCAACTTGATGGGCTACGCGTACGGCATCCAGGCATTCGTGCCGCGCATGCTCGAACAGGGTGGCGGCGGACACGTGCTCAACACCGCTTCGATGGCCGGGCTGACGCCGAGTGCCGGCATGGTGCCGTACGCCACGTCGAAGTCCGGTGTGGTCGGCATGAGCGAGGCGCTCGACGCCGAGCTCGCGCCGCGCGGCATCCGCGTGACCGCTCTGTGCCCAGGAATCATCGACACGGCGATCGTCAAGGACTCGACGATGCGCGGCCGTATCTCGGGCCGCCGCGATCAGCTTGTCGACTTCTATGCCAAGCGCGGCACGTCGCCCGATGTCGTCGCCCGCCAGGCGCTTGACGGTGTCAGGCGCAATCGCGTGATCCAGCCTTCGCCGTACCACCAGGTCTCGCCGATGTGGATCGTCAAGCGAATCTCGCCGCGGGCTTACAGC
>JACRKX010000084.1 GCA_016219715.1 Actinomycetota bacterium | reverse complement strand
GCGGAACAGCTCGCGCTCCTCGGCGCGCTTCATCGAGTCGTAGTTCGCGCCGATCATCTCGATCCCGAACTCGGCAAGCGTGCCGTTCTCGGAGAGCTCGCGAGCGAGGTTCAGCGCCGTGCCGCCGCCGAGCGTGGCCAGCAGCGCGTCGGGGCGCTCCTTCTCGAGCACAGCACGCACCGAATCGGGAGTAAGCGGCTCGATGTAGGTCTGCGCGGCGAACTCGGGGTCGGTCATGATCGTCGCGGGGTTGCTGTTGATCAGCACGACCTCGTAGCCCTCGTCCTGCAACACGCGGCAGGCCTGCACGCCCGAGTAGTCGAACTCGGCGGCCTGGCCGATGATGATCGGGCCACTGCCGAGGATGCAGATCTTGTTGATGTCGTCGCGTCGCGGCATCAGCTAGCACCGCCGCTCTCGGCGAGGGCGAGAAAGCGGTCGAACAGGTAGAGCGCGTCGTGCGGGCCCGGTCCGGCCTCGGGGTGGTATTGCACGGTGGCCCCAGGCACGTCGCGCAGCACGAGCCCCTCGACGGTGTGGTCGTAGAGATTCACGTGCGAAAGCTCCGCGGTGCCAAAGTCGGTCTGCCAGCGCAGCGGCTCGTCGCCGACGATCTTGCCGCTGCCGTCCGGGGTCTGCACCGCGAAGCCGTGGTTCTGCGACGTGATGTCGATCTTGCCCGTCGCGAGATCCTTCACCGGATGGTTGGCTCCGCGGTGGCCGAAGGGAAGCTTGTAGGTCGCGAGTCCAACCGCGCGGCACATCAACTGGTGACCGAGACAGATGCCGAAGACCGGCTTCTTGCCGATCAACTGACGGACGTTCTCGACGACATAGTCGAGCGCGGCCGGATCGCCGGGGCCGTTGGCCAGGAAGAAGAAATCGGGATCACGCGCCAGCAGCTCGGCGGCCGGCGTGTCGCAGGGATGCAGTTCCAGTCGCACGCCGCGCGCACGCAGGTTCTCGACAATCGAGCGCTTGATACCCGTGTCGATCGCAACCACACGCGGACCGTCGCCTTCATCGAACACGACCGGCGCGGGCGGCGTGACCTCTCTGGCGAGATCCTGGCCGCTCATCTTGGGCTCGGCGAAGATCCGCTCGCGGGCCTCGTCTTCGGACATCTCCCCCGGAAACACGCCGCCGCGCATCGCGCCCTTGTCGCGAATGTGGCGCACCAGAGAGCGTGTGTCGACGCCGGTTATCGCCGGTACACCACGTTCTTCAAGCCACGACTCCCAGTCGCCCTGCTGCGTGGTCGTGCCGGCGGGTGCGACCTCGCGCATCACGACGGCGCGGGCATGCGGAGCGTCGCTTTCCATGAATGCCTCGGCGACGCCGTAGTTGCCCACCATCGGATATGTGTAGGTGATGATCTGCCCGCGATAGCTCGGATCGGTCAGCGACTCCTGGTAGCCGGTCATCGCCGTGTTGAAGACGACCTCGCCCGTCGCCGGGCCTCGCGCGCCGGCCTCGAAGCCGTCGAAACGGGAGCCGTCTTCGAGCAGCAGGTAAGCGGGCTCGCGGGGGCTCATGCGCCAACCTCTTGAACGGCAAAACTGCGCGCGCGAAAGGCGACCACGCCGGCGGCAAGCGTCATCAGAACGCGACCGTTGACCTGGCGGCCGGCGAAGCAGCTGTTCGACGATCGGCTTTCGTAGCCCTCTTCGCCGACGGTCCAGGTGGCGTCCAAGTCGATCAGCGCAAGGTTGGCAACCGCGCCACCGGCGATCCGCGGCGCGGGAAGGCCGAACGGCTCACCGCCGCAGGTCAGCTTCTCGACGACCAGCGCCAGCGGCAGCACTCCGGGCACAACCAAATCGCTGTAGACGACCGGGAACGACGTTTCTAGGCCGGTCACCCCCATCGAAGCCTGCTCGAACGGCACCTCCTTCTCGTGGGCCGCGTGAGGAGCGTGATCGGTTGCGATGCAGTCGATCGTGCCGTCGCGCAGGCCGTCGATCAGCGCCTGCCGGTCTGCCTCGTCGCGCAGCGGCGGGTTCATTTTGAAGTTCGCGTCGGTTCCGTCGCCGACGGCTTCATCGGTCAGCGAAAGATGGTGGGGCGTGGCCTCGGCGGTCACCTTGACGCCGCGCGCCTTGGCGGCGGCGACCGTCTCGACCGATTGTGCGCTTGAGAGGTGCTGCACGTGGATGCGGGCGTCTTCGTATTCGGCAAGCAGCGTGTCGCGCGCGATCATCGTGCTCTCGGAAACCGCCGGCACTCCGGCGAAGCCGAGTGCCGCCGAGACCGCGCCTTCGTGCATGACCCCATCGCGCGTCAGCGCTGGGTCTTCCTGGTGCAGAGCGATGACCCGGCCGGCGAGCCGCTGGTACTGCAACGCGAGGCGCATCAAACCGGCGTCGGCGATTGGCAGGCCGTCGTCGGTAAAGCAAGCGGCGCCGGCATCGGCGAGGTCGGCCATCTCGGTCAACTCTTCGCCTTTCATGCCCTTGGTCACGGTCGCGCTGAATCCGACCGGAATGTGCGCCTCCGCGGCCGCTCGCATTCGCAGCGATCGCAGAAGTCCGCTGTTGTCGACCGGCGGATTCGTGTTCGCCATCGCCAGGATCAGGCAAAAACCACCCGCCGCGGCCGAGCGCGTGCCGCTCTCGATGTCTTCCTTGTACTCGAAGCCCGGCGTACGCAGGTGTACGTGCGGATCGACAAACCCCGGAAGCAGGTGCTTGCCGGCCGCTTCTACGACCTCGGCCCCTTCGGGCGCCGACAGGCCGGCTCCGAGTTCGGCGATCTCGCCGCCACGCACAATCACGTCGAGCACCGAATCGAGGCCCTCGCGCGGATCGAAGACGTGAGCGCCACGGATCAGCATGTCGGCACCGCGACCGCCCTTGAAGCTCAGGCCGTCGGCGACCTTCGGCCCGGTCGGCGCGAGCGGGCGCGCCGGCCCGGCCAGCCGCAATCTGGGCTTCGTGCCGGTCTGTTCGCTCATCGGGTCGCTCCGTCTGGCATCGGGGCGACGGCCGTGGCGCGCTTCTGGCCGCCCTCGGGTTCGCCGCGGCCGGCCAGCAGTTCGTAGAACACGGCCATCCGCACGACGACACCGGCGGCGACCTGCTCGGTTATCAACGATTGAGGGGCGTCGACCACGTCCGGCGACAGCTCGACACCGCGGTTGACCGGTCCAGGGTGCATCAAGAGCTGGCGCGCGCCAAGTCGCTCGCCGTTGATCTGAAAGCGTTTGGCGTATTCACCGACCGAGGGGATGAAGTTGTCACCGGCCGCCATACGTTCGTTCTGCATGCGCAGCACGTAGAGCACGTCGGCTTCATTGCTGCCTTCAAGCGTGTAACTGACGCTACATCCCAGCGCCTCGATCTCGCGAGGGATCAGGGTCGGCGGACCGCAGACGGTCACCCTGGCTCCGAGCTTCGTGAGCGCGAGGATGTTGCTGCGCGCGACGCGGCTGTGCAGCACATCGCCGATGATCCAGACGTTCTTGCCGTCGAGGGAACCGAGGCGGTTGCGCAGGGTGTAAGCATCGAGAAGCGCCTGTGTGGGGTGCTCGTGCTTTCCGTCGCCGGCATTGATCACCGCGGCGTCGGTCCAGCGCGTGACCATTCCGGGCGCCCCTACGAAAGGACTGCGCACAACGATCGCCGCGGGACCGTAGGCCGAAAGCGTCTGAACCGTGTCTCGAAGCGACTCGCCCTTGGTGACGCTCGACCCCTGAGCGCGAATGCTCACCGTGTCGGCCGACAGGCGCTTGGCGGCCAGGTCGAAGGAAGAACTGGTGCGTGTCGAGTTCTCGAAGAAGAGGCTGACGATCGTGCGACCCGAAAGAGTCGGCAGCTTCTTGTTCTCGCGCTCGAGCAGCTGGGCGAGGCTGTCGGCACGATCGAGCAGTCGCTCGATCTGATCGCGCGACAGATCCCCGATACCGAGCAGGTGGCGCATCAGGCCTCACCCGCGCTGCGCACGACGGAGTCGACCAACGCGATCTGGTCGATTCCGTCGAGTTCCTCGACACGTACGTTGACGCGCTCATCGGCGCTGGTCGGCAGGTTCTTGCCGACGAAATCGGGCCGGATCGGTAGCTCGCGATGCCCGCGGTCGGCGAGCACGGCGAGCTGTACCGCCGGCGGGCGGCCGAAGTCGAACAGCGCGTCGATCGCCGCGCGAACGGTGCGGCCGGTGTAGAGCACATCGTCGACGAGCACGATTACGTGGCTGTCGATGTCGAAGTCGATCGCGCTCGAGTGCACTACCGGGGCTTCTGAAGTACCACGTCGGCCGATGTCGTCGCGATAGAAGGAGATGTCGAGCTCGCCAACCGGAACACTGCGCCCGTCGAAGTCGGCGATCTGCGCAGCGAGGCGCCGGGCGACCGGCACACCGCGGCGATGGATGCCAACCAGCGCAAACGGACGGTCGCCGTTGCGCTCAACGATCTCGTGAGCGATGCGCACGAACGTGCGTCGCAGGTCGTCAGGGTCGAGTACGACCTTTTCGGCGGCGTTGCGGGCCAAACTGGTTGTCCTTCCTGGCCTCTCGGGCCGGGTTAAAGGAGGCTTCGATGCAGACTAACAGGTAGGTTACGCGGCCGTTTCCGGCTGCGGCGCCTGAGGCCGGTCGTTGCGGGAAAACTTCACCAGTCGCGGCTCGCCGCGTTCCGGAAACGGAATCTCGACGCTGTCGAAGTCGCGCGGCATCTCGGAGCCCGCAAAGACTTCACGGGCCTGATCGCGCAGCTCCTTGCCGAAGTAACGCGCCGAAACGTGATTGAGGCACAGCAGCTTGACCTGCGCGTCGCGCGCTACCTCTGCCGCCTGGCGCGCGGTGCTGTGGCGCGTTTCGGCGGCACGATCGGCCTCCTCGTCGCCGAAGCTCGACTCGTGCACCAGCAGATCGGCTTGATGTGCGGCAATGCGCAGCGAGTCGCACGGCGCGGTATCGCCGCTGTAGACGACTTTGCGGCCGAGGCGCGGCTCGCCGAGTACCTGCTCCGGCGCGACCGTCGAACCGTCGGTGGCAGCCACGCTTTCGCCCTGCTGGAGGCGGCTGAAGTCTGGGCCGGGAGAGACGCCCAGCCGGCGTGCCTCGTCGACGTCGAATTTTCCGGGCCGGACGTCTTCGACGACCGCGTAGCCAAACGCCGGCGTGGCGTGGTCTACCTGGAATCCGATCACTTCGTACTTGTCGAAGCGAACCGGCTCGCCGGGCTCAAGCTCAACCACGTCAAGCGGGTAGGGAATCGGCTTGTAGAGCGGCTCGAGAGTACGCATGAGACCCTTCAGACCGCGTGGTCCGTAAATCTTCAGCGGAATCTCGCGACCGCGCAAGCCGAAGGTCTTGAGCATGCCCGGGATGCCGAGCACATGGTCGGCATGGAAGTGAGTTATGAATACCTGGCCGAGGTCGGGAAGTCCGATCGAGCGCAGCAGCTGACGCTGCGTTCCCTCGCCGCAGTCGAACAGCAGCGTGTCGCCGCCGCGCCGCACCACGAGAGCGGCCACGCCGCGATGTGCGGTGGGCGCCGAGGCGGCTGTGCCGGCGAATACAACGTTCATATCCATGGCCGTTGACTGTACCGCCGGCCTGGACGCGCGACAAAAGAGAAATAAACGGTCCATTTCCCTAAAGCTGTCTCAACGAATATCCGACACCTGAGGCATGCCTTCCAATGGGCGCGTAGGGATACGCGCACGTTCCACTGACATCCGTAAGCGGAAGCAAGCGACGGCTACAGACGGCCGCAGGCCGCACGTGCTGCTCGCGTTTGCCGTCTACATGGCTATAGGCATCCTCGCGGCGTCGCTGGTGGCCGTGCTCGTAGTCCGTCACAACGTGAAGGTCAACAGTCTCCAGAAGGTCAACGAACACACCGCGTTCGTGGCTTCAGCCGTGGCTCCCAACCTGATCGAACCCGGCGAATGGGAGCGTCCGCTTTCCGGCGACCGTCTAGACCAGGTCGACGACGCCGTGCGCCGCGACCTGATTGACCACTCCACGCTACGCGCGAAGATCTACAACGCCGACGGCACGATCATCTACTCGACCGAGCCGGCGGACATCGGCAGGGAACACGAGAGCGAGCTGACAGCCATCCTCGAGGGAGGCACTCGGACCGAAGTCGAGGAACTCAACCACCATGAAGGCGCTGGTGGCGCGAAGGTGATCGAGAGCTACGCGCCGATCACTTACCCAGGCTCCGACCAGGCCGTGGGCGTCTTTGAGATCTACACCGACTACGCGGCGGCGGCCGGCTCCTTGCGCAAGCAGGCATTGCCACTCACCGGCGCACTACTGCTCGTCTTGCTAGCGCTCTACCTGGCAATGCTGCCGCTACTGCGCCGCACGATGCGCGCCCTCGACTTCAGCAACCGCGAGCTTCGCCGCCAGGCCAACGACCTCAACAGCAACCTCGCCAAGCGCGCCGAGATCGAGGACCGGCTGCGCACGACGATCAAGGAGCTCGAGCGCTCGGAAGACCAGCTTGCCCTCTCCCAAGAGGAGACGATCATGCGCCTCTCGATCGCGGTAGAGAGCCGTGACGCCGAGACCGGCAGCCACATCGAGCGGATGGGTCGTTACTGCGCCCTGCTCGCCGAAAAGCTCGACTGGAGCGAAGGCGCCTGCGAACTGCTTCGCGTGGCGAGCCCGCTGCACGACGTCGGCAAGATCGCCATCCCCGATGCCGTGCTCCAGAAGCCGGGTGCCCTAACCCCCGACGAGCGCAAGCAGATGGAAGAACACGCCGCGATCGGCCACCGCATCCTCGCCGGCAGCGACAGCCCACTGCTTGACCTGGCCGCGCGCATCGCGCTGACTCACCACGAGAAGTGGGACGGTTCGGGATACCCCAACGGGCTCAAGGGTGAGGACATTCCGATCGAGGGTCGCCTGGCGGCCGTCGCCGACGTCTTCGACGCCTTAACGAGCGATCGCGTTTACCGGCCGGCGATGCCGCTGGAGAAGGCGCTCGCGATCCTTCAGGAAGGCCGTGGCACGCACTTCGACCCCGAGATCCTCGACCACTTCTTCAACTCGATCGACGAAGTCATCGCGATCCGCAACAACAGCGTCGCCGCCCCGGAACAGATCCGTGACGGCAGCCCCAAGCGCCGCCACAAGCGCCACGGCAAGGGCGCCCAGGCATCGGCCGGCAGCCGCGTCGCCAGCGCCGGTGACGCTCAGCAGTCGCTGGTAGGCTGAGTCGCGCCGTCACCGATGGGCTGGACGGGGCTCGTTCTTCGGCCCTACTCCCCCGCTCTGACGCGCTGAATGCGCGCATAGCTCAGTGGATAGAGCGCTTCCCTCCGGAGGAAGAGGTCCAAGGTTCGAATCCTTGTGCGCGCGCTCTGGATTCAGGCTTCGCAGGAAGTCGGATCGCGCGATTGCCGCCCACAGCTCAGCTGACCGCGCTGATCGCGAATGCCACGGCGAAGCCCAGAGTGGTCAACAGTCCGACGAGCTTGCCTTCCAACTCGAAGGCTTTCGGCATCATCGTGTCGGCAAGCATCGTCAGGAGCGCGCCACCGGCGAACGACATGACAAAGGCGATCGTTTCATCCGAGGAATTCTCGAACACGGTGTAGCCCAGCAGCGACGCGATCCCGGCGACTAACGCCACCACGCTCCACATCAAGAGCAGGCGACCGCTGCTCCAGCCACTGGCACGCAGGCCGGTTGTCGATGAAATCGACTCGGGAAGGTTCGACAGGAACACCGCCGCGACCATCGCTGCGCTGACCGCTCCGCCCTGTGCGAGACCCAGTCCGATCACGACCGACTCCGGTACGCCGTCGAGCACCGTACCCAGCAGGATCGCCTTCGAGTTCGACTCCTCGTCGTGGGCGTGCATGCTCTTGCGATGGCGGCCGCCACGGTTGTCGATCCACCAGTCGCCGGCGAAGAACGTGATCGCGCCGCAGAACATGCCGAGCGCGACCGACCAGTCCCCGTTGGTCTGATCGACAGCCTCCTCGACAAGCTCGAAGCTGACGGCACTGATCAGCACGCCGGCACCGAACGCCATGATCGCGCCAAGCAACTGGCGGCCGATCGGCACGACGAAGACGACCGCGGCGCCGACGACCAGCGAGACCCCACCGACCGCACCCCAGAAGAACGCTTCGCCCATCGGCGCATTTTCCCGCATATTGCGGCGGCCAAATGCCGAGTATTCCGATAACTGCTCAGTCACCTAACAAATCGTCCGCAAAGGGTCGTAAGGTGCGCGAATCGAACCTGGGGAGGTTGACGATGTCACAGCAGTCTCAGTCAGTGCAACAGGATGCTCCAGCGGTCCCAGCGACCGGCGCGGAGATAGGTCCCGAAATCTGCCCGCAGTGCTACTCCGACCTGGTGCAGCCAATGGACGCCTGCGCTCAGCAGGACGGCAGCGTGCTGCTCACGCTCCGCTGTCCGGAATGCCATCACCGCACAACAGCCGCCTATAGCTGGGAAGCCGCCCGCAAGTTCGGACGCACCTTCGCAGCGGCCAAAGCCCAACTACGCGCCACACACGCAGACCTCGCCAAGGAGAACTTCCGCGACGAGCTCGACTGCTTCGTGCTGGCCCTTGCATCCGACCTGATCGGGCCAGACGACTTCGCGCCGTACCGCTACGCGGCTTAGCGTTTCGCCAGACTCAGGCTTCGGCCGAGGTCGGCGCCGCGGTCGAGTCGAGCACGGATTCGTCGCGGCTGCGGCGCAGTCGGCGGTAGCCGAAGCGGATCGCCAGGGCGAGCAGTGCGAGCGGGGCGAGAATCGCCAGTGAAACGATCGCGACCGCGGCGATCTGAGTGAGGATGTCGACGGCCTTGTCGAGGGCCCGGCCGATCGTTCCGCGGTCGGTGATCTCGGCGGTTTCGTCGGCGACGATCGTCACGCCCAGCGTCACATTGGAGACGCGGTTGCGCATCGCCTGCATCTCGCGGCGACGGGCGCTCTCGCTGGCTTCAGCGCGGCGCAGGCGCAAACGCACGATCTTGGCCTGGGTTTCGTCGGTGGTGGCGGCGAGCTTCGCGCGAAGGCGGTTGCTTTCGGCACGGGCGGACTTGAGCCGGTCGGCTGCACGCTCGTAGGAATCTGTGATGTCACGGGTGTTCTGGGTGCGCTCGCGAACGTGGGCCAGTCCGGAGAGCGCCGCCAGCGCCTCCTGATAGCGGTCGGAGGGCAGCCGCAGAATGAAGTTGGCCGACGCGTCGCCCGCGTCGCCGCCGGACACCGTCGAGGTTTCGACAAAGCCGTTGAAGCGGTCGGTTGTGGCGATGACGCCGTCGGCGACGTTCTCGACGTTGACGGAGGGAGTCGCCAGTGTGAGGTCGCCGCTGCGCTCGACGCGGCGGATCGCGGATGTCGATCGGTTCGGTTCGGCGACTAGTGAACTCAACTCATCCAGCCGATGAGTCGTTGCAGGTGCGGACTTGGCCATGGCCTGCCCGTTCGTCGAACCCTGGCTGTCACCGCCGGCACGTCCTGACTCGGCGACGTCAGAGTCAGCCGAATCGTTCGTTGGCGCCCCGGAGAGCGCCGTACCGGCGTTCCGTCCTTCGGACGAGACGGTGACCGTCTCGTTCAGCGGGTCGCTGCTAAGTGCCACGGTCACTCCAACGACGACAAACAGGGTCGCCAGCGCGCCTGCCAACGGTGCCGGTCGCGACACGCCGCTCAGAAAGCGACCGCGCAGGCGATCGATCGGACCCGGGTTGGCGACCGCGGTTCGTTCCTCCGAAATCCGCTCCGCGAACCGGGTGTCCAGCCGCGCCCTGCCGTCGTCGCCGATCGTCGGCCGCTCGGCGCGCAGTCGCAATGCGAACTCCGCGATCTCGGCGTCGTCGGCGCCTTCTGTGTGGTTGCCGACGAGCACGCGGTCGATCACGGCCAGTTCGTGGCGAGCGGCGTCGTCGAGGCGGTCACGACGGCGCTTGAAAGTGTTGTCGGTCTGCTCACGCATCGAGCACCTCTCTCAGCTTCTGGATCGCGCGGTGAAGCTGCGATCCGACATTGGTCTCTGACCGGCCGAGCACGCGCGCAATGTCACGGTTGCCCAGCCCGGCGAAGAACTTCAGAGCGACCAGCTCACGGTCACGCGGGTCGAGCGTGAGTAGAGCGTCAGCGACCACGACCCGGTCAATCACGTGATCGCCCGGCGCCGGCACGGGCGCGTCGAGCACGGCTCCGTCGAGCGCCAGCTCGCGCTTGCCGCGCCGCAGCTCGTCGAGCGCCATGTTGCGGGCGATGCCGAAGATCCAGCCGCGCAGTTCGCCGCGGCGAGAATCGAACCCTGCGCGCTTGCGGTAGGCGCGTTCGAACGTCTGCGCGAGCACGTCTTCGGCGAGTGTTCGATCGCCGAGCAGGTAGGCGAGATATGCATAGACGTCGTCGCGCGACTCCCGGTAGAGCCGCTCGAACGCGCCCCACTCCCCCGCTGTGCTCGGCGGCGGCGCCACGGCTCGGTCGGTCTGAATCAACTCGTCCATACCCGTACTACGCGCCGGGGCGCGCTTCCATCACAACGTATCGACGAAAACTTCGCCGAACGTCAACTGGCCGTCAACGACGGCAGCACGCGTTCGTACCAGGCGATCGTCTCGGCGAGGCCATCGCGCAGGCTCCACTGCGCGCTCCAGCCCAACCGCTCGCCGATCAGAGTCGAGTCGAGATACTGGCGATCGATCTCGCCCGTCGGTGTTCCGCTGCCCTGGACGTCGGGCTCGAGGTCGCTGCCGCTCACCTCGAGCAGCGTCTCGACGATCTCGAGCACCGGCCACGGGCGGCCGGCGCCGGCGTTGAAGGCAAGCCCACGGTTGGTGTCGTCAGAAAGACCGGCCGCCACCGCTAAGTAGGCGTCGACCGCGTCGGCCGCGTATATGAAGTCGCGCTCGGGCGTGCCGTCGCTGCGCACGACCGGGCGCTCGCCGGCGAGGATCGCGCGTACGGTGTCGGGCACGAGCCGGCTGAAGTTGAAGTCGCCACCGCCGTAGACGTTGGCGAGGCGCGTGACGGCGACGGGCAACTCGTACGTCTCGGCGTAAGAGCGGGCGATCAGATCGGCAGCGGCTTTCGACGTGTCGTAAGGGAAGCGCGGCTGAAGCTTTGCGTCCTCTCGATACGGAAGATCCTCGTGCTCGCCGTACGCCTTGTCGCTCGAGGCGACGACCACGCCGGTGACCGTCGGCGCCAGGCGCGCGGCTTCGAGCAGGTTGTAGGTGCCGCGAACGTTCGTCTCAAAGGTCGAAAGCGGCGACCGGTTCGCCACTGCCACGATCGCCTGAGCGGCAAGATGAAAGACCGTCTCCACCCCGTACTCGTTCAACACGCGCAACAGGGCGGTGTGGTCGGACAGGTCGCCCAGCGCGACGGTGCAACGCTCTTCCACCCCGTCGATACGCAACCGCGAATGCGCCGGACGGTCGCGCTTGAGGATCACAACCTCGGCGCCCTCGTCGAGCAGCCGCTCTGCCAGCCATGAACCGATGAACCCGTCGGCACCGGTAACGAGTACGGGAACGGCGCGCCAGGAGCGCGCGGCGAGGTCGGTCATCGCGCTTCTCCGGCAGGCACGCCCGCAAGCCACGGCGGCGTGCCGGCGGCGCAAAGCTCGTTTAGCTCCAGCGCGTCCTTGAAGGTGTCCATGCAGTCCCAGAACCCGTCGTGGCGGAACCCGAACAACTCCGAATCGGCGGCCATGCGCTCGAGCGGTTCGCGTTCGAGAACGTCTTCGGGACCGACGTGATCGAACACCCGCGGCTCGCAGAACATGAAACCGCCGTTGATCCAGTCTGCCAGGCGCGGCTTCTCGTGGAAGCCGGTGATCGCGCCGTCTTCGGCGAGATCCGCACGCCCCCAGGGGCTGCGCGGCCGGACTACGGCGATAGTCGCCGCGCCGCCATGCGACCGATGGAAGTCGAGTTCTGAGCGCAGGTCGATGTCGGCCACGCCGTCGGCGTATGTCAGCGCGAACGTGCCGTCGGCCAGGACCCCACGAGCGGCGGCCACACGTCCGCCCGTAGGAGTTTCTTCGCCGGTCGCGAGGAAGCGAACGTTCCATGCGCCATCGCGCACCTCTTGTAGATCCCGCACGGCCGCGGCAACGCGCTCGCTCTGCCAGCCGGTCAACAGCACGAAGTCGCTGAAGCCCTGAGCGGCGTAAAGCGCCATCACGTGCCACAGGATCGGCTTGCCACCGACGTCGACCAGCGGCTTGGGCAGGTCCTGCTCGCCGCGCGCGATGCGCGTGCCCTTACCGCCGCAGAGAATCGCGACAGGAATCAACTTCGATCAGCAGCCGCCGGCGACCGCCGGCAGGATCGTCACGTCGCTGCCGTCGGCGACCTGGGTGTCGAGCCCGTCGCCGAAGCGGATGTCTTCGTCGGCCACGTACACGTTCACGAAGCGGCGCAGCTCGCCATTGTCGCTGATGCGGTCGCGCAGCTCCGGGTATAGCTCGTAGAGCGCGTCGAGCACGTCGGAAACGGTGCCGGTGGTCTCGACGTCGACCGTGGCGTTGCCTCCCACGACCGGCCGCAACTGGGCAGGGATCTTTACCGTGATTGCCATCTTCTAGGTCTGCTTCCTTTCTGGACTCACGCCGTGACTGGCACGGGCTTGGGCTTCAGCTGGTTGAACGACTCGATCGTAGGGTCGATCTCGTACTTCTCGAAGGTGCCGCGCGCGGCGTCGAGCGTCTTGAGACCTTCACCGGTGATGTAGACCACGACGGTTTCGTCGGGGTCGATCAGGCCACGGTCGGCGATCTTCTTGAGCGTTGCCACGGTGACGCCGCCGGCCGTCTCGGTGAAGACGCCGGTGGTGTGGGCCAGCAGCTTGATGCCGGCGCGGATCTCATCGTCGGTGACCTGCTCGATCGTGCCGCCCGTGCTGCGCGCCACGTCGAGCGCGTACGGGCCATCGGCCGGGTTGCCGATCGCTAGCGACTTGGCGATCGTGTCGGGCTTGACGGGCTGACAGAAGTCCTTGCCCTGCTCGAAGGCATGCGCAACCGGATTGCATCCAGTCGCCTGGGCGCCATGGAAGACCGGCAGCTTGCCCTCGACCAGGCCGATGTCGAGCCACTCGGCGAAACCCTTGTGCAGCTTGGTGAACAGCGAACCCGAGGCGATCGGGCCGACGACGCGGTCGGGCACCTGCCAGCCGAGCTGCTCCATGACCTCGTAGGCGAGCGTCTTGGAGCCCTCGCTGTAGTACGGCCTCATGTTGATGTTCACGAAGGCCCAGTCCTTCTCGGCCGAGAGCTCGGTGCAGAGGCGGTTGACGTCGTCGTAGTTGCCGCGCACACCGACCAGCTCGGTGCCGTAGACACCGGTGGCGAGGATCTTCTGCTCCTCGAGGTCGGTCGGTATGAAGACGTAGCTGTCGAGACCCTGCGCGGCAGCGTGAGCGGCGACGGCGTTGGCAAGGTTGCCCGTCGACGCACACGCGATCACCTGGTAACCCAGCTCGATCGCCTTCGCGAGCGCGACGCTGACAACGCGGTCCTTGAACGAGTGCGTCGGGTTGGCGGCGTCGTTCTTGACGTACACGTTCTTCAGGCCGCCGAGGTACTCACCGAGGCGCTTGGCGTGCACCAGCGGGGTCAGGCCGGTGTCGAGCGCGGTCTTGGGGCGCTCGGCGAACGGCAGGAAATCGGAGTAGCGCCAGATGTTGTGAGGGCCGGCCTGGATCTTGCGCTTGGCCTCCTCGACGTCCATGCCGCTGTAGTCGTATGCGACTTCGAGCGGGCCAAAACAGTGTTCGCAAACGAAGCGTGCTTCGAGCGAATACCGCTCGCCACACTCCTTGCACTTAAGCGCATCTACGGCCATATCTGTGAAACCTCTTCCTTCTCTCTAATGAAAAAACCTTCGGCCGGGATGTGCGGACGAAGGTTTCGGGGAATGAGGCCTTTTCCACATCATCCAAGCCATCGGCGAACGTTGGCTTGCTGGAATTGGCACCTTTCAGAAATGGCTTTCTGATGGTTGCCGGGGTTTCGTAGGGCCAGTCCCTCCACCCCTCTGGATGCGTACAGCTATGTGAAGGCCAGTATAGCGGTGCGCCATGCGGCGGAAGTGACGTTTCGGACACTTATTGCGGCTCTGTGACGGAGTTCACAGATTCATTGATTTTGAGGGTTGCGCGCGGGTCAAAACGGGCCTACGGTGGGCTTGCGGACCGCATTCGGGGAATCGGTCCGATTCGCAAATCGCGAATGGAAAGGGTGCGGTGGGACGTGCCGTTCAGGGACCGGACAGAGGCAGGCGCGAAACTGGCAGACAAGCCGGAACTCCAGCGGCTGAACGACGCAGTCGTCGTCAGCACGCCCCGCGGGGGAGTTCAGGTTGCCGTGCAGATCGCCGCATCCTTGAACGCACCGCTCGACATCATGCCGGTCGTGGACCTCTCTACGCCCGGCAAGCCCGAGTACGTCGTGGGGGCGGTCGCCGAGAACGCCATCCACGTGATCGACGCAGAGGCGCTCGCGGCTCTGGGCGTGACAGAGGACAGTCTCGCCCGCCGCGTGGCAGAAGCGACGGCCCATATCGCTCGTCTCGCCAAGATCTACCGCGGCCCCGACGGCAGCGCCCTGCCCCTGGCAGGGCGCACCGTCGTGGTCGTGGATGACGGCTCCGCGACGGCGCCGGCCTTGGAGGCCGTAGCCGTCGCGCTGGCGCGCCGCAACGTCGGCGACCTGGTTCTCGCCACACCACTCGCTCCGGCACCCGGCGTACATGGCTATTCGCAGATCGTCACCGTCCACAGCGGCGACGAACTCGCCGAAATCGGGCTGTGGTACGACGACTACGCGGCGCCTTCCGACGAGGTTGCGGCAGAGGTGTTTCGGGAGAATGCGGCTTTGCGGGGATAATCGAACCCGCCTCTCCCGTGGCGCGAACCGTATACTCGGCCGATAAGTAAACGCGCCTGTTTACCTTCGTCGGACCCGAATGGAGAATCCCCTTGAAGGTTGTCGTCCTCGGCGCCGGGAACATGGGCAGCGTGTTCGCCGGTCGACTCGCCCACTCCGGCCACGAAGTCACACTGATCGCTCGAAACGCTCGGCTGCGAGAGCTCCAACAGAACGGCTTGCGACTGCGGAATCGTTTGCGGCGAAGGCTCGAAACGTACCGCTTGCCGGCGGAGCCAAAATTGACTCCCGAGACGCCCGCCGACGCGATTCTCGTGATGGTGCAGCGACCGCAGATAGATGAGTTGATTCCGTCGCTGATCAGTCACCCATGCCAGCGAATTTGCTTCTTGTTCAATTGCAGTGAGATCGATCCGGCCTGGCAGGCGGCGCTGGGCGACCGGCTGGTGTGGGGCTTTCCGTCGGCGCTGGGCGGCACCAAGGATGGAATAGTCAATTACGTGCTGCTGCCCCGGTACCTGCGATTTCTTCAGGTCACGACGGTCGGCGTCGATCGATCCGGAAGCGCCGACACGGCGCGTGAAATCGTCGGACTGCTCAACCAATCCGGCATCGCCACGGTATTTCACCCCGACATGCGCAGCTGGCTGATGTCGCACACAGCGCTGATGCTGCCGGGGATGGCGGTCGGCGAGCGAAAGTTTCGATCGGGAGAGCGGCAGACGATGTCGTTCCGCGAGTCGAGGGCCGTCGCGAAGGCCCAAAAGGAGTGCTTCGCCGTTTCGCGCGCGGTCGGCGCGTCAATCACCCCGCTGAACATGAAGTTCGTCTCGATCGTGCCGAGCGTCGTGGTGGCGTGCACGTTTTGGTTACTCAGCCGCACCACTCCGTACGGACGAAGCATGACCGACCATGTCGACCACGGACGCGGCGAAATGATGACGATGTACGCGGGCATCCGGTCTCAGGCCGATCAGCATTCGGTCTCGACCGAGGCTCTTGACGAGCTGTGCGAGGAATTGATGGAGCCGGTGGCGTGAAAACCGTGCAGGAGCCGCGCCATCCCCGTTGCACGCTGTACCAGCTCCACCCACCTGCCGATAAAATCCCTGCCATGCCCATCGAAACCCCCCTCGACGACCCTCTCAGTCCGCCATGGCGCGCATTCGCAACATGCCAGGCAGGATCCGCCGTCGCGGTGGGGATCTCCCGTCCGTAGAGACGCTCGTCCCCGAAATCAACACCGAGCCGCGCGTCGAGCTCGTCGAGTACGACGGCGTCCGCTGGTTCAACATCGAGCGCCCCGGACCCACCGAAGAGGCGTGGCTGCGCGACAACTTCGAGTTTCACGAACTCGACATCGAGGACATCCGCTCGCGCAACCAGCGCCCCAAGCTCGACGAGTACGACGACTACCTCTTCCTGATCCTCCACCTGCCCGTCTTCGACAAGCGCGTCGGCCGGCTCAACGCCGCCGAGCTCGACATCTTCGTCGGGCCCGACTACCTGGTGACCGTGCCCAACGAGCCGCTGCAGCCGGTCGAGTACCTCTTCGAACGCTGCAAGGCCAGCGAGGACAAGCGCGAACAGCGCATGGGCCAGGGCACCGGCTACCTGCTCTACACGATCGTCGACGACGCCTTTTCCAGCTTCTTCCCGATGCTGCGCAAGATCGGCCTGAAGCTCGACAGCGTCGAAGAAGACATCTTCCTCGAAGGCCGCTCGCGCGAGATCGTGCGCGACCTCTCGAACGTCAAGCAGGAGATCATCAACTTTCGCAAGATCATCCGGCCGCAGCGCGCGGTGCTGCGCGACCTCGAACGCGTCAAGAGCCGCTTCATCGCCGACGATCTCGAGATCTACTTCGACGACATCGTCGACGCCTCTGAGCGCATGTGGGACATGCTCGAGAACTACAAAGAGGTCGTCGACGCACTCGAGGCGACAAACGAATCGGTGATCAGCCACAGCGTCAACGACGTGCTGCGCATCCTCACCGTCTTCTCTGTCTTCTTCCTGCCGCTGACGCTGATCGCCTCGATCTTCGGCATGAACAACCACGTGCCCGGCCAGGACTCGATACTCGGGTTCTGGATCGTCGTCGGCGCAATGGCCGCAACGCTTGGCGGCATGCTCGCGTACTTCCGGCGACGCGGCTGGCTCTAGAGCGCCGGCGCCGTCTAAGCGCTCTTCGCGTGCCGCCGAGCGAACCGCTTGACCACGAGGTCTTGCAGTCCGCCCGAGGCGCTGATGCGGTCCTTGCCCAACTGTTTGCTCAAGCGGAGCGCAAGATCGGCGGCAACGACGAGCTCGGCCCAGTCGTCAACAGTGCTCCATGTTGCGTATCCGACGCTTACGGTCAGGCCGGGTGGATGAAGCCCAGACCAATCGACCGATTGCACTGCCGCTCGGGACAAAGCGGCCGCGCTAGAAACGTCGGAATCGCCCCCTTCGCTGACGACGAGCGCGAACTCGTCGCCGCCGATCCTGCATACGCGACCGATGCGGGCGGTCGCGCCTTCTAGCACTGCTGAGAGATGTTTGAGTATTTCATCTCCCCCCTTGTGCCCAGAAGCTGTGTTTGTCGCGTTGAAGTCGTCGATGTCGATCAGCACCAGCCCGCCGCCGGTCGCGCCGGCGCGGTGGCGCGCGCCGTCATGCGAGAGCTGCGCCTCGAAGGCGCGGCGGTTGGCGATGCCGGTCAAGGCGTCGGTGTTAGCCAGCTCGATCGCCTGCGTACGCGCGGCTTCTAGCTGAGCGCGGTTCCACTGCAGCAGCATGGCGATCACCGCGGTGAACGCGAGAATCAACGCCACCGGCATGAAGCGTGCGAGGCTTGCGCCCAGTATCAGTGGCGTGGCAAGCAGACCGAGCAGCATCGTGGTGCGCCAGATCGCCGTGCCAACGGGCAGCGAGTACGACGTGTGGGCGACCACCAGGAAGATCAGCGGCAGAGCGATGCTCATCACCCCGCCGGTTGCGTAGATCACCGCCGGCACCATCGGCACCGCGATTGCGTCGCCTACGCGAACGACCGCGCCGCGGCGCTCGGGTGGCGATAGCTGAATCGCCAGCGCGACCGCGACACAAACGGCAGCAAGCGCGATCGAAAGCATGTAGTGGCGTCCCATCGACGAGTCGAACAGCGCCGACATCAGAATGACGACCCCACCCATCGCCCAAGCCCATCCGGCGATCGGTCCGGCGACGCGGGTCAACGAGTACTCGCGGGCTTCTTCGATCAGCTCGGCGTCGGGCGTCAAGCGGCGCCCGCCGGAAGTCCGCTCGACCGGAAGCATCTGCGGCAGGGTCGACTTGCTCGAGTTCATGCGCGCGTCGGCGACGCGCATCAGCGAGTCAAGGTCCTCGCCGTCTCGGGGAAAGACCGCCGAGCCAACGCTTGCGCTGACGCTCGGCCCAAAGTATTCGGCCGACTCGTTGAGATCGTTGAGACCGCGGGCGAAGCGCGCCTCGAAGCCGAGCACGTCGTCGCGGTCGGCGCCCGGCATCAACACGGCGAACTCGTCGCCGCCAAGCCGCGCGACCTGATCCTGAGCACTGGCCGAGCGCATCAGAACCTCGGCCGTACCGCAGATCATGCGATCGCCGCCGGAGTGGCCGTGAACTGTGTTGGCCGCCTTGAGGCCGTTGATGTCGATGAACGCAACGCCAAAGGTGCCTTCACCCTCATAGGCACTCATCAACTGCTCGGCGAACTCGCCGTCGAAGGTGCGCAGATTGGCAACCCCAGTGAGCGGATCGGTGAGCGCCATCCGCCGGGCGTTCATCTCGGCCCGCCTCAACGCGGCGCGATTACGCGACACCAGCACGGCCACCGACCACATCGCAGCGGTGAATGCGACCGCCCTAACGATGAATCCGGAGTCGATGGCCGTGCCCGTGTCGTACGCGATCGGCGCCCAGATCGCGATCGAGCCCAGCAGGATCTGCGCCGCCGCCACCCCAGAAGAGAGGAAGAAGGCGCAGTACAGAACCCCTGCGGCGAACAGGACGATCAGCGGGCTCTCCGGACCACCGGACTTGGCGACAAGGGCCGCCGAGGCCAGCCAGGCGAGAATCAGCATCGCCTGTTCAGCGGGAACGAACCAGCGCTGCGGAGTGCGCGGTCCCGCGAAGGTGCAGAGCAACCCGAGGAGGATCGCCCCTCCAAGGATCGTGGCGTCGAGCCCGGCGGGCACTGTGAACCCGGAGAGGCCCAGCTGCTGCAGCACGGCCAGCAACGCCACTGTGAACCAAAGGATGCTTCCTGCAAGCGACCTCAGCCGTAAATCGGCGTCAGCGCGCAACAGCCTCTTGAGCGAGGCTTGCCCACCCGCAAGATGCGGAGTTGCGGGTGGGAAGTGTGAGCTACTCGGGATGCCATCCATGGAACACGGCCGCCTTTCAAACGGCTGTTGACATTGTTAGGTTTTCTGGACGCTGCGAAACGCAAATCGAACGAACGTCTAAACAACTGTCTATGGGGTCAGAACCCCATGCGAATGGGGATTCGCAAGCCGTTTTCGACATTTGCCCAGATCTGCGGCGCGGGATTGGACAGGACCGCTAAAGCCGGCGTCCAGAACCGCCAGCCTGTCGGCTAGAGTCGGCCGCGATGAGCGATCCCAGTCAAATCGCAGATGTCGTGTACCGAGAATTGACCGTGCACGGCGACCATCGCGGTCGCGTGTTCGAGGGCTGGCGAAGCGAGTGGACACCCTTCGCGGTCAAGCAGCTGACCGAGGGTCGCGCCGCCGCCGGAGTCATCAAGGGCCTGCACCTGCACTACCTGCAATGGGACTGGTGGCGCGTGGTGAGCGGCCGAATGCTTGTTGGCTTGTACGACGCTCGCCCCGAATCGCCCACCTTCGGCGCCACCGCTGCGTTCGAGATGAACGCCGAATCGCCCAGCGGTCTGGGCATCCCGCCCGGCGTGGCGCATGGCTATTACGCACTCGAAGACCTCGAGATGATCTACCTGCTCTCGGAGGTCTACAACCCAGATGACGAGCACGGCGTGCGCTGGGACTCGGTCGGCATCGCCTGGCCGATCCCCGAGGGCGTCGAGCCGACGATCAGCGATCGCGACGTCAACCTACCGACGGCCGGCGAGTTTCAGTTCGCGCCGCCTGCCGGTGCGCCGGGGGCGATCGCCTGATGCCAAGAGACCGGCTTTGGGCGCCGTGGCGCATCCAGTACATCGAGGCAGATCGCGGTCCTCAAGAAGGCGCGAGCGGCTGCATCTTCTGCGACAAGCCGGCTGAAGACGACGATGAGAAGAACCTGATCGTCTACCGCGGCGAGCACGCCTACGTGATCCTCAACGGATACCCGTACAACAACGGCCACGTGATGGTGGTGCCCTACCGGCACGTCGCCGAGTTCCACGCGCTCGACAAAGTCACGCGCGACGAGGTCGGCGACTTGACCGCGCTTGCCCTCGAAGTGCTCGGAGCCGCCTACGACCCCGGCGGATTCAACGTCGGCATCAACCAGGGCGCGGCCGCCGGCGCGGGCATCGCCGCTCACTTGCACCAGCACATCGTGCCCCGCTGGGCCGGTGACACGAACTTCATGCCCGTCGTGGCCGACACCCGCGTGCTGCCCGAGGGCCTGGCGCACTCATACGCGAAGATTCGCGACGCGTTCGTGGCACATCGCGCGGGCTGATCGCAGCCTCTCGCGCCGATAGGATGCGCGCCGTCGGCGCTGGCGCGCCGCGGCCCGTCCACTTACGACGAAAGAGGTTCCCCCACCCCATGTCCGTCGACCAGTCGATCTTCAAGGCCTACGACGTGCGCGGCACGTATCCCGACCAGATGAACGAGGACGTCGCCTACGCGATCGGCCGCGCGTTTGCGCAGTTCCTTGCCGCGGAGAACGGCATACCGGCGAGCGCGCTGAAGGTCGGCGTCGGGCGAGACATGCGTCTCAGTGCGCCGGCGATGGCTGCCCGCTACCGCGATGGACTGCTAGACGAGGGAGCCGACGTGCTCGACATCGGCCAGGTCGGAACCGAGGTCCTCTACTGGACCGTCAACCACCGCCAGCTCGACGGTGGCGCGATGGTCACCGCCAGTCACAACCCGGCCGCCTACACCGGCGCCAAGCTGGTGCGCCGCAAGGCGCTGCCGCTCTCGGGAGACTCTGGAATCGCCGAGATTCGCGACCTCGTCGTAGCCGCGGACTTCGGCGAGCCTGCCGCCGAGCGGGGCACGCTGACCGAAGAAGACCTGATGGCCGAGTTCCAGGCTCACGCGCTGAGCTTCATCAACCCCGAGGCCGTCAAGCCGGTCAAGGCCGTCGGCGACGGCGGAAACGGCATGGCCGGTCCGATGGTCGGCCCCGTGCTGGCTGAGCTGCCGGTCGTCGATCTCTCGACCTTCTACTGGACGCCCGACGGCAACTTCCCCGATCACGAGCCCAATCCACTACTCGAAGAGAACCGCCAGTTCATCATCGACAAGGTCAAAGACACCGGCGCGCAGCTCGGCATCGCCTGGGACGGCGACGCCGACCGCTGCTTCTTCATCGACGAGACCGGCGAGTTCGTCGACGGCGATTTCCTGACCGCGCTGCTGGCCGAATCGATCCTCGCCAAGCACCCCGGAGAGACGATCCTCTACGACGTGCGCGCCAGCCGCGCGGTGGCCGACACAGTTGCCGCGGCCGGTGGCCATGCGCTCGTGAATCGCGTCGGACACGCCTTCTTCAAGGCGCGCATGCACGAGACCGGTGCGATCTTCGGCGGCGAGGTCAGTGGCCACTACTACTTCCGCGACTTCGGCTGCATTGACAGCGGCACGCTGCCGGCGCTGCTGATTCTCGAGCTGATCTCCGAGAAGGGCAAGACACTGGGCGAACTCGTCGGCGCTTTTCGCCAGAAGTACTTCATCACCGGCGAGATCAACTCGACCGTCAGCGACGGCCAAGCCGTGATGGACGAGATCGAGCAGCGCTATGGCGACGGCGAGATCGACAAGCTCGACGGGATCAGCGTCGACTACCCCGACTGGCACTTCAACGTGCGCCCGAGCAACACAGAACCGCTGTTGCGCCTCAATCTCGAGGCGTTCAGCCAGGCCGACATGGAACGTCGGCGCGACGAGCTGCTCGCGCTGATCCGCGGCTAGGAGGCCAAAGATGATCGATCGCACCACCCCGGAGCTTGCGCCACTGTTCAAGCGCATGGAAGACGAGGGGATCTTCATGTTCGAGATCCCCACGCCGTTCGCGGTAGGCCCCGTGAACTGTTACCTGATTGAAGACGACCCACTGACGCTGATCGACCCAGGCCCAAACAGCGGAGACTCGCTGGCGGCCCTAGTGCGCGCACTCGCCACGCGCGGCCACGACTTGCTCGACATCGAGAAGATCATCGTCACCCACCAGCACATCGACCACCTCGGCCTCGTCGAGATCGTCAAGACACGGTCTGGCGCCGAACTCGTCTGCCTCGATCGCTGCGTGCCGTGGATGGAGAACTTCGACGAAGAGTCGTCGGCCACCGACCGCTGGGCGTCGCAGATGATGGTTCAGAACGGCATCTCCGAGGAGGTCACCGTCGCACTGCGCTCGGTGGCCAAGGCCTTTCGCGCCTGGGGCTCCAGCGCCAAGGTAGACACCGTGCTGCGCGAGGGCGACGTGATCGAGTTTCGCGACCGCAAGCTCGAGGTGCTCTACCGGCCCGG
>JACRKX010000083.1 GCA_016219715.1 Actinomycetota bacterium | reverse complement strand
CGGGACTTTCCCCGCGGCGAACCGTCAAAGCAGTTATCGATCCGATTCACCGCCCCCTGAAGGAGACAGGAGCATGAACCCCAATTTCACCATCAAACGCGCGATACACATCGTTCCGGCGATCGTCGGCGCACTGCTGATCGCACTCGCACTGGCCGCCACGGCCCAGGCCGCGCCGCGCGACGCCAATCGCGATGGACTTCCCGATCGCTGGGAGCGCAAGCACGGGCTCTCATTGAAGGTCAACCAGTCCCGCCGGGACCAGGACCACGACGGCGTGGCGAACGTCTGCGAGCTTCAGGCACGCACCAGCCCGCGGCGCAAGGACTCATACCGCGATGGACGCCGCGACGGCGCTGAGGACCACGACCGCGACGGCGTGTCCAACCACGAAGGATGACGAGGGCGCCGGAACGATCGTCTCCTTCGAGAACGGTGTGCTGACGATCCAGACGTTCGCCGGAGAGACAGTCAGCGGCACGGTCGACGCCACGACGAAGATCGAGTGCGGATGCGACGACAACGACGATGACGACGCTCAGGCGCCATCGCCGACCGCAACCGCGTCGCACGACGATGGTCCCGACGACTCGAACGACGATGACGATGACGACAGCCGCCACAGCAGCAGCCCGGGCTCGGATGACGGTCCGGACGATGACGATTCAGATCACTGCGGCGTGGAGGCACTGGTCGCCGGAGCGACCGTGCACGAGGCCACGCTGATCGACGGCCTGTTCGTGAAGATCGAACTCGCGGGCTAAATCGGAGCGCCCCGGCTTCAGGCGCGGCCGCGACCTACTCGGGCGCGGCCGCGCCGCCGGTTTCCCGGCCGGCGCGGCCCGGGGCCGCATCTTTGGCTGCCGGCCCGTAACCGGCTACTGGCGCGCCGGCCGCGCCGTCGGCCCTCCCGTTGCCGGCAGCCGCAGAGCCGGAATCGGCCGGTGCGATCGAAGGCGCCGTGGCCGCTCCGTCATGGCGATTGCGGTCGCGGCCAGCCTTCCGCGAGCGCGCAGGCTTACGACGGTCCCCGCTAGCCGGCGACTCGCCGCCTTTCTCGGACTCGCTCGCACCCTCGTTCGCACCAGACTCCGGCGGCGCACCGGGGGCGGCGGTCTGCCGGTCGACGGAATCGCCGACCGAAGCTTGGACCAGCCCAGGCCCGACGCGGGTGCCGGCCGGCGAGAGGGACTGCTCGACGGCAGCCGTCGTGCCGCCGATCGCGGCCATACACAGCACGGCCGCCGCGGTTTTGCCGGCGAGTGCGGACGAGCCGAAGCCGGCGGCACCGGCTCCGGCGAGACCGAAGCCGGCCGTCGCCGCGAACGGCACGAGCGGGGCGGCAAGCGTGAGCTCGCGTCGCAGGTTGCGCGAACGCACGCCGTGAACGTCTGCCGAGTCCGTCAACGCGGCGCGCCCGCGCTTGATCAACTGCTTGGAGGCCTGAACGGTCGTGCCGAGCTGCTCGGCGATCTCGGCGTGCGACAGGCCACCGAGTTCACGCAACACGAGCGCCTCGCGCTGACGCTGAGGCAGCTCGCGGACAGCCGCGAGGATCCATGCGAAGTCTGCGCGGTCCTCGGCCTCACTTGCCGCGCACTCGACGGCCACCGCCGGGTCGTGCTCAACGGCTTCGTCGTGTAGCGACAGAACGCGTGGCGTGCCCATCCGCATGTGGTCTATTGCCCGGTTGCGCGCGATCGTCAGGATCCAGTGGCGAAACGAGCCGTCACGCTTGCCGTCGATCCCGGCGAAGGCCTTGGCAAAGACGTCCTGAGCGATGTCTTCGGCGTCGGACACGCAGCTGCGGCCGCCAAGCAAGTGGAACACGAACGCGTAGACGGTGCGGTGGTGGCGCCTGTAGAGCACGTCATAGGCCGCGCAGTTGCCGCGCGCGGCCATGTGGCAGAGCACGGCGTCGGGCTGCAGCAACAGCAGCCGGCTGCCCGACGGGTCGCCGGAGGGCACGAAGTGGCGCGGTTTCGTAGAGGCTTCCATTGGTTTACGCGCATGGGGTTTGCGCGCAGGTGTTCCCTTATTCGTACAGACGAATAGCGGGCGTCAAGGTGTCGCGAAAGTTTTGAGAGAGATCCTGCGGCACTTTTGCCGCGCGGACTCGTCTAAAGCTGCGAAGGGCAGTTAAGACACCTCGCCTGGCGCGACGGATTCCGGTCAGGGGGACCGGCTCCCGAGTGCCGGCCAGGGCAGGAGGCGGGCCCTGTTCCCAGCCCTCCTCCAATCAAGGAACAGCAGGAACCGGCGCAGTTGTGTGCGCCGCCTCCGCGAACCCGGGTCCGATGCCGAGTCGGACCCGGGTTTTCCTTGCCTCGAGTTCTCGTGGCCACAGAACGTTTCACGAACTTTGTAACAACGTGTTACAATCGCTTGTATCATCGTGTTACAAGGTCGGGGCCGCCCGGTTGCGGCGCGGCACAGGCGAACGGAGGTGCGTCATGGCGTGGAACGTGGTCATCGTCGGAGGCGGATTCGGCGGCTTCAGCGCCGCTCGAGAGCTCGAACGGCGGATCGGCCGTCGCGGTCGCGACGCGATCAAGTTGACGCTCGTCAGCGAACAGAACTTCCTGCTCTACACCCCCCTGCTTCCCGAAGCCGCCGCCGGAACGCTGGAGCCGCGGCACGTTGTGACGCCTCTTCGCGAGACGCTGCGGCACACGAACCTCCAGCTCGGCTCGCTGACCGGTATCGACTCCGAGCGCAGCGTGGTTTCGATCCGCAATCCCGAAGGCGATCCTCAAGAGCTGCGCTTCGACCGGCTGGTGCTGGCGCCGGGGTCGGTCTCCCGGACGCTCCCGGTGCCGGGGCTCGCCGAGCACGGCGTCGCCTTCAAGAGCCTGGCCGACGCGATCTGGCTGCGCAATCACGTGATCCGCTCGCTCGAACTGGCCGAAACCGTCAGCGACCGGCAGCGGCTCGACGAGTTGCTCTCGTTCGTCTTCGTCGGCGGAGGCTACGCAGGCCTCGAGGCACTCGCCGAGCTACAGGACTTCGCGACGGACGCGCTCAGCATGTATCCGGCCGCCCGTGCTCACGGCATGCGCTGGATGCTGGTCGAGGCCGGCGCGCGCGTTCTCTCCGAGATCGACGAGCGGCTCGCCGCATACGCGGTCGGCGAGCTCGTCAAGCGCGGCATCGACGTGCGTCTGAACACGACTCTGGCAGCGATCGGATCCGACTTCGCCGAACTCTCCACCGGCGAGCGGATCGACACGCGCACGGTCGTCTGGACCGCCGGTGTCACGCCCAACCCGGTCGTTCGTGAGCTCGGCCTGCCGCTCGACGAGCGCGGTCGAATCGTCGTCGACGAGCGCATGCAGGTTGCCGGCGACGAGCGAGTCTGGGCTTTAGGCGATGCGGCGGCCGTACCCAACCCGACCGACGAAGGGCGTCCGAGTCCGCCGACGGCTCAGCACGCAATCCGCCAGGGCCGCACAGCCGGCGGCAACGTCGCCGCTTCGCTCGGACATGGTCGCGCTCGCGTGTTCGCCTACCGCAGCCGCGGTTCGTTCGTGAACCTCGGCCGCTACCAGGCCGTCGCGATGATCGGTGGCCGCGTGAAGCTCCGTGGGGCGCTGGCGTGGTGGCTCGCTCGCACGTACCACATGAGCCAGATTCCGGGCCTCCGGCGCAAGGTCCGCGCAGTCGTCGACTGGACGGTCAGCCTGCCGTTCTCACGCGACATCGCCGAGGTCGGATCGATCGGCCACCCGCGCCGGCTCGACGCCTCGCTCCCGGCCACCGAACACGATCCCAGGGCGGTTTAGGCGCGGCGCTCGAGGATCAGGCGGGCGGCGCTGGCCGGGTCGAGCTTGCGCTCGACGACCTCGGTGAGCAGTTCACGCACTTCGGGGTCGTCCGCGAGGAAGTTCTCGATCTCGCGGCGCAACTGGATCGTCGCGATCTCCAGCACCTCGTTGCTGAGGTTGCGACGCCGGCGCTCGGCCAGCGTTCCGCGTTCGGTGATGTGCGCGCGGTGCGCGTCGATCGCCTCGATCAACT
>JACRKX010000004.1 GCA_016219715.1 Actinomycetota bacterium | reverse complement strand
GCTGGCGGCGGCTCACCGTCCCGGTTCGAGCGTGCCTTGGTTCACGCTGCCCGACCGGACGCACCCGAATGCCGACGGGCTCAACGCACTGCGCGACGCGATCCTCAGCGCAACGACCGATTGTGGAGGATGATGAGCTGATGACGGGCTCACTTCGCGTCGCCGCCGTGCAGATGAACTCGCAGGCCGACAAGGCCGCGAACATGGCCAGGGCAGACCGGCTCGTGCGCGAGTCGGTAGCCGGCGGAGCCAATGTCGTGCTGCTTCCAGAGAAGTTCAATGTCATGGGCAGCAGCGCCGACTACCGCGCGAACGCCGAACCGCTCGACGGCCCTACCGTCACCTGGGCGCGTGAGCTGGCGCGTGAGCTGGCGATCGACCTCGTCGCCGGCTCGATCGTGGAGCGCGTCGAGGGGCGCGAGAAGCTGGCCAACACCTGCGTGCATGCCGGGCCCGACGGCGAGATCAAGGCCGTCTACCGCAAGATTCACATGTTCGACGTCGAGGTCGGCGGTCAGGTCTATCGCGAGAGCGATCACGAGCAGCGCGGCGACGAGATCGTCGACACCGCACTCGCTGGCGATCTGCCCGCCGGCCTGACGGTCTGTTACGACCTGCGCTTTCCCGAGCTTTACCGCATCCTCGCCGTGCGCGGCACGCTCGTGCAGTTCGTTCCGGCCGCGTTTACGTATGTGACCGGCGAAGCGCACTGGGAGCTGCTGCTGCGTGCTCGAGCCGTCGAGAACCAGGTGTTCATCGCCGCCGCCGATCAATGTGGCTATCACGACGGCGATCGGCGCTCGTACGGCAATTCGATGATCGTCGACCCGTGGGGAACGGTGCTCGCCCGCGCGGGGGACGACGATGAAACCGTGATCTCGGCGGCACTCGACATTGCCGCCCAGAGCGCCATCCGCGATAAGCTTCCGGCGCTCGCCAACCGCGTTCCGCAGGCTTACTCGTGGTGACAGCCGCGTCTTCAAAGCAAGCACAGGCAACGCCGATCTCGGAGGCTTCGACAGCATGGAAAACGAAATGGTCAAGCGGTTGATGTTCTCCGGGCTGATCGCTGGCCTCGGCGCGCTTGCTGCGATTGCGTCGCGCAAGGCCGCCGAGCAGGTCTGGCGTGTGGTCTTCAACGAAGAGCCACCGATCGACTGACGCATCTTCCCGTGCCGGACCCCCGTGAAACCCCGCCGCTAGGCCAGTCGGTCGGCGAGATCATCGATCGCACCACCACGCTGGTGCACGAGGAGATCGAGCTGGCCAAGGCCGAAATCGCGATCTCGCTCAAGAACCTGCTGCGCGGGTCGGTCGCCAGCATCCTCGGCGGGATCTTCGCCTTCTTTGGCTTGATCATCCTGCTGATCGGCATCTCGTTCTTTCTCTCAGATCTGCTTGGCGATTACATCTGGCTCGGGTTCTTTATCGTCGCGCTCGGGCTGTTCGTCGTCGGCGCCATTGCTGCCGTGTTCGCGCTCAGGAAGATCCAGAAGGGCAGCCAGATAGTTCCGGCGATGGCGATCAGCGAGGCACGCAAGACGCAAGAGGCGTTGCGCCCCGAAGACGACACGCGCCGTATTCAGCAGTTCGAGTCCGTCGCCGTCGAGGAGTCCACCGGCGCTGGCACGCCTGACGCCGGGCGGGCAGAAGGAGGCGCCGGCTGATGCCGCAGCGCAGTCCCGAAGAGATCCGCGCCTCGATCATCGAGAACCGCATGGCGCTCGTCGCCAGCGTCGAGAACGCGCGCACTGAAGTGGCACGCCTAACCGACTGGCGCGGTTTCGTGACCGAGCACAAGCAAGAGCTCACCGTCGCGGCGAGCGTCGCCGGATTCATCGTCGGCGGTCTGCTGGTGCGTCGCGGCCTGCGCCGCCGCCGCTAGCGCCGGCCGTTCAGCAAGCAGGCGCTCAGTAGACCATGCCCGGAGGGCAGACTCCCACGCCGATCAGGCCGGGGCCGATATGCGCACCGATCACGGGTCCGATCTCGGCGAGTTCGATCGATGGCCCGAAGCCGAGCCCTGACTCGAGGATGTCGACCACGGCTTGCGCGCGGTCGGGGGCCTGGATGTGCTGCACGTAGTAGCCGCCGCCCTCGGGCAGCGCCTCCTGCGCGAGTTCGGCCATGCGCGCCAGTACGCGGCCTTCGGTGCGCACGCGCTCGACGGGGACGATGCCGTCGGAGGTCACCGTGAGGATCGGCTTGATCTTCATCGCCGTGCCGACGAAGTTCGCGAGCGCGCCGATGCGCCCGCCGCGGCGCAGGTATTCGAGCGTGTCGATCGCGAACCAGAAGCTGGCTCCGTCTTTCATTGCCTGGTACGCCTGCAAAACCTCTTCATGTGTGCCGCCGGCGCGGGCCTTCGAGGCGGCGGCGAGCGCCAGCACGCCATAGCCACCGCCGGCCCGGCCGCTGTCGAGCACCGTTATCGACTCGTCGGGCACGCCCTCTCGCAGTAACTGCTCGCGGGCCTGCAGGGCAGAGTTGTAGGTGCCCGAGATGCCGCTGCTGAGATGGATCGAGATGATCTCGTCGCCGGCATCGGCGATCGGCCGGTAGACCTCGAGGAACTGGCCGATCGACGGCTGAGAGGTCGTCGGCAGGTTCTTCATGTCGCGCAGCTCGTCGTAGAACGACTTGAGATCGGTGATCTCGAGCTCTTGCCGGCTGCGGTCACCCCAGATGACTGAGAGGCTGACCTCTTCGATGCCGTAGTCGGCGATCTGCCGATCGGTGAGGTAGGTAGTGCTGTCGCAAACGATTCGAACGGCCATGGGGTCTGCGCAGGTTATTGGGAACAGCGGTCGCCGTCAAGGCCACCGGCAGCGGACGAGAAGGCCCGCTTCAGTCGAGACGGTTCTCGAGTTGGATGGCCGGCGGCTGGGGCTCGGCGTGGGCCGCGGGCGGAGTGTCTTCGGGCCGCGGCTGCTCGGCGCCGATCAACTCGGCCAGCTCGCCGCTGTCGTACATCTCGACCATGATGTCGCTGCCGCCTACCAGCTCGCCCTTGACGAACAACTGGGGAATGGTGGGCCATTCGCTGATCGCGGTGAGCTGTTCGCGGATGCGCGGGTCAGGCAAGATGTCGACTGCCGCGTATGGCTTGTCGAGGGCGTTGAGAATCGACGAGGCGCGAGCCGAGAATCCGCAGGCCGGCGCGTCGGGGTTGCCCTTCATGAAGAGGATGATCTCGTTTTCGTTGATCAGCTTCTGGAGGTGTTCACGCAGTTCGGTTTCCATCGTGATTGCCTTTCGGTGACGGGGCGGGGGCTAGCCGGCGCCTTCGGCGACGGTGGCGTCGGGCGTCTGGGTCTTGATCGACAGCGCGTGAATGCGGCCGCCGAGCTCACCGGCAAAGATCTCGTTGATCATGCGGTGCTGTTCGATTCGCGTGCGACCGGCGAATTGGGCGGCGGTCACCACCGCGCGGAAGTGGTTGTCGTCGCCGACCGTGTCTTCGACTTCGGCCACCGAGCCGGGAAGCGACTGCTCGATGCGCTGCTTGATCTCCTCGACCTTGCTCATCGCGACAAAGGGTATCGAGAATCGCCCCGAAGCCATTAACAAAGAATTATTGGGCAAAACGCTCGCAATCGGACGATTCGCCCTCCGAGGCGGTAAAATGGACCGCAGTCCACTAAGTTTCGCCTGACCACCGAAGGCGCCCAACTCCGAAGGATTGGTATCGATCACCATGATGACCCTCACGGACCTCGCAGCAGAGAAAGTCAAGGATTACCTCGACGGCCAGGGCAAGAGCATCGAAGACGCAGGTCTGCGTGTCGGCGTCAAGGGCGGTGGCTGCTCAGGCTTCACGTACTCGCTGGCGCTCGACGAGCAGCGCGACGGCGACCACGTCTTCGAGACGCAGGGCATCAAGATCCTCGTCGACGACCTCTCGCTGCGCTACGTCGACCAGTCCGAGGTCGACTACATCGAGGGCCTGACCGGCGCCGGCTTCCAGGTCAACAACCCGAATGTCGTTGCGGCCTGTGGTTGCGGCTCCTCGTTCCGCGTCAAAGACGAGGAAGAGGGCGAAGTCAACTGCCCCAGCGGCGCCGCGCTGTAGCGCGCGACACCGCCGGAGCTGTCAACAGTTCTGCGTGGCGGTCGATCAGCCGCCCTGCCAGACGCGCACGTAGTCGACCAGGAACTGCTGGCCGCTGGGCGCTGTGCCGCCCTTCTGTAGGGCGAAGTTGAGCAGGATGTAGTTCTGCACCTTCGTCACCAGCGTGGAGTTGGTGAAGCTCGGGCCCGGTCGCCCGTCGATGTAGGTCTGCAGGCTGTCCGAAGTCCACTTCAGGCCGAACGTGTGCCAGCCGGTGTTGTCGACGCCCCAGTTGCCGTAGGGCTTGACGCCGATCTGCTTGGCGCCGCTCTGCTCGTAGTGGTAGTTGAAGTACGCCGTCGGGTCGTCACCGCTGCCGAAGTACTCGAAGATGTCGATCTCGGGCGGCCAATGGTCGTCGAGCGGCAGGTCGAGCATCCAGAATGCCGGCCAGCATCCGTCGCACTTGGGCACGTACGTGCGGGCCTCGATGAAGCCATAGCGGAAGCCGAAGTTCCGGCCGCTCTGGACCATGCCCGAGCTGTACGGGTAGCCACTGGTGGCTTCCTTTTTCAGCGTCATCACGAGATTGCCGCCGCTGACGCTCACGTTGCTCTTCTTGTAGTAGGCGTCTTCGAGCGACGGGTTGAACGGGTTGCCGTACTCCCATTCGAGCGGACCGCGCAGCGATGCCCACTTCGAGACGTCGAGCGT
>JACRKX010000058.1 GCA_016219715.1 Actinomycetota bacterium | reverse complement strand
AGCAGCAAGGCTGAGCTGCCCTCAAGCCGGCGCGGGAGCGCCGGCCGCTTCGGGGCCGGTGTCGCTATCTGACCCGGGATCGGACGCGGCGGTGTTGCGCGCGGCCGCGAGATCGGCCGATATGCGGACGATCGCCGACGTGACCGGAGCGCCGAGAATCAACCCGACCGCGCCAAACAGCGCCCCGCCCCCGATCGTGACCACGAGCACCGCCAGTGGGTGAATGCCGAGCGCCGCGCCATAGGCGATCGGCTGCACGACCTGCTGCAGCACACCGTTTGCCAGCAGCACGACCACCGCCATCGCGATCGCGGCGTCGGGGCCGACGCTGCCCAGCGCGATCAGTACTGCGAATGCGCCGGCAGCCCAGGCGCCGAGGTAGGGAATGTAGGCGCCGATGAAGGTGACCAGCGCGAGCGTGCCGATCGACGGAACTCCCAGCACGAGAGCGCCGATCGTGACCAGCAGCGCGTTCCAGGCGGCGACGATCGTGACGCCGAAGAAGTAGCCGCGCAGCGACTGGATGAGGCGCTGCGTGACGACGTGGGCGACCTGCGGCGGGACCCCCATCCGCCGTTCGGTCCAGCGGCGAATCTGCGGTCCGTCCTTGAGCAGGAAGACCAGGCTAAGGGCGGTCATCGCCAGGAAGAAGGCAAGCGACGCGATCGTGCCGATGCCCGAAGCGACGCCGCTGAGCAGGCCCTTCGCGCTATGCGTGACCGACTTGCCGCCGGTGTCGGTGGCCTGGGAGGCAGATCGCTCGCTGATGCCGAGCTGCTCGAGGCCGTCTTCGATGCGTTGCGTGGCGTCCGCTAGCTGCCGGCTGAGGTTCTCGGTCTGCTGAGTGATACCGCCGACGATCATCGTCGTCACGCCGAGCGCGAGCACCACGAACGAAAGCATCACGATCGCCGCGCCGGCTCCGCGCGGCAGGCCTACGCGCCCGAGCAAGGTAACCAGCGGGCCGGAGACCGCGGCGATTATTCCCGCCGTGAGCAGCGGCATGACGATCGTCGCCGTCAGCGACAGCAGCCAGATCATTCCGGCAAGCAGCAGAGTCACGCCGACCAGCAGCCAGGCAGACATGCCAGCGTCGCGCAACCACGACGGTGCCGCGAACATGCCCTGAAGCTCGCTGGGATCGATCTCTACGTACTCAGGGCCGGCGCTCGTCTCGTGAACGGCTGACCGCCGAACTCGCCACCTTGCCATCGAGGCAGGCTAACGCCCAGCGCCGACGGGTCGTCACCCGCCGGCTTCAGGCTCAAACGAACGCGCTCACGCTGGACACGAGCGTGAATGACCAAACGGTGGCCGACGCGACGATCAGTGCCGAGATCAGGTTCCGCCGCGGCTTCGCTTCGATTTCGTACTCCATTGAAAATCCCCCCTTGCGCTCACTAGATCCGTCTGCCGTGCTGTGTGCGCTCCGCCGCGATTCCCCCAGGTCGCGCGGCTGATTCAACATAAGCCGCCGGCGGCCGGATGTCAATAGTTGTGGGCGGAATTTCGCCGTATTTTCTGCACGACTCGCGCCGCGCGCGAACGGGCAGGCGGCGGCGGGTAACCAAGCTGGCGGCGCAGGGCCCCGGCGACGCGCTCGAACTCGTCGAGCTCGTCGAGCGAGAGTTCTCGTCGCCATCTTCCGGCCCGCGAGGATCGCGGCGGTTCGAGCAGTAGACGGTGCGCCGACCGCCGGTCCTCGGCGGTGACGATCAGTTCGCCGTCGGGGCCTCGGAAGTCGCGCGCGTCACTGAGCCGGACGGCGGCGCGACTTGAGTAGTCGAGCATTCCCGGCTCGAAGCCGACCCCTACGAACGCACAGATGTCTCGCAACGTCGCCTCGGGCCTGCTCACCAAGTCCTCGTAGCGCACCTCGATGTAGTGAGGCACGAGCGGCCCGTCGCGCAGGCCGGCCGACACCCAGTCGCGCCACTGGCCGGCGCGCGCTTCCATCGCATCGCCGGGCGAGAACCACATCGGACGCATCGAGAGCGCCACGTCGCGGCCGTCGCGGATGATGTGGATGAAGTGCGCTTCGGGTAGGAGCCTGGCGATAGCCGGCATGTGATGCACGTAGACCGGTGTCTTGTCTCCGTAGCGCGGCTTCCCGTGGGCGACCGCGAACAGGCGGTAGACGCAACGCACGGCTTCGTCGATGGCAAACGGCTCCAGCTTGTCGAGTTCGGCACGTAGCTCGTCTTCGCCCAAGGCCAGCTCTGGCCAGTGGAGGTCGGCCAGCAGCACGCGCAGGAAGTCGTCCAGCCCGGCCGAGGCATCTCCGTCGGCGAGCGCCGCCAGCTCGATCAGAAACCCAGTCTCCGGCGGGACGGCAAACTCGCTATGCGAATCGAGCATCACGCGCAGCAGCGTCGTACCCGAACGACCCGCTCCAACGACGATCGGCATTGCTGACCGGGCAGTCAAGCGCCGGTCAGCTGTGGTTGATGGCTATCGCGGAGCGGCCGTGCTCGACCAGCTTGGCGGCGCGGTGGGCGCGTTCGGCGATCTTCCTTCCGGCCGGCCCGGCCGCCTCGGGCAGCGCGGCGGCATCGGCCTCGATCGCCGCGACGAGGTCGTTGAGTTCGTCGAGCAGCGTGGCCGACATGGCCCGGCGCTCAAGGCGACGCTGCTCAAGCTTGAGGATGCGCACGGACGCCGCCGTGACGGTGCTCGTGAGCTTCTGCAGGTAGTCGAGCTGCTCGGCGGTCGGCAGGCGTACGCCCTCGTCTCCGAACGTGCCGGTGCCAAGCGCGCCGAACGCGGCGTCGCCGAAGGACATCGGCAGGTTCACGATCGTGCGGTTGCCGAGTTCGGTCACGATCTCCCGATTGACGTTCGGGTCGATCTGGGCGTCCTCGACGATCGCCACCGCCCGGTCTTCGAGCAGGCGCGAGAGGTACGGATCGTCTGCGACCGGGATCTCATCGGCAGTATCCCACTCGACGGGAGTGCCCTTGGCCTGGAGGGTCAAGATCTTGAAGGTGTTGTGCTCGGGCAGGTAGACGCCGATCCAGGCAGTCTGATACCCGGTCGCCTCGCGCACCTCGCGGCAGAGATCGTTGAGCATGGCGTCGTAGTCGTTGGCGAACTGAAGCCGCCGCGAGAATTCGAGCAGACGCGTGTCTGAGAGCTCCGGTTGCGTCATCTCTCAAAGAAACTACAGATCCGCCCCTTCCGTGGACGAGTCAAGCAACACCGCCCCTTCGACCATCGCCGGCAGTCCGCCGGTCGCCAGACCGCTCTTGATCTCGGCAATAGCGCGGCGCGAACGCAGCCAGCCCTTCACGGCGTAGCGGCGCGACTTGCCCGGCTCGGTGAGATTCTTCGCTTCAACCACCCACGGGCGACGCAAGACGATCCGGCCGAATAGCCCGGAAGTGAAGAAGAGCACGATCAGAGCGACCTCGAAGGCTACGCCGATTACCGGCAGCAAGACGAATACCACCAGCAAGAACACGAGCACCAGAGCGGCGAACGCGATGATCGAGATTGCGATTCCCGTTAGCCCGCCATCGATACCGGATCCGAGCAAATTGATCGCATCGATGTCGAGAGCGTCCTTGCCGGGCCTGCGAAAGCGCCGATGGCGATCGAGCCGGCCACGATCTGGGTACCAGCGTCGAAACACCCGCCAGTTGTCTCCATCGGCGCCGACCAACACGCGAGATGTCAGGACGGGCACTGCACGGACGCATACGCCTGCTCATAGGCGGCGGCGAGATCCGTGAAGGACTGCTGGAGCTTGGTGGCGGCGTCTTGCGCGGAAAGCGTCTTGAGGATCTCGGCGGCGACCGCGGTGAGTTCGGAGCGGAACTGCTGGTTTGCGGTCTGAACCTGCTGGCGCGCGGAGTCGGAGAGCGCCGGGACGTTCTCCTGAATCGTCGAGAGGTCGTCGCGGATCGACTGGATCGAGTTCTGGACCTGCTGCGAGGTGAACGTGGCCGGCGTGATCGCCTTGAGGTCACCCACGGCCGTCTCGATGCCGGCCTTGGCCGAGCAAACGGCGTTCAGCGCCTTCTCTTCCTTCGACTCGCCGCAGCCGGCAAGCAGCGCGGCGGCGAACATGGCAAGCGCGATCGTGAGCGGCTGTTTGAGGGCAGAACGAGGCATCGGCCGCATCCTATGCAAGCGGGCGGCCGCGATGCCGGAACCATCCATAGACTGCGACGCAATGCAACCATCCGTGGTGGCGCGCCCGGTTGCGCCGTCCCCGGGAAAGGAAAGCAATGGAGAACTCCATTTCGGCGCCCGACGTGCGCGATCTCGCCCGGTTCTGGTGGATTCCGCTGATCGTCGGAATCGTCTGGATGATCGTCTCGCTGATCGTCCTGCAGTTCGACGCCTCGTCGGTGTCGGCCGTCGGCCTGCTGGCCGGCCTCGTCTTCATCGGCGCCGGGCTCTCCGACCTGGCGCTCACGATGGTCGTCGACAGCCTCAGATGGCTCTACGCCGGCCTCGGAGTAGTGCTGATAATCGTCGGAGTCGTCGCGCTCTTCCATCCGCAGGACACGTTTGTGGCGCTGGCCGCGGTGATCGGCTGGTTCCTGCTGTTCAAGGGAACCTTCGACATCGTGGTCGCCTTCATGAACCGCGAGTTCCCGCTGTGGTGGGTGACGCTGCTGGCCGGCATCGTGCAGGTCGGACTAGCCTTCTGGGCGACCGGCTACTTCGGCCGCAGCGCCGCGCTGCTGATCGTCTGGGTGGCGGCGGCGGCGATGATCCGGGGCATCACCGCGATCGTGCTGGCGTTCTCGATACGAGACCTGAAGGCGTAGCGAAGCCCACTTTGCACCGGCGCCGCGAGCGATCCCGCGGCGCCGGAATGAGGTCTGCGGGAAATCCGTAGTAAGGAACCTGTGCGTTCCCTATAACATCCTGAGGGCTATGGGGGAACTGGCTCAGAAACTTGCCGCGATCGTCGGCGCCGAATACGTAATCGACGGCGCTTCCGCCGAGGCCGAGGACTACACGCACGACGAGGCGCTGCACGGCGAGCCCAGCGCACCCGCCCGTATCGTCAAGCCGGCGAACGCCGAACAGGTTTCCGAAATCCTCGAACTGGCGAGCGCGGAGCGCGTTCCGGTCACAGCGCGCGGCAGCGGCAGCGGCCTCTCAGGCGCGGCGGTCGGCGCGGGCGACAGCATCGTCATCGACTTCGCGCGCATGAACAAGATCCTTTCGATCGACGAGACGAACCACACGGCGGTAGTACAGCCGGGAGTCACTCTCAACGAGCTCGAGACCGAGACCGCGAAGCACGGCCTCGTCTACGCCGTATATCCCGGCGAGATGAGCGCGACGGTCGGCGGCAACATCGCCACCAACGCCGGCGGCATGCGCGCGGTGCGCTACGGCGTCACACGCGAGAACGTGCTCGGCGTGCAGGCCGTGCTGGCCACCGGCGAGATCATCCGCGACGGCGGCGCGATCGTCAAGCGCAGCAGCGGATACGACCTGACCCAGATGATCATCGGCAGCGAAGGCGCGCTTGCGCTGGTCACGGAGGCCACCTTGAAGCTGCGCCCCCGTTTCGCCGTGCGCTCCACCCTGCTGGCGCCGTTCGCCGACCTCGACGCGGTCACCGCGGCCGTGCCGAAGTTCCTGGCGTCCGGCCTCGAACCGACGCTGCTCGAGTACGTCGACGCGCTGACGATGGCAGCGATCGTCTACACCGCACAGATGGAGCTGGGAGTTCCCGATGAGGTGCGCGACAGCGCACAGGCATACCTCGTCGTCACGGTCGAGCAGCGCGACGCCGAACGGCTCGAAGCCGACGTGATCGACGCCGGCCAGCTACTCGAACAGCTCGGCGCCGTAGATGTCTACTCGCTCGCCGACAAGCAGGCCGAGCAACTGATCACGGCCCGCGAAAACGCCTTCTGGACCGGCAAGAACGCCGGCGCCGCGGAGATCGTCGACACGGTCGTACCGCGCGGCGCAATGCCCGAGTTCATGAGCCGGGCGCGCGAACTCGCGGCGGCGCACGAGTCTCTGGTCGTCGGCGCCGGCCACGCCGGAGACGGCAACGTTCACCTCGCCCTCTTCCAGGCCGACGACGAAAAGCTCCAGCTGCTGATGACCGCGCTCTTCGACCTGGCGCTCGAATTGGGCGGCGCCATCTCCGCCGAACACGGCATCGGCCGGGCAAAGAAGCAGTACTTCAACGCGCTCGAAGACCCGGTGAAGATCGCTCTGATGCGGCGCGTAAAGCAGGCCTTCGATCCCGAAGGCATCCTCAACCCAGGTGTCGTCTTCGACCTCGAAACGGCCGCCGCCGGGGAGTGATCGACACATGAATGGCGCACAAGCACTGATCCGCACGCTGGTCGACAGCGGCGTAGACATCTGTTTCGGCAACCCCGGCACCTCAGAGATGCACTTCGTCGCCGCGCTCGACGACGTACCCGAGATGCGCGGCGTGCTTGGCCTGCAGGAGACCGTCGTTACCGGCGCCGCCGACGGCTACGCCCGCATGGCCGGCCGGCCGGCCGCCACGCTTCTGCACCTCGGGCCGGGCCTCGCCAACGGCATGGCGAACCTGCACAACGCGCGCCGCGCGCACACGCCCGTCGTCAACGTGATCGGCGACCACGCCACCTACCACGCGAAGTTCGACGCGCCGCTGCAGAGCGACATCGAGGCTATGGCAGGCACGCTCAAGGGCTGGGTGCGCAGCAGTACCGAGACGGCCGACGTCGCACGCGACGGCGCCGATGCCGTTGCAGCCGCCCGCGCCACACCGGGGCGCGTGGCCAACCTGATCCTGCCCGCCGATGTCTCGTGGGGCGACGGCGGCGAACCGGCTGCCGCGGTCGAACCCACTCCCGCGACCGAGGTTTCCGACGCCGCGATCGACGAGGTTGCCGCCGCGATCACCTCGGGCGAAGGCGTGATGATCCTGCTGGGCGGCTCGGCGCTGCGCGAACCGGCGCTGATGGCCGCCGGTGCGATCGCCGCCGCGACCGGCGCACAGCTTGTGGCAGAAACCTTCCCCGCCCGCATCGAACGCGGCGCCGGCCTGCCGGTCGTGCCGCGGCTGGGCTATCTCGCGGAGCAGGTCGAGGCACAGCTCGCCGGGATCAAGCACATCGTTCTGGCAAGCGCGAAGGCACCGGTTTCGTTCTTTGCCTACCCGGGCCGCCCTGGCGATCTCGTTCCCGAGGACTGCAGCGTGCACACACTCGCCGGCCTGGGAGACGACGTCACCAGCGCGCTCCAGCGACTGGCCGAGAAGGTCGCCCCAGGCGCCGAGCCCGAGCTGCAACAGCCGTGGCTGCCCGAGATGCCCAGCGGCGAACTGAACGCGCACGCGATGGCCGAGACGATCGCCTGCACCCTGCCCGAGAACGTGATCATCGCCGACGAGAGCAACACCTCGGGGGTGTCGTTGCCCTTCACGACCGCCGGCGCCCCGCGCCACGACGTGCTGACACTGACCGGCGGCGCGATCGGCCAGGGCATGCCGGTGGCCACAGGCGCGGCGCTCGCCTGCCCCGACCGCCCGGTGCTGAATCTCGAGGCCGACGGAAGCGCGATGTACTCGCTCAGCGCCCTCTGGACTCAAGCGCGCGAGCAGCTAAACGTCACGACTGTGATCTTCAACAACAGCGCCTACGCGATCCTGCGCATGGAGCTGGAGCGGGTCGGCGCCGAGCCCAGCGGCGATAAGGCCGGCGAACTGCTCGACCTCTCGCGCCCGCACATCGACTTCGTGCCGATCGCCCAGGGTATGGGCGTTCCCGCCACGCGCGCCACGACCTGCGAGGAACTCGCCGAGCAGCTGCGCGCGGCCTACGCCGAACCCGGCCCGCACCTGATCGACGCGGTGCTGGCACCGCTTTTCTGAGTCGCCCCGCCGGCAGGTCGCTTCAGCGGTATCTACGGACGCGGGCGCACCGCGACGCCGCTAGCCTCGGCGCATGGCCGAGCGGATTGCAGTGATCGGCGGCGGGATGGCCGGCCTCTGCGGGGCGTACTTCTTGCGGGACGACTTCGAGGTGACGCTTTTCGAACGCGCGCCGCGCGTCGGCGGCAACGCCTACACACTGGAACTCGACAACGGAATGGCGGTCGACATCGCCGTCGCGGCGTTCGACAGGCGCGGGTATCCGCGGTTCTTCCGCCTGCTCGACGAACTCGGCGTGCGCACTCAGGCGTCGCGCAGCGGATTCATCAGCATCCACGACCTCGACACCGGCCGGGGCGTTTACCTCACCCCGACGGTTCGCGGCCTGATCGCGCAACGTGCCGCCATTCTGCGGCCGGCTGGGATCGTGACCCTGCTGCGGCTTTCACGGGCGCTTGCGCGTGCACGACGGCTGCAAGCGCGTGGCGGCTTCGCCGGGCTGTCGATGCGCGATGCCCTGACACGACTTCCATCGCTGCGCGGAGACGCCGAGACGATTCTGCTCTGCGCACTGTGCCTGATGTCGTCGATGAGCGGTGAGGAAGTGCTCGACGCGCCGGCGGACTTCTTCTTCGGCAAGCTCTCACGCCATCGCGACGTGGTGTCGGCGAAGGCGCTGCTCAACGTCCGCACCGTGATCGGCGGCACGCGAGCCTACGTCTCAGCGCTGGCGGAAGCGCTCGGCGACCGCGTGGTGACAGGCAAGGGAGTCCAGTCGGTCAACCGCGATGCCGACGGCGCCGAGCTCGTGTTCGACGACGGATCGCGAGAACGCTTCGACAAAGTCGTGTTCGCGTGCAACGCCGACCGCACGCTCGAGCTGCTCAACGATCCGTCGGCTCTCGAGCGCGAACTGCTGGCGCCCTGGCGATACAAGGACGGCCGGCTCGTCGTTCACCGTGACCACTCGGCGTTCCCGCCAGACGCGCTGCTGCAGGCTTTCACATTTCTCTACCGCCGCCGCGACGGAGACCTAGAGACGTCGGTCAACGGCGTCATGCGCTTTCTTGCCGGCGTGCCGGACGACTGCGACCTGATCGGGTCGCAGCACCCCAACTTCCCCCTAGACGAAAGCAAGGTGGTCTTCGACACCGTCTTCCGTACGCCGATATTCGACCACGACGCGTGCACCGTGCAAGGGCGGCTCCCGGAACTCAATGGCCATCGCGGCTGCTTTCATTGCGGCAGCCACTTCGGCTACGGACTGCACGAAGACGCGGTTCGCTCGGCCGAGGCGGCCGCGGCGGCGGTGCGAGAATCGGCGGCCGGTTGAGTCGGTAGCTTGGTCGCCGATGCCGGAATCGACGTCCGCGACAGAGTCCTACCCACCCCAACCTCAGAAGCACTGGGCGATGCTCGACATCTTCGCCCAGCTCTCCTGGCGCGTGATCGTCTGTGTGATCGCCCTGGCGATCCTCGTCTTCGCGCTGGTCGAGATCAGCTTCGTGGTCGTGCCGATCTTTCTCGCGGTTCTGTTCACTTCGATCCTCAATCCGCTTGCCAACTGGCTGAAGCGGCATGGCGTCGCCGACGGCACGGCAGCCACGCTGACGGTGCTGGTGGTGATCGCGATCGTCGTCGTGATGCTGATCGTGGTGGTGCCGCCGCTGATCTCGACCGGCGACGAGTTCGTGAAGGTGATGGGCAACGGCTTCGACGACGCCACCGAGCTGCTGCAAGACGAGCCTTTCAACCTTTCGGCCGCCGATGCCGCGTCGATCGGCGAGAAGCTCGAGGCGATCGGTCCGAAGGCCCAGGAAGTGCTTGTCTCGAGCGTCGGCTCCCTGTTGCCGGCTCTGGCCCAGCTGCTCGTGATGCTCGGCCTGGCGATCGTGATGACCGGGTATCTGCTGCGCGACGGCGTCAGCAACTGGCGCTGGATTCTCGGCTTCGTCGACGAGCCGCGCCGGCCGGCGATCAACGCGCTCGGCGTGGCTGCCTACGGCACGCTGGCCGGGTACATCCGCGGCACCTCGATCGTGGCCGCCTTCAACATGGTCGTGATCACGACGGGCGCGGCGCTGCTGGGCCTACCGCTGCTGCTGCCGATCGCGATCATCGTGTTTGTCGCCGTCTTCCTTCCGATCGTCGGCGCCTGGATGGCGGCCGGCGTGACGATCGCGATCGGGCTGGCCTCCGGCGGACTGCACGATGCCGTGGGAATGGGGCTTATCTACCTCTTCACCTCGACGGCCAAGAGCTACTTCCTGGCTCCGTTCATCGTCGGCACGCGTGTGAAACTGGCGCCGATCATCACCCTCACCGGCGTAATGGTCGGCACGACGCTGGGCGGCATCACCGGCGGAATCGTCGCGATCCCGCTGATCGCGACCGTCTCGGGCGCGCTCGGGCAAGTGCGCCGCTGGCGGACCGACGGAACCGCGCGCGGCGTCGGCGAGTTCATCCCGATCCTGCCGCCCGAAGATCTCGATCCCGCGACCGGTTGACCGGTTGATCCCGTCGCGCGGACTACGGGCGGACGGCTTGGTCTAGAGACGCATCCCGGCCCCCGGCCCCCTGACCACCCGGCCCGCGCGGCCCGCGGGGCCTCCCGCGGCCCCCTGCCCCCCGGCCACCGGCCCCCGCCCGGCCCCTCGAAACCCGCGACCGCTCGCGAGAGTCGATCTCCGCATCGACAGCCCCATCGCCCAAAGCCTCAATCCCGCGTAATTACCGTGTCTTAGGCAATTTTTTGTGCCAGGCTCTCACAGGATCTAGAGATCCATGGGAGAGGTTGGCAAGATAAATACCTCGGATGGATGATCTTTGCCGGTTTCGATCCGTTGCGCGCGCATGCCCGCCGGCTGGGGCTGAGCGTGGGATCGATCGGCTCGCACCGGCGCTGCCGCCCGCGCGGCGGTTAGTCTTCTGGCGCGATGGACCTCCACCCCGGCGAACAGATCCTTTTCGAGGGCCATCCCTCGTGGCGCGGCGTGATGAGCTTCTACATCAAGGGCGTGGCCGTGGCGCTGGTCGCAGGCGCGATCTTCTGGTTCGCCTCGTCTGAGTTCCACGGCGTGCTGGCGTTCGCGATCATCGCGGGCGTCGCGGTGCTGGCCGGCTTCGTCAAGCGAATGGCGACGAAGTACATCATCAGCACCGAGCGGCTGCACATCCGTCGCGGCATCCTCAGCAAGCGTGTTCAGCAGACACACATCGACCGCGTCCAGAACGTCAACACCGACCAGTCGCCGATCGACCGGCTGCTGCGCGTCGGCAAGGTCGACTTCGACACCGCGGGCACCGACGACTCCGACTTCGTGTTCGCCGGCGTAGCCGACCCCGATCGTGTCGTGGCGGCCGTCGACTCGGCAAAGCGCGCGGTCGCCGGCCAGCAGCCTCTCTAGGCCGGCGGCGCCTCAACCGACGCGCCGGCCAGCTCAGACGCGCGAATCGTCGGCAGCTTCCGCGCCGCCAGGAAGCCGAGCAGTCCGAGCACTCCGGCAAACAGCATCGCCAGCCTGATCGCGTCGAGCTGGGCACTCTGGTAGTGATCGATGACCTGCTGCTCCTGGTCGTCGGGGATCGCCGACTCGTCGACGATCTTCTCGAGCTCGTAGGCAGGCAAAACCTGGGCGCCCGTCTCTGTGGCCTGCTGCACTCCGGTCTGCACGGTCGGACTGATCGTCGGGTCGTCGGAGATGCGCTTGTTGACGCCACCGCTGAGCGCGGCAACGAGCACGGCGCCAAGCAGCGCCACGCCGATAGAAGCGCCGATGTTCTGCGCGGTGCCTTGCAGGCCGCCGGCCTCGCCGCGATCGCGGTCGCCGACAGACGACATGATCACGTTGCCGGTTTGGGAGGCCAACAGACCGACGCCCGCGCCGAACAGCGCCAGACCGGTGCTAAACCCCGGTCCGGTCATGTCGGGCTCGATCGCGGCGACCATCACGACGCTGCCGACGACGATCAGCGATAGCCCGCCATAGACGATCCGTCGCGGCGAAAGCCGCTCGCCGAGCTTCGGGCCGGCGAAGGCCGCCAGCAACATCGCGATCGAGAGCGGCAGGATCGTGATGCCGGTTTCGAGCGCGTCCTGGCCGAGCACGTACTGCAGATAGACCGGCAGCATGAAGATCATGCCCGCGACCACCATCTGCTGCGCAACGAGCATCGAGAGCCCGATTCTGAGCTGGAAGACGCGCAACATGCCCGGCCGCAGCAGCGGCGCGCCGCCGGCACGATGAATTCGCCGCTCCCACAGCCCGAACACGGCAAGCACGAGCAGGCCGGCGAGGATCATGAATGGAACGACCGACAGCCCGAGCGGGGTGATCTCGTTGCCGCCGATCGTCAATGCGCCGCGCGGCTTCACGAAGCCCCAGGTGCCCGCGTTGAGGATCGCGAGCACGATCAGGCCCATGCCGACCGCCGAGAGCGCGACCCCGACCCAATCGATACGCGGGCGCTCGCCCTCGCGCGGCGCGTCGGCGATGCTGCGCTGCAGCAGCACGATCACGACGCAGACGAATGTCTCGGCCGCGAAGACGACGCGCCAGGTCCACGCGTCGGTGACCCAGCCGCCGATCAGCGGGCCGGCCGCCGCGCCGGCGGCGGCGATGCCGCCCAGCACGCCGTAGGCCATCGCGCGATCGGCCCCGTGGTAGTTGGAGGCCGTCAGCGAGACGATCGCCGGGATCACCATCACGGCGCCGAAGCCCTCGACAAACGACCAGCCGAAGTACAGCCAGCCGATGCTTGGGCTGAGGGCGGTCGTCATCGAGCCGGCGCCGTAGATCAGGAGGCCGATGCTGAGCGCCCGCTTGCGCCCGAGAATGTCACCGAGCTTCCCGCCGAGCAGCATGAACGCGCCCATCACGAGGGTGTAGAGCGTGATTGCCATCTGCACCTGCGTGAGCGAGGAGTCAAGGTCGTCGACGACGTTCGAGATCGAGACGTTCATGACCGTGGTGTCGAGCACCATCACGAACTGCGCGGCCGCCAGCAGGATGATCACGTTCCATTTCTTCACGCCGCCAGTGTGGCGCATGCCGCCGACGGCCGGCGTCCGGCCCTCCGGGCGACGGTACTGGTTAAATGGGCGCAACGGCCACAGAAAACGCCGTCGATCGATTCGACCACCCCACAGGCTCGCCGGCGTCCACCAGATCCGCGAGCCGACTAAGGAGATGTAATGCCGCTAGCCGAGTTCTCGCTTTCCGACGCGCTTGTGACCACCCTCGCGGTGTTCCTGTTCGTCATGTGGTTCTGGATCGTGATCACGATCCTCACCGATCTCTTCCGCGACCCCGACACCTCGGGCTTCGGCAAAGCGGCATGGATGCTGTGCCTGATCATCCTCCCGTACCTCACCGGCCTGGTCTACCTGATCGCCCGTGGCCAGGGCATGCGCGACCGCGCGATTCGCGACCAGGCCGAAGCCAAGGCACAGATGGACGACTACATCCGCTCGACGGCTGGCGGCGCCTCGGCGGCCGACGAGCTGGCCAAGCTCGTTCAGCTACGTGACAGCGGAGCGATTTCGGCGGCCGAATTCGAGAGCATGAAGGCGAAGTACGTCGGCTAGCCGGCGCACCGTCGAGCGAATGCCAAACCGTCTCGGAAAGGGAATCGCCGCACTTCTGGTGCTGGCCACCGTCTGCGGCGTGCTGGCGTTCGTCTCGACCTGGGCCGACCGGCAGCTCTTCGAGACCGGCTACTGGAGCGACACCAGCGCCGAGCTGATCGAGCAACCCGAGATCCGCGACGCCGTATCGGCCTTCCTGGTCGACCAGCTGTTCGCGAACGTCGACGTTCAGGCCGAGTTGCAAGCCGGGCTTCCCACAGACCTCAAGGGTCTGTCGGGCCCGGCCACGGCCGGTCTTCGCGAGCTGGCAGACCGCGCCGCCGACCGCGCCTTAAGCAGCCCGCGCGTGCAGCAGGCGTGGGTCAACGCGAACACCGCCGCCCACGAGACCGCGATCGAGATCATCAGCGGAGGCAGTGAAAAGGTGGCCGTGCAGAAGGGCGTGGTCACGATCGACCTCCGCCTGATCCTCACCGACCTGGCCAAGCGCGTCGGCGTCGGCGAGAAGCTCATCGCGAAGTTGCCGCAGAACGCTGGCCGGATCGCGGTGCTGCAATCCGACGAACTGAAGGCGACCCAGGACGCCTACGATGTCGTTCGCGTCCTGGCCATAGCGATGACGATCGTGACGGTTCTGCTCTACGCGCTCGCGATCGGCCTGGCCGCCGGGCGCAGGCGGCGAGCCGTCGCGTTCACCGGTGCATCGATCGTGACGATCGGCGCGGGAGCGCTGATCATCGGAGCGATCGCCAAGCAGCCGCTGGTCGACCAGCTGGCAACCACCGCAGCCGTGCAGCCGGCCGTGATCGCCGTATATGACATCTCGACCGGGCTCCTGCGCGAGCAGGCCGGCTCGTTCATCTTCACGGGAATCCTGGTGATGCTGGGCGCGTGGCTCGCCGGTGCGTCGCGACCCGCCACCTCGTTCCGCCGATCTGTGGCGCCGTACCTGCGCCACCAGCTGCCGGCGGCCGCCGCGTTCACCGCCGTGGCCTACCTGCTGCTCGTCTGGTGGGGACCGACACTCGGATTCCACACCACCTCGGGGCTGGTCATCAACACGCTATTCGCGGTCGCGGGCTTCATCGGCCTGACCGCAATCACCCGCCGCGAGTTTCCCGACGCCGAGCCGGTCGACTACCACGCTCTGGCCCAGCGCGTGAAGGGCAGCTTCTCCGGCGAGCGCATCACCGCGATGCGCGACAAAGCCAGGACCGCCGTGAGCCGCGGCGGCTCGACATCGGCCGAACTCGAACGCCTCGCCAGCCTGCACGAACGCGGCATTCTGACCGACGAAGAGTTCGCCGCGCAGAAACTGAAACTGCTCGGCGACTAGCCGCCTGCGCGGCGCTTAGAGAGCTGCCGCCAGTTCGGTGCCCTGGCGGATCGCCCGTTTGGCATCGAGCTCGGCGGCGACGTCGGCGCCGCCGATCAGGTGTACCTCCGCCCCGGCGGCGACGAGTTCTTCTTGAAGCTCTCTGCGCGGAGTCTGGCCAGCGCAGATCACTACGTTGTCGACGGCCAGCGTGCGTGACTCTTCGCCGACCGTGATGTGCAGGCCGTCGTCGTCGATCCGCTCGTACTGCACCCCGGCGAGCATGTCGACCTTTTTCGCGGCCAGCGCCGCGCGGTGCACCCAGCCGCTGGTCTTGCCAAGTCCGGCTCCAGGCTTGCTGGTCTTGCGTTGAAGCAAGTGCACGGTGCGTGGCGAAGGCGCGGCCTGCGGCTCGCCCAGACCACCGCGCTCAGCCGGGTCGCCGACTCCCCACTCCCGCCGCCACTCCGGCAGGTCGAGCGTGGGCGAACCTTCGGTAGTCAGGAACTCACAGACGTCGAAGCCGATCCCGCCGGCGCCGATCACCGCCACGCGCTCGCCGACCGGAGTTCCACCGAGTACATCGGCGTAGCCAATAACCATCGGATGATCGACTCCGTCGATCGGCGGAGTGCGCGGATTGACTCCGGTCGCCAGCACGATCGCGTCGAACTCCCCGGCGAGCAGTTCGGCGGCGGTAACTGTCGCGCCCATCAGGCGCGCCACACCGCGGCGATCGAGCAGGTCGTCGAAGTAACGCAGCGTTTCGCTGAACTCCTCCTTGCCAGGGATTCGCTTGGCCAGATTGAACTGGCCGCCGATCGACTCGGCGGCGTCGTGCAGGACAACCTCGTGGCCACGCTCGGCAAGCGTCGTCGCGCAGGCCAGCCCGGCCGGTCCGGCGCCGACGACCGCCACGCGCCTGCGCTGGGCTGCCGGCTCAATCGTCAGTTCGGTCTCGTAGGCGCCGCGCGGGTTGACCAGGCATGTCGCGCGCCTGTTGCGGAAGGTGTGATCGAGACACGCCTGATTACAGGCGATGCATGTGTTGATCTGCTCGGCATGCCCGGCGGCGGCCTTGTTCACCCACTCGGGATCGGCCAGGAACGGTCGCGCCATCGAGATCAGATCGGCCTTGCCGTCGGCCAGCAAGCGCTCGGCGTCGGCCGGCATGTTGATGCGGTTCGAGGCGGCGATCGGAATGCCAACCGACTCGCGCAGCATCGCGGTGTTCTCGGCAAAGGCCGCGCGCGGCACCGACGTAACGATCGTCGGCACGCGGGCCTCGTGCCAGCCGATGCCGGTGTTGAGCATCGTCGCGCCGGCGGCCTCGACTTCTTGCGCGAGAGCCGCGATCTCTTCGAAGGTCTGCCCGTCTTCGACGAGGTCAAGCGCCGAGATCCGGTAGATCACGATGAAGTCGTCGCCGACGGCCGCGCGAGTTCGGCGCACGATCTCGGTGGCGAAACGGCGCCGGTTCGCCGCGCTGCCACCCCACTGGTCGGTGCGCCTGTTTACCCGGGGAGCTAGGAACTGGTTGATCAGGTAGCCCTCGCTACCCATGATCTCGACGCCGTCGTAGCCGGCCTCTCGCGCCAGCACGGCGCTGCGGGCGAAGGCGTCGACCGTTCGATCGACCGTACGCGCGCGCATCGCCTTGGCCTTGAAGGGAGTGATCGGCGACTTGCTGTCGCTGGCGCTGAGGCTGAACGGGTGGTACGAGTAGCGACCGGCGTGGAGCACCTGCAACGCGATCTTGCCGCCGTGCTCGTGTACCGCGCCGGTGATCGCGCGGTGGCGGTGCGCCATGCGCGCGTTCGTCATCTGCCCGGCAAGCGGCTTGAGCCAGCCACGCCTCGTCGGCGCGTAGCCGCCGGTGATCGAGAGGGCGGCGCCCCCCTTCGACCGCTCGCCGAAGAACACGGCCAGCTTGTCGATGTCAGAGACCTTGTCTTCGAGCCCGATGTGCATCGAGCTCATCACGACACGATTGCGCAGCGTGGTGAATCCGAGGTCTAGCGGCTCGAGCAGATGCGGGAACTCCGTTCCCACGCGCGTGGTCGGTTGCGACTCCATCGCGGGCGGCAACTTAGCGTCTTTGCGATCGCTCTCTACCGGGCGGTAGTCTCGCGCCGTGTTGATTGTCGATCCCAGTGCGGCTCGCGGATGGTTTGGTTTCGGCGTAGCCGGGAACTTCGCAGGACACCTGGAGCAGGCCGGCGAGGCCGCGGACTTCGTGAACGTCGACGGCGAAGGTGAGGCCCCGAAGGGGATCTTCCCGTTCTACGTCCCTGGCGCCGGCACGTTTCTCGGCACCTTCCCGCTGTCGTCAAACGCGATCGCGCTGCCCGGTGACGCGGCTGGCGCGAACCTACAGATCGAACCCGAGGCCGGCCTCGTCTGCGACATCGGCTACGCCGCCGATAGCTCTGTCGCATCGCTCTCTCCGGTCGCCGTAGGCGCGTTCAACGACTGCTCGATCCGCCGGCCCGGAGCCAGGAAGATAAGCGAGAAGAAGAACTGGGGACCGGACTCGAAGGGCCTCGCTAGCGAGCTGTTGCCGGTCGCCGACATCGAGCCGGATGGCGGAGTCGCGAACCTGCGGATCGCGAGCTTTCTACGACGGGGAGGCGAGACGCACGCCTACGGACTCGACAGCCCGATGGCTGGCTACTCGTACTGCGGGCGCCGGCTGCTCGACTGGATGGTCGAGCGGCTCAACGGCCAGGAGGACTCCCCGCTCACCCCTCTCGAAGACCTCGGTGCGTGCCTGCGCGACGCTGGAAACCCCGCGCGAGCGGTGATCGGCATCGGCGCGACCCGGTACACGGAGTTCGGCGCGAGCAACTTCCTGACGGACGGCGACGAGTCGATCGTGATCGTTTACGACTCACGTGAACACACCCCGGAAGATGTGGAAGCGACCGTACGCCGACGTGGCGAGAGCGAGTTGAGCGCGGCGTCGGTTCTCTGTCAGACGGTTCACGCCGCCACCTGATCCTTGCTCGACGGCTCGGCGCCGGGCTGGTAGGCGCAGCTGGGATCCTCGGCCAGGTAGTCGCCCGTGACGCCGTAGGCACGCGCGCGGCTGCCGCCGCAGACAATCTTGTAACGGCAGCGTCCGCACTTGCCCTTCAGCAGTTCCGGATCGCGCAGCTCGCGAAAGAGCTTCGCGTCCCGATAGATCTCGACGGGGTCGCGCTCACGCACGTTGCCGGCGACGATCGGCAGGAAGCCGGAAGGCGTGACGTCGCCTGTGTGCGAGACGAACATGAAGCCACGGCCGTCGTTGACGCCCTTGACGGGGCGGTCGAGGCCGTCCTCGTAGCGGTAGCCCGCGCCGGCCACCCGTCCGGTGGCGGCGTCACCGGCCTCGGCCTTCGCGCGGGCGCGCTCGATTGCGATGCGGCGGTACTGCGGCGCGGCGGTGGCCTTGACATCGAACGGCGCGGTCTGCGTGAGCTCGTAGAGCCAGGTCAGGGCGCGCTCGTGTCCCTCGGCGTCGAGCATCGGCAGGCGCCCGCCGCGTCCCGTCGGCACCAGGAAGAAAACCGACCACTGCACGACGCCGTGCTCGATCAGCATCGGCACCATGCGCTCGAGATGACCAGCGTTGTCGGCGTAGACGGTGGTGTTGACCTGCACGGGCAGGCCTTCGGCGCTGGCCGCGCGCAGTCCGTTCATCGTGCGTTCGAACGAGCCGGCGAAGCCGCGGAACGAGTCGTGAGTGGCGGCGTCGGCGGCGTCGACGCTGAAGGCAACCCGGCGCACTCCGGCCTCGAGCGCCTGGCGCATGCGCTCGCGCGTGGCCAGCGCCGTGGCGGTCGGCGTCAGCGAAACACGCAGGCCGGCCGCGTCGGCGTGGGCGGCCAGTTCGAAGAGGTCGCGGCGCATCAGCGGATCGCCACCGGTCAACACAAGGATCGGCTGATTGCCAAAGCCGGCGAGCTGGTCGACCAGCTTTAGCCCCTCGGCGGTGGTCAGCTCGTCCGGATCGCGCTTGGGCTGGGCATCGGCACGGCAGTGATCGCAGGCGTAGGCACAGGCACGGGTGACCTCCCAGGCAATCGTGAACGGCGCCTTGTCGAAGTCGAGCCGCTGCAACCAACCGTCGCGATCGGTGCGCATCGAGCGCGCTCCCTGCGAGAGCCGATCGCCACGCGGCGGCGCGCTCATCTCAGCGCGACCTCGTCGTCGGTCAGGTAACAGGCGGGGTCGGGCGCCTCGAAGTCGTCGGTCGCGCTGACGGCGCGAACACGCAGACCGCCGTTGCACATGTCGTACCAGCGACACTCGGAGCAGCGACCCTTCACTGCGCGGGGCCGCACTCGGTACGGCGCCAGCAGTGGGTTGTCGTTGCTCCAGATTTCGGCAAAGGTGTTCTTGCGCACGTCGCCGACGACCACGTCCCAGCTGAACTGGTCGGGGTGGACAAGCCCGGTCGGGCTGACGCAGCCGATCGCGATTCCCGACTGGTTGCCGCCGTTCCAGGTGAGCAGCTGCTCGACGTCGTCCGCGCGCTCGGGCTGGGTGGCGCGCACCCGCTTGAGCAGAGCGACGTGGTCGACGGGGTTGTCGACCGTCAACACCTCGAGCTCGTGCCCGCGCGACTGCATCTCTTCGACGAGGTCGAAGATCTGTTCGACGGCCTCGGCGGTCTCGTGAGGCTGGAGATCGAAGTGCGAAATCTTCTCGCCGCGACCGGCGTAGGCAAGGTGGTACACGCACAGGCGGTCGACGTCTTCGGTTTCGGCCAGCTCGAAGATCTGCGGCAGCTGCGGCCGGTTGAGCCCGTGCAACGTGAAGCGAACGCCAGTGCGCAGCCCCGCGGCCTTGCAGGCGCGGATGCCGTCGAGCGCGCCCTGGAAGGCGCCCTTCTTGCCGCGCAGCTTGTCGTGCAGCTGGCCGATTGCGTCGAAGCTGATGCCTACGTAAGAGAAGCCGGCGGCAGCGATCTGCGCGGCCGTCTCGTCGTCGATCAGCGTGCCGTTGGTCGAGAGCACCGAGCGCAGGCCCGCGTCGCGAGCGGCCGCGGCAAGTTCGAAGAGATCGGGTCGCGACAACGGCTCGCCGCCGCTGAAGAGAATCGTCGGCACACCGAAGTCGGCGAGCTGGTCGATCAGGCGTAGGCCTTCTTCGTGATTTAGCTCGCCCTCGTACTCGCGGTCGTGGGAGTCGGCGTAACAGTGGGCGCAGTGCAGGTTGCAGCGCTGCGTCACGTTCCAGACGACGACCGGCTTCTTGTCTTTGGAGAAATGCAGCAGGTGCGCCGGGCTCGACGCCGTCGAGCGCCCGTAACGCAGGGCATCCCCTGGTTCGACCTTGCCGCCAAGCAGTCTGCTGACGCTCAACATCGTAAATCGGCCGCCTCCGGCGGCGCCGGTTTGGAGTGTGCATAAAGCACGGCACCTTCGATTGAAGCAGCGGCCGGCGGCCGCATGGTCCGTGTTTTCTACGGCACTTACCGCCGGTTACAAGTAACGCCTAGTGAGCGTCGTGACCGCCCGCGGCGGCAGATTCCCCATCGCGCGCCCGAAGGCGGCGCAGGTCGGCAAGCACTTCCGAATCGGAGACCTGCGGAAAGTCCCGGTACCAGTACCCGACGGCGTGCATGTGACGCGGCGCGATCAGCGCGACGAGCTGGTCGATCGCGGGATCGGGCGGCAGCCTAAGGCTCTCCGCCGGACACACGGGAACGGCCAGAACGATGCGCGACGCGCCCCGCGCGCGCAGCGAACGGGCCGCGGCGGCGGCCGTCGCGCCGGTCGCAAGGCCGTCGTCGACGAGGATCACGTCGCGGCCGACAAGCGGCAGGCGCGGGCACGCTTCGCGGTAGAGCGCGACCCGCCTTTCGAGTTCGCGCCCCTCGGTTTCGCGCACGCGCGCGATCGATTCCTCCGAGAGGCGCAGAACACGCGCGGCCTCGCCGTCGAGCACCAGCGCGCCGTCCTCGCCGATCGCGCCGATCGCAAGCTCGGGCTGGTGCGGAGCGCCGATCTTGCGCACAACGGCTATGTCGAGCGGCGCGCCCAGTGTCTCGGCGATCGCCGCCGCCACCGGCACGCCACCGCGCGGCATCGCTACCACCACCGGCGACGGTGGAGCAATCGCGGCGAGCCGTTCAGCGAGCCGGCGGCCGGCTTCGCGGCGGCCAGCGAGAATCGGAGTTTCGGGTGACGTCGCCACTGGGCTCCTGACGGTTGCGGCGCCCGGCGCCACATCCGAAAATCTACGCCGTTCAAGCGGTCGACGGTCCGTTCGAGCTTCAGGGCACCTCGCGCAGCGCGATCACATTGGTGGCGCCAGGCCGGCCGGCCAGCGGGCCTGCGGTCACAACGACCTGATCGCCGCTCTCGAGTTCGGCGATCTCCTTGGCCTGCAGCAAGACGGACTTGGTGCGGTCTTCGACACCCTGGTCCTCGTAGGCCGCGGCGAACACTCCCCACTCCGCGTTGAGCTGCGCGGCGACGAAGGCGTCGTCGGCGATCGCGACAATCGGCTTCCGCGGGCGGTACTTGGCCACGGCCCGCGCAGCGCTGCCCGTCGTCGTCGGCACGATCAGAGCACGGGCGCCGGTTGCGTGACTGAGGTAGAGGGCGGCATGCATGACCGCCGCGTCTGCTGCCTCGCGCCCCTCGTCGTGGGCGCCGCGAATCTCCTCGCTCTCGGCCGCCCCGGCGATCGCGCCCATCTTCGTGACGGCCTCGACCGGGTATGCCCCGGTGCTCGTCTCGGCCGAGAGCATCACCGCGGATGTGCCGTCGATCACCGCGTTGGCGACGTCGGCGGCCTCGGCTCGTGTCGGCACCGGCGAGGAGATCATCGATTCGAGCATCTGCGTGGCGGTGATCACCAGCTTGCCGGCCTGGGTGGCACGGCGGATGATGTCCTTCTGCATCAGCGGCACCTGCTCGTGGCCGACGGCCACGCCGAGATCGCCACGCGCGACCATCACTCCGTCGGCGGCGGCGATGATCTCGTCGAGGTTGTCGTAGGCCTGCCGCTGTTCGATCTTCGCGATCACCCGTGCACGCGAACCGGCCTCGGCGAGCCGGCGCCTCACCGGCTCGATGTCGGCGGCCGAGCGCACGTAGGAGATGGCGACGAACTCGGCGCCAAGCCGCACGGCGTCGAGCAGATCGCGCTCGTCTTTCTCGGTAAACGACGCGCCCTCGGCCTGAACGTTCGTAACGGTCACCCCCTTGCCCGGACCGAGCGTGCCAGGTGACGTGACCGATGCGATCACCGCCTCGCCGTCGCGGGCGAGCGCCGCCAGCCGGGGCGTACCATCGCCGATCACCAGCTCGCAGCCATCGCCGACCAGCTCCGCGAAGCCGGGACGGTCTACCTGTAGGACATGACCCTCGCCCGCCGGCGGCGCGGATCCGGCGCCGTAGAAGCGCACCTGGGTGCCGGCGACGAGAGACATCTCGGCGGTGCCGGGGGCAAGTCGCATCTTCAGACCTTGCAGGTCGAAGATCACCGGTACCGGGCGCTGCCGGTGGCGTTCGGTGGCACGCAGATCCTCGACGCGGCGCTGCCAGTCCTCGGCGCCGCCGTACGAGCAGTTGATGCGCACGCAGTCGAGCCCGGCCGAGAGCAGCATCTCGATCTGGCCCGGCAGGTCGGTGGCCGGTCCGAGCGTGGCCACGATCTTCGTCTGACGAAAGTCGAACATTGCCGCAGAAACTAGAGTGCGAGCACGTCGGAGGTCGTGACCAACCGGTGACCGGGCGCCGATCCTCGTCGCGCCCGCCCGCGCGGGATCGCTCGACTCAGGCGCCGGAGGGCCAGGTCTCCGGGATCTCGTTCGGATCGAACGTGACCGGGAGCGGATCGAGCGCGGACGTGCGGTCGACGAAGACGAACGCGTCGTAGCGGCGCGAGAGCGAGGTCGGCACGTAGTTCGAGCGCCCCTCGTGCCGCGGGTCGTAGACGACGCCGATCGCGCGATGCCCCGCGGGCATCGACAGCGCGCCCGCCGCCGAGCGCTCGTCGAAGACGATCGTGAAGTCGCTACCGCGACCGCTGGGCCCGCAGTCGTGAAGGATGTCCTCGTAGCTGCCGGGGCGCGCGGCCGGTACCTCCATCGACAGGACCGGCCCATCCCATGCCGGCGATGCGATCACGCTGCCGGAGTGGGTGCCGAAACCGACCAATGCCACCGCTGTCTCGCCCCAACGCTCGCGCGCCAGGCCGCCGAGGTTGACGTAGCCGTCGGCCGCCATGTCGGTGGCGCGATAGTCGCCGATGTGTGTGTTGTGCGCCCAGACGATCCCGCGTCGCGGACCGACGCCATCGATGCTGGCACCGCTGGTCAGCAGCTGGTCGAGCGTGTCGAGCATGTGCGAGTCGCGCACGTTCCAGGAGCGCTCGTCGCCACGCAGCATCGTGCGGTAGTAGCGGTCGGCGTTGCGTACGACCATCGCGTTCTGGCGCGCGTCGAACAGCTGCACTCCGTCGCCCGCCGCCGGTTGCAGCCCCTCCAGCTCGGCGAGCATCTCGACGGCTTCACGCTCGCAGCCGGGTGGCATTCGCAACGCCGAACGGGCGTATTCGACCTCGTCGGGTCGGTGGCTCTCGAAGCAGGCGTAGCGCTCTGATGCCTCCACGGCGAGCTTCGGGTCGACACCCTCGAGGTAGCGCAGCACCGCCGAGATCGACTTGAACAGCGAGTAGACGTCGAGACCGTGGAAGCGGACCTTCCCGGAGAGATCGCGACCGGCGTTGCGGTCGGCGATCCAGTCGATCAACGCCGCTACCTGCTCGTTGGCCCACATCCACGTCGGCCAGCGATCGAGCCTGCCCAGCAGTTCGTGCGCCGGCTCGGCGGCCGAGCGGCCGTCGCCACGCAGCCATTCGTCGATCATCGCCGCGTCGGGCCAGTCCCCCTCGACGGCTACGAAACCGAACCCGTGCTCGTCGATCAACCGCTGCGTGATGCGGCGGCGCCAGTCGTAGAACTCGGCCGTGCCGTGCGTGGCTTCGCCCAGCATCACGACCCGCGCACCGGCCACGCGGTCGATCAACGGGTCCAGATCGTCGCGGCCGTGCAGCGGATGAGCTACGCGTTCGAGTTCCTGCGCAACCGCCTGCGGATCAAGCCGACTCATGGATCGGATCCCTCGCTAGGTGGCCGTGGAACCAGTTGAACGCTTCGTCGGCGACCTCTTCGAGCTCGCCGGGGTTCTCGAACAGGTGACCGGCGCCGGGAACGATCGAGAGCTCGACGTGGCAGTGCATCTGGCGCATCGCCTGCTGGTTGAGCGCAACCACCTCGTGGTCTTCACCGCCGACGATCAGCAGAGTCGGCGCCGACACGCGAGCCAGGCTTCTACCTGCCAGATCGGGCCGGCCGCCGCGCGAGACGACCGCCTCGATCTCGGCTTCGAGCGTGGCCGCGGCCACCAGCGCGGCGGCCGCGCCGGTGCTGGCGCCGAACAGCCCGACCGGCAGATCTCCGGCCCCAGGCTCGGTGCGCAACCAGTTGCGGGCGCGCAGCAGGCGCTCGGCCAGCAGTCCGATGTCGAAGACGTTGCGGCGGTCGCGTGCCTCACGATCGTCGAGCAGATCGAACAGCAGGGTCGCGAGCCCGCCCTCGTTCAACCGCTCCGAGACCATCCTGTTGCGCGGGCTGTAACGGCTGCTGCCGCTGCCGTGTGCGAACAGCACCACGCCCGAGGCGTCGGCCGGAACGACAAGCGCGCCTCCTAGCCGCACTCCGGCGGCATCGATCTCGATGTCGCGGCTCAGGGACAACACCGCCACGATACGCCGATCGCGCGCCCGGTGCCGCCGGCCCGCACGTTGCGCGGCCGCCGGGCCCGGCGGCCGGTCAGATCTTGAAGACGGCGATCCGGCGTTCGAGGTCGCGCGCCGCGCCCAGCAAGGTGTCGGCCGAGCTGGTGATCTCCTCGCTCGACGCCGACGCCTCTTCGGTGTTGGCGGAGGTCTGCTCGGCGAGCGCGGCGACCGACTCGGTGACGGCGAGGATCTCTTCGACGGCGTCGGAGACGGCGTTTGTCGCTGCGACGACTTCGGCGGTACGCGCGTCGACCTCGTGCACGTGGCCATCGATCGTCACCAGCGAGCCGGCGATGTCGTTGAACTTCTCGCCCGCTGCGTCGACCACGCTGACGCCGCGCGCGACCACGCTGCTGCCGCGGTGCACGGCGTCGACGGTCTGGTCGACGGTCCGGCGGATGTGCTGGATCAGCTCACCGATCTGCGCGGCGGCCTCGGTCGACTCCGAGGCGAGCGCCCGCACTTCTTCTGCGACGACCGCGAAGCCACGACCGCTCTCGCCGGCACGCGCGGCCTCGATCGCCGCGTTTAGCGCCAGCAGGTTGGTCTGGTCGGCGATCGTGGCGATCGTCTCGACGATCGTTCCGATGTTGGCCGTGTCCTCGCCGAGCCGCGAGACGGCCTCGGTCGCCTCTTCGATCGTCATCTGCATCTGCTCCATGGCCGCGCGCGCCTGCACCGCCGACTCAGAGCCTTCTCCGGCGAGGGTGCGTGCCCCGGCGGAGATCTCGGTGGCCTTGGCGGTGGCCGTGGTGGCCTGCTCGATCGCCGTGCCAAGGCCCTCGGCCGCGCGGCGCGCGGTGGCGACCTGCTCGAACTGAACGGTGGCGCCCTGGACTACGTCCTGCATCGCGTTGGCGATCTCGCCGATGCCCAGCGCCGACTGCTCGGCCCCTTCGGCCACGGCGCCGGCGCCGAGACTGACTTCGTGGGCGACTTCGCCGGTCGCGCGGATCAGCCCGGCCTGGCCGCCGAGCATCCGGTTGACGTCCATCATCAGCGCGCCAAGCTCGTCTGTCGTGGTCACGGCGACGCGGCGCGAGAGATCGCCGCCGGCCGCCGATCGCACCTCCGTGACGACCGCCGCGACCGAACCGCGCAGGCTCGTCGCCACCGCCAGACCGACCATCAACGTGATGCCCGCCAGAACCGGCAGCTCCAGCGCCAGCGTCGTCAGCGGCAGGCCGTCGCTGATCGAGTCGTCGATCGCGGCGCCGATCGCCGGCGCCGACAGAAACGCGACGACCGAGATCACCAGCGAGCCGATCGCAAAGCCGACGCGAGCGGGGATGCCAAACGTGCGCCGGCCGACGGCCTGCTCGACGTGGCGCTGATCGAGGCCGGCGAAGAGGTCGTGCAGCAGGCCGCGGGTGTGATGCTCGATCACCGCGTAGACGGGAAAGCCCGTGACTGGGATCAGACCCGCAAAGGCAGTCCAGTAGGCGACATAGTCAGAGGTCGACATCGGCGTGATCAGGTCTGTCAGCAGCATGCCGATCGGCATGCCGGCGACCCAGGCCATCAGGTAGGCGGTAGTCGAGCGAGCCGGCAGCGACAGCGCCTCCTTGATCGCAGTCTCGCGAACGTCCTGGTCGTCGCTGCGAGCGGCAAGCTGGCAGCGTGTGAACACGCCGAGCTGAGTACGCGAGACCACGAGCGCGAACGGCACGGAGGCGGCGAGGCTGACGCCGATGTTCGTCAGCACGACTTCGCGCGAGGCGAGATCGCTGACGACTACCTGTGCCTGCAGCAGGGCCATCGCGACCGCGCCGTTGAGCATGTTGATGATCACCAGCCGGCGGCGGGCCAACTGGTCTTGGCGCTGTTCCATCGCCGAGTAGTTCTGCACGGCAAGCGGGCATTCCTCTATACAGAACGAACGATTCGTACTGCGATCGCGCAGTCGCAAGCCCACCGCAGCCAGGCCGTGCAAGCGTGGCACCGCGCGCAGGTGGCGCCGCTAGACCTTGAACGCCGCGATCTGCCGCTCGAGTTCGTGCGCGGTTTCGCGCAGCGTGTCGGCCGAACTGGTGATCTCCTCGCTCGACGCCGACGCCTCTTCGGTGTTGGCCGAGGTCTGTTCCGCGAGCGCGGCGACAGACTCGGTGACGGCAAGGATCTCGGCAACGGCGTCGGCCACGGCCGTGGTCGCCATCGCCACTTCGCCGGTCCGTTCGTTGACCTCGCCAACACTGTCGTCGATCTGTTCGATGGCCACGGCGATCTCGCCGAACGTCGAGCCGGCGGTGTCGACGACCCCAACGCCGCGCTGAACCTCGGCGTTGCCCTGGTTCACGGCCTCGACCGTCGCAGCCACCGTATGACGGATGTCGCGGATCAGATCGGCGATCCGGGCCGCGGCGTCGTTCGACTCGCTGGCAAGCGTGCGAACCTCCTCGGCCACCACGCCGAAGCCACGCCCGGCGTCGCCGGCCCGTGCCGCCTCGATCGCGGCGTTGAGCGCGAGCATGTTCGTCTGGCCGGCGATCGCGACGATCGAATCGACAATTGTTCCGATGTCGGCGGTGTCGCCACCGAGCCGGTCCACGGCCGCCGTCGCCTCCGCGATCGAAGTCTGCATCTGCCGCATCGCCTCGCTGGCCTGGCCTGCCGAGCGTGCACCTTCATCGGCGAGCTCATGAGCCCCGGCGGCCACGGACTTCGCTTGAGACGCGACATCGCCGGCCTCATCGATCGTCCGGCCGAGCACGTCAGTCGCCGCGCGCGCCGCTCCGATCTGTTCGAACTGCGTCTGGGCGCCGGTGACCACGTCCTGCATCGCGTGCGCAATCTCGGCGACGCCCTGGGACGACTGCTCGCTGCCATCGGCCACGGCCGTCGCGCTGAGGCTCACGTCAGCGGCAATCTCAACCGACGAGCGAATCAGCTTTGCCTGAGCGCTGAGCATGCGATCGACGTCGGCCATCAGAGCGCCGAGTTCGTCGGTCGTCGTGACCGCCGCGCGGCGGCGCAGGTCGCCCTCGGCCGCGGCGCCAAGAGTGCCCTCGACCTCGGAGATCGAGCCCCGCAGGCTTACCGTGACCGACGCGCCGACCATCAGCGTGATCAGCGCGAAGACGGGAAGCTGAACCAGCAGGTAGGAGCCTGTGTCGACGTTTCCGGTGTCGGCGCCGAAGGCCTCGCAGATCGACTTGGCGTCGAGGAACATCAGGATCGCGACCACCAGCGACCCCATCGCCAGCCCGACGCGCAGCGGAATGCCGAAGCTCGCGCGGCGCGCCTGAGCCGCCACGCCATCGCCTGCTCCGGCGTAGAGCGCTCGCAGCACCGGCCGCATCTGCGACTCGACGATCGCGTACACGGGGAAGCCGGCCACGGGAATCAGGCCAAGGAAGTCGGTTACGTAGGTGACCAGCTCGGCGCGCGACGGCGTGACCATCAGCAGGCTGATCGCGAGTCCGGCCGGCTGTCCGATCGCCCACGCGAGCAGGTACGCCTTCGTGGCCTTGCCGGGTAGCCCGAGTCCGCGCTCGATCGCGGCCTGTCTGACCGAGTCGTCGCTCGACGTCGTCGCGTCGAGGCAAGCCTGAAAGCCGCGGCTCACGATCCGGTAGGCCATGTAGATCAGGGGCGGCCCGACGATCAGCGCCGCCATCGTGTTAGAGCTCACCCAGCGATCGCTGGCCCAGCTCTCGCCGAAGCCACGCCCGATCGACACCAGCACGGTCGCGATCAGCGCTCCGACGTAGAGGATCGCCAGCCGGCGGCGGGCGTCGGGGCGGATGGTCACGTCGCTCACGCTCCCACCTCGAAACTAGAGATCTGGTTTTCGAGCGACTTCGACATCGCCCGCAGCGAGTCGGCGGAGCTGGTGATCTCCTCCGACGCGGCCGAAGACTCTTCGGTGTTGGCGGAAGTCTGCTCGGCGAGCGCCGCCATCGATTCGGTGACCCGCACGATTCCTTCGACGGCGTCCGATACCTCCGAGGTCGCGCCGGCGACCTGTCCGACGCGGTGGTCGAGCTCCGCTACGTGGTCGCCGATCTGCGTCAGCGCGTCGGCGATCTCGCCGAATCTGCCGCCGGCCTCGCTGACCACGGTCACGCCACGCGCGACCTCCTCGCCTCCCCGGTTGACGGCCGCGATCGTCGACTCGATCGTGGCGGCCACCTGATCGATCAGTTCGGCGATCCGCGCGGCCGCGTCGTTTGACTCGGAAGCGAGCTTTCGCACTTCCTCGGCGACTACCGCGAAGCCTCGGCCGGCCTCGCCGGCGCGAGCGGCTTCGATCGCGGCGTTGAGGGCCAGCAAGTTCGTCTGGTCGGCGATCAGCACGATCGTCTCGACGATCGTCCCGATGTCCTTCGTGTCGCCGCCAAGCCGGTCGACGGCGGCATTCGCCTGGTCGATCGTGTACTTCATGCCCTCGATCGCCTCGCCTGCCTGCCGCGCGGAGCCCGCGCCGCGCCCGGCCAGCTCGTAAGCGTCGGCCGACAGGTCGGTTGCCCGAGCCGTGGCACCGGTCGCCTGCTCGATCGCGGCGGCAAGCGCCGCCGAGGCGCGACGTGCTGCCTCGACCTGCTCGAACTGACTCTGTGCGCCGGTGACCACGTCCTGCATCGCGTGGGCGATCTGGCTCACCCCCTGGGTCGACTGCTCGCTGCCATCGGCAACGGCCCCGGCGCTGGCGCTGAGCTCGGCCGCCACGGCCGTAGCGGCGCGAATCAACTCAGCCTGGCGCCGCAACATGACGTCGAGCCGCACCATCAACCGGCCAAGGTCGTCGGTCGTCGTGACCGCCGTGCGGTGGGTCAGGTCGCCTTCGGCGGCCAATCGCACCCCACCGGCAAGCTCGTCGATCGAACCGCGCAGGCTGGTCGTCACGGCCCAGCCGACGAATGTCGTCAGCGCCCACAGCACCGGAACCTCGACGAGGATCCCAAAGGCATCGTCACGGTCTGAAACCGCCACCCCGAGCTCGGACGCGATGTCGCGACTCATCAGGTAGATCAGCGACGAGACGACGAGCGATCCCATCGCCAGACCGACGCGCGTCGGAATGCCGAATCGCTTGATCGCCAGCGAGCCGATGTCGAGATCGCCGCCCACGCGTTCGAAGAGGTCTCGCAGCACGACGCGCATCTCCTTCTCGACGACGGCGTAAACCGGGAACCCGGTAACGACGATCACACCGGCGAAGGTCAGCAGGTACCCGACGAGGTCCGAGCGCGACAGCTCGCCGAAGACGTGCGTGAGAGCCAGCCCGACCGGCATGCCGACGACCCATACGGCGAGGAAGGCCTTGGTGGATCGGCCCGGCGAGGCAAGCGCGATCTCGATCGCCCTGCTGCGCTGCTCGAGATCGCCCTCAAGCGCGGCGTCGCGACAGAAGCGGAAGCCGCGCGCAAGCACCGAGTAGGCAAACAAGATGAACGGCGGCGCCAGGATCGCCGTGATGATCGTGTTGATCTTGAACGTCTCGCCCGAGACGAGTCCGGAGATCAGCGTCTGGGCGACGAGCAGCACCACCGTGGCCGTGAGGCACGCGATGTATCGAATGGCCAGGCGCCGGCCGATCTGATCGTATTCAGTACGTGTCATCCCTGCGTTTATCGCGCCCGCCGGCGCGTCCCAGTCCGTTAGTCCCAGTGCATTAATCGGCCGGGGCTCGACGCCGACTTAAGCGAAAACTAAGTGGGCACAGCGACTTTCGGCCAATCGTCCGGCCCGGCGGCCAGATTCGCGGTCAGCCGAGCAGCTCTTTGACCGGTTCGAGCTTCGAGAGCAGCTTCATCGCGCCGGCACGCTTGCGGAAGACCGAGCGCTGGTCGGGCGAAAGCTTCTCGAGCAATGCGTAGAGCTCGTCCCACAGGGCGTACTCGACGACGGCGTCGAAACAGCCCTTGACGACGCCGTTGTCGGCACGATTCAGTGCCGCCATGACATTCTCCGGCCGTTCCATGTCAGAGGCGATCGGCACGACCAGCGACCAGAGCTGCTGCTGGTGCGCGGTTTGAATCAACGCGTCGAGGATTTCGTCGCTCTCGGCGGCGACGATGTCGATCACGCGCGCGTACTGCTCGTCGTCGAGATGCAATACGAGGTCGATCGCCTCGGCCCAGAGGCCGTTCTTGCCCGCCGCGCGCATGATGCCACGCAGCCGCTTATCGGGCAGCAGGCCGACGGCGACGCTGAGATGGTCCTTGTCTTCGAGCACGAAGGCCGTCTGCAACAGGTCGGCGTCGGTCGCCATGTCGAACGTGGCCGCGAGCTGCTCGCCGCTCACATAGGCGACGAAGCGACCCATCGCGACGTACTCCTTGCGCTTGACGAGGATCTCGGCGATGTCGTTGACGACCTGGTCGGAGAGGCCGCCGATGATGCCCGGCACGCGACGCGGGTCGATCTCTACGGCGACGTCGGCAAGGAACTCGGTAGGCAGCCGGCCAACGACGGCGATCGCCTGCGATGGGTCGACGAGGCCGGCGATGCGCGCGGTCAGCACAGGGCCGACGGCCTCCTGCGTGACCGAGGCGATCAGCGAGGAGGGCAGGATCTTGCTCGGTCCGACGAAGCGCTGCAGGCCGCCGATCTCGCCGCCGAAGAACAGCTCGACGAGCTGGTCGCGAAACTTGATCAGGCCTTCGGTCTTGACGTCCTCGAGGTAGCCGAGCTGATCGGCCTCGGTGCCGAGCAGGCGAGCGATCTTCGCGATCTCCGCCCGTACCTCCAGCGCCTCGCTCATCTATTTGCCGCCCTTCAGGAACGAGCGAACGGCCGGGCGAAGCGGACGTGGCACGTGCTGCAGCAGACTGGCCTCGGCCTCTTCGACGGCGGCGTGGTGCCGCGCGAGTGCATCGTCGATCAGGCTCGCGAGATGCTTGGCGTCGGCGGCCTTGAGTTTCTTCAACGGTGCCGGCGGTGCCGAGCCGAGCGCCCGGGTCAATTCGTCCTGCTTGCCTGCCACTGGTTCAAGTTAGCGCCGCGCGCCGTCGGCCTTTGGGCGGACCGGCCGCGGCGCGTACCGACAATTCATCGATCGCCGCGACGATGCCGTCGCCGACTACTGAAACGTCGGGCACGGCGTCGTAATCGGCGGTGACGCCGAAGTAGACGCCGCCGTCGTAAGAGATGATCGCGGTGGCGACGCGGATGTTCTTCGCCAGCATCACGTAGGGGTAGAGCTCGAGCATGCGACGGCCCAGGCAGTAGAGCGGCACCTGCGGGCCCGGCACGTTGGTGGTGATGGTGTTCATCAGGCGCTGCGTGTCAGCCACACGCCAGGCGAGTTTCTCGCCAATCGAGAACAACGCCGTCGGGACGTAATCGGCGAGTTCGAAGAGCACCTCGCCAAGCTTCTGACCGCGCTCCTGCTTGAGGCGCTCCATCTGCTCGCGCACGTTTTCTAGCCGCGCCAAGGGATCGTCCAGGTCGACCGGAAGCTCAACGAACATCGCCGAGACACGGTTGTCGTGACGACCCTGTTCGTCGACCGTGCGGATCGAGACCGGCACCATCGAGCGCGCGTCGAAGCCGTCGAGTCGCTCGCCGCGGGCGATCAGCAGGTCACGGATGCCGCCGGTGACGGCCGCGAGCACGACGTCGTTGACCGTGCCGCCAAGCGATCTGCCGATCGCCTTGATCTCGGCGAGGTCGGCCGAGGCGTTGACCCAGCGCCGGCGCGGGCCGATCGGACCGTTCAGAGGCGAGTCGTGACGGGCGATCAGCGACCTGCCGATCGGCATGAAGCTACGCATCGAATCGCTGCCTAGCTTCGCCGCCTTGCGCGGCGATGCGAACACTCGGCCGATGTCGCGCAGGGGATTGGCTCCGCCGGCTGGCGCCAGGGCGCTGGCGAGCATGTCCCTGCGGCGCGGCGGTGGCGCCGGCTGCCACTCACTGGCGGGCTGCTGTGATGGCGACTGCTCGAAGTCGAGCAGCAGCGAGAGGATGTCGGTCGCCGCGATGCCGTCGACGAGCGTGTGGTGTACGACCCAGCCGAGCGCCCACTGCCCGTCAGGAAGGTCCTCGAACACGTAGATGCGCCAGAGCGGCCGCTCGCGGTCTAGGTGACAGGCGACGATCTCGGCGAAGACCTCCCGCAGCTCGTCTAGGCCGCCCGCGCCAGGCAAGCTCTTGCGGTGCAGGTGGTTACGGATGTCAAAGGCGGGATCGTCGACCCAGACCGGACTGGCCATTCTCAGTGGAGCGAAGTGCAGGCGCTGGCGGTAACGCGGCACCAGCTCGAACTTCGACTCGATGTGGGCCGCCAGCTCGTCGTAGCCAGGGGCAGGGCCTTCGTGAATGCTGATCCCGCCGATGTTGGACTGAACCTCGGGGGTCTCGGCGTTTAGGAACAGCGAATCGAGCGCTCGAAGTTGGTCCATGGATGTATTTAACACCATTTCGTGTAAAGGTTCAATAGCGAAAAGTGTGTGATCTGGCACGCGGGCGGCTCTGCGGCGCTGCCGGGCTCACGGTGTACCCACCGGCAATTTCGAAGCTACGCCTTTGCGCGCGGGCGCGAACCCTGAGGCGGCGGCGGCCGCCAGAGCAAGGATTCTCCAGACGACCGGGGCGGCGCAGATCAGCGCGGCCGCGCGCGCCAGATCGCGTAGTTCGTCGAAACCGGGCGCGTACGAGAGCGCGAGCGCGGCGATCGAAAAAGAGAGCGCAGCCGCGAGCGCGATGTCGAGCCGGGGGCGCGGCCGGGGCATGCGCGCGCCGAGGTTGCGAACGCGGTACAGCACGGTCAGCAGGTGCAGCAGCGAACCGGCCACCGTCATACCGATCCAGCCGCCAATCAGCAAGGTCGCCAGCGCCGCGCGCCAATCGCCGGCCGGCGTGGCAGTCGCACCTTCGGCCACCAGCATCGTCAGCGCGAGCGCTAGCCCGGCGACGAGAAACAGCTGCGCCGCGCCGACCAGCCTCGCCGGCAGGCCGAGCGGTCCGTCGGCCGCGCGAGCGCTCGCTTCGATGTTGACCGCCAGCAACAGCGCCCCAGCCGTGAGCGCCATCCATCCCGCGGCAACGAGCGCGGCCACGTCGAAGGCCGAACCCGCGGCAAGCACCGTCACGCCCGCGCACCACGCCACGAACGCCGGCCCTTGCAGCCGTTCGTAGGCCAGGCGGCTGTGCGTCAACGACGGGTAGAACGTGTGCAGCGTGCCGACGATCGCCGTACCCAACCAGCCGGCGAGGTTGAGCGCGAGATGCGCGCCGAGCAGGCTGCCGTGCGACCATGCGGTGTGCCGGGCGAGCAGCATTCCGATCAGCGCCCCGACCACGAGAAACGCCGCGCACGCGTAGTACCAGCGGATCGCCCAGCGTGCGGTCTGCAGCGAGCGGCGCTCGAGCCGCCGCAGTGAAACCCAGAACAGAGTCAGGCCCACGACGATCAGCGCGACACCCAGGTCGGCCGCCAGCGGCGCTCCGGCCGGAACGCTGACCGCCACCAGCAGCGTGCCCGCTGCCCAGACCGCCAGCTGCGCCCGCACCATCGGCCTGGCGGGCGGGTCGGTCGCGAGGTACGCCGTGCTGAAGAACTGCGCCGCCCCGAGCACGAGCTGCGAAACCCCACCGAGCAGCAGGAAGTGCAACGCCAGCCAGCGCCCCCACCACTCGAGCGCGCCGGCCGCGGTCAACGCAGCGACGGCGCCGCCGGCCAGCAGGAAGGCGATCCCGGACACGAAGAACGCCGCAAGCAGGTCGGCCGGCCGCTGGCCTCCGGGTGTCAGCGGACGGGCGCGGCGGCGCGTGCGGCAGGATCCTGGCGCGGGCCCGCCTCCGGGCTCGGTCGGCCCGTCCGGCTCGGTCGGCGAGGAACTCACTCTCTATCGCCGTCCCGTGGATGGGGCCGGTCACCGCTGGGGTGGCGCGACTCGCCGATCCGCTCGCCAAGCACGGCGAGGTCGCCGGCCGGCAGCCGCTCTTCGATCAGCGGAAAGATCTCGCGCTCTTCGAGACGAACGTGCGCGGAAAGCATTTCGCCGAGCTCGTTGAGCACCTGCCCGCCGGGTCGCTCTCCGGCTTCGAGCTGGGCCGCCAGCCCACGGATCTCGGCGTGGTCGTCCAGCGCCTTGCGCAGGAGTGGATGATCCTCGCCCTGACTGGCGGCGAACACCGGGAACAGCACTTCCTCTTCGACGCGGAAGTGCTCACGGCAGTCGGAGTGCCAGAAGTCGAGAAAAGCGTGAAGCGTGCCCGGCGCGTTCTCGTCCGTGGCGCGGCGCAAGAGCATCGCGATCACCAGCGCGTGGTGGTGATCGTGCGAGAGCGGCACGAGCGCCTGGTCGCGCTTACCCGCCATCCGCGGCCTCGCCGGCCCCGGCGCCCTCGCCCGCTCCCGTCTCTTGTGCGGGCACGCTCTCAGCGATCGGTCCTTCGACGGTGATCAGGCAGCCGGCCTCGTCGGGATCCTTCGGTACGAATGCGGCCAGCGCGCCGTCTTCGCCGAGCGTCTCGATCAGACCGCGCGTCATGCCGCGATGCAGTGAGCAGACGAGCGCCTGGCGCTCTCGCACCACATCGCGGTACGGGCAGTTGCCGAGGCAGTAGGTCAGCTTGCCGTCGTCGGCGAACTCCCGCTCGGGCCGGAAGCCGAGCGCGGTGAAGACGTTGAACAGTCGCTGCTCGGCCGTCTCGTCGTCGCCTTCGGGGTTCATGTCGCGGCCGATCCGCATGCCGGCCTCTTCGACCTCTTCGACGCCCACCTTCGCCGACGTGATCGCCTTGACTAGCCAGCGCCCAAGGTCGGAGTACGCCGTCGGCGGGTCACCGCCCGGCAGCGCGCCGGGGCTCACCGACCAGATGTCGCGCGGCCGGCCACGCGCCTGTCGCTCGCGACGACGCTCTACCAGCCCGGCCGACTGCATGCGCTCGAGATGGATGCGCACGCCGTTCGGATGCAGCCCGAGTTCATCGGCGATCTCGTCGGTCGGTGCCGGTCGTCGCAGCTCAGCCAGCATCGCGAAGATTTTCGCGCGGGTCGGCTGGATAAGTTCAGTGTTGTTGGCGATCGGCAGGTCCATCGGTCTGTTCGGCGTACTGAATGACTAGTGGGCTGGATGGGTGGCAAGCCAGTTGGCTAAATGTCAATCTTACTGTTTTTACAGGCTGTGTGTGTAAATAAAGGAGTCAGGAATGGCCTATGTGATCAACGAGCCGTGCATCGGCACCAAAGACACCTCGTGCGTAGATGTCTGCCCAGTCGACTGCATCCACCCCACGGCAGAGGAAGCCGACTTCTGCATCGACTGCGACGCCTGCGTAGAGGCCTGCCCCGTCGACGCGATCACCCCCGAAGACATGGTTCCCGACGAGTGGCGCAAGTACGTGGCGATCAACGCGGAGTATTTCGGCGGTGAAGGCTGAGCGAGGCTCGTTGTTGCGAGTCTTGTAACAGTTCCGTTACACGAGTTGTAGTATCATCCAACTCATGGTAACGGTTCCCCAGGCCGCCGACCGGCTCGGCCGGAATCCGGAAACGATCCGGCGCTGGATTCGCTCCGGGCGGCTGCGCGCCACCAAGGTAGGCACGCAGCACATGATCGACGAGCGCGATCTCGAGTCCCTATCCGAAGAGTCGATCAGTCAGATCCGCCTGCCAGATGCGTGGCGCGTTTCGCGCAGCGGCGAACCAGCGCCAAACTGGGTCGACCTCCTGCACCAAGCGCGCAGAGAACGTTGACCTACGTACTAGACGCCAACATAACCGTTGCGGCATGCTATGCCCCTGACGGCTTCAAGATCTTCGGGAGGCACAGACTGGTAGCGCCACCACTGATGTGGTCAGAGGCGCGTTCAGTAATTCGCCTTGCCATCAGCCAGCGTCGCATTAGCGAGATCGATGGAGAACTCGCGTTCGATGTGCTCGAATCGTGCAAGGTCGAGAAGCACGACCCCGACGATCTCGGGCGAACCGCCTGGTCGATCGCCAAGGCTTACGGATGGGGCCGCACCTACGACGCCGAGTATGTCGCACTCGCGCAGCTGCTGGACTGCCCGCTCGTCACACTCGACGCCCGGCTACTCAAAGGCGTCCGGGAGCCGATCAAGTCGATTCACGCGGCCGATCTCGGATAGCACTTCAGCGCCCAACCAACTCCGCCAGCATCTTCAGCTGATCGCGCACCAGGCGCGGCATCAGAAAGCGCTCGCGAACGTCCGCAATTCCTTTCGCGCCGTACTCACGCGCCAGGTCTGGGCGGCGCAGCAACTCGACCACGCGGGCCGCGAAGTCCTCGGTGTCTCCGGCGAGCAGGCCCGACTCGCCGTCGCGCAGCTGCGTCGGAATGCCGCCCGCACGGCCGGCGACGATCGCGGCGCCCTTCCACAGCGCCTCCGATACGACCAGTCCGAACCCCTCGCGGATGCTCTTCTGCACGACGACGTCGGCTACGTGCTGGAAGGCGTTCACCTCGAAACCGTTGACGCCCATCTGGTCGGTGAATAGAAACGCGTCGCGCTCGTCGCGGATCTCGGCTTCGATCGACTCGTAGATCTGCCAGCCCTCGGGGTCGTCGGCGGCCATCGCGCCGACCAGTGCCAGCTGGAGGTCGGGAAATTCGGAGCGCGCGATGCGCCAGGCTTCGAGCACTCCATGCGGGTCCTTCCACGGATCGAAGCGTGAGACCTGCAGCATCAGCGGCCGCTCCAAACTGACGCCGAGGTCGCCCACGGCCTGGCGCGCCAGGTACATCGGCAGAGCACGATTCTTCGAGTTCAGCGGATCGATCGCCGGCACCATCGTGGCGGTCGGGATGCCGATGTTCGGCGGTATGAACTCGGGCAGAGTGAAGACGGCGAAGTCGTGCTTCTCGACATAAGGACGCAGGAACTCCCAGGCCGCGGCGCACGGAGCCGAACTGTCGACGTGGCAGCGCCAGACCCAGACGGCATCGCTCTCGGGAATGAACGAGCGCACGGCCGCCGGCTGCGGGTCGTGTACGACGACCACATCCCAGTGATCGCCGATCTGCGACGCGGTCTGCTCGTTGTGCACCAGATACTCGTCGGCCTGAGCGGGAGTGATCGCGATGTCCATGCCTTGCATGCCGTTGTGAAGCGACTTCGTCACGTCGAAGAAGGCACGATCGCCGGTGACCACACGCCACTCGACGTCGATGCCGAGATCGCGGCCCAGCGGCACGAGCGACGAGAGCAGCTCGGCGACGCCGCCGCCGGTCGCGGTCGAGCTGAGTTCGAGCACGCGCGCGCCGCGAACGCGAGCCGCCAGCTCGCGGCATTCGTCGACGATCGCGTCACCGGCGACCTCGCGATAGCGGTCGATCTGCTTGCGGCGAAGCCTGACCTTGCGCGGATGCGCGATCCCCAACGGATGGTTTTGCGCTCGCGCGGTCACCGCAGCCACCTTACCGGCAGGACGGCGCCCACCGGCACTCAACCCTCAGACGGCGAGCGGAAGCGGCGCAGTCGCAACGCGTTGGCTACCACCGACACGCTCGAGAACGCCATCGCGGCGCCGGCGATCACCGGGTTCAGCAACCCGGCAGCGGCCAGCGGCAGTGCGGCGACGTTGTAGCCGAAGGCCCAGCCGAGGTTCTGCTTGATCGTGCGCAGGGTGGCGCGGGATAGCTCGATAGCGGTGGCCACTCCGCGGGGATCGCCCGACATCAATGTGATGTCGGATGCCTCGATCGCCACGTCGGCGCCCGTGCCGATCGCGATACCGAGGTCGGCGCCGGCCAGCGCCGGCGCGTCGTTGACTCCATCGCCGACCATTGCCACCACGCGGCCGGCCTGCCGCAGCCCGGCGACCGCTGCGGCCTTGTCGGCCGGCATCACTTCGGCACTGACCTCGTCGATGCCGACGGACTTCGCCACGGCTCGGGCGGTCTGTTCGTTGTCGCCCGTCAGCAGACGCGGATGCAGCCCGAGACGGCGCAGGCTCACAACCGACTCGGCGGCCGTCTCCTTCGGCTGATCGGCGACGGCGATCACCGCGCGGGGGGCGCCGTCCCAGGCCAGCGCCACGGCTGTGCGGCCGGCCGACTGCGCCGTGGCCAGTGCATCGGCCAGCGTGCCGTCGAGCTTCAGCGACCACTGTTCCAGCAACGCCGGGCGTCCGACGATCGCCGCACGGCCATCGACCACACCCTGCACTCCCAGGCCCGCGTGCGACTGAAATCCCTCGACGGGTGGCAGCTCGCCGACGCGCTCGCGCGCGGCGTCGGCGATCGCTTCAGCGATCGGGTGCTCACTCGCGTCTTCGAGCGCCCCGGCCACCCTCAGCGCCTCGTGCTCGTCGACGCCGGGCGCGGTGACGACCTCGGCGACACGCATGCGGCCGGTCGTCAGCGTGCCCGTCTTGTCCAGCACGACCGTGTCGATCCGGCGGGTCGACTCGAGCACCTCGGGCCCTTTGATGAGGATTCCGAGCTGCGCGCCGCGGCCGGTGCCAACCATCAGCGCCGTCGGCGTAGCCAGGCCCAGCGCACACGGGCAGGCGATCACCAGCACCGCCACGGCCGCTGTGAAGGCGAATGCGGTGCTCTCGCCGGCCGCCAGCCAGTAGGCCAGGGTCGCGAGCGAGATCGCGATCACCACGGGCACGAAGACCGCCGAGACGCGATCGACGAGCCGCTGTACCGGGGCCTTGGACGCCTGCGCGTCTGACACCAGACGTGTGATCTGCGCTAGCGCCGTGTCGGAGCCGACGCGTGTGGCGCGCACGATCAGCCGACCGCCGGCGTTGACCGTCGCGCCGGTGACCGGCGATCCCGGGCCGACCTCGACCGGCACGCTCTCGCCGGTGAGCATGCTTGCGTCGACGGCCGACGCACCCTCGACGACCTCGCCGTCGGTGGCAACCTTCTCACCCGGCCGCACGACGAAACGATCGCCCGGCTGCAACAGCGCGATCGGTACGCGCCGCTCTACACCGTCGGCGCCGAGCACGTTGGCCTCCTTCGCGCCGAGCTCGAGCAGCGCGCGAATCGCGGACCCCGCGCGCCGCCTGGCTCGCAGCTCGAAGTAGCGGCCGAGCAGGATGAAAGTGGTAACGGCCGCGGCCGTCTCGAGGTAGATGTGGTGCGGTGAAGTGGCTCGGTCGGGAACGATCTCAAAGGGCATGCGCATTCCCGTCATGCCGGCTTCGCCGATGAACAGCACGTAGACCGACCAGCCCCATGCCGCCAGCGTGCCCATGCTGATCAGCGTGTCCATCGTCGCCGCTCCGTGACGCAGGTTCAGCCACGCCGCGCGGTGAAACGGGAAGGCGCCCCAGATCACGACCGGCGTGGCGAGCGTCAGCGACGCCCACTGCCAGTTGTCGAACTGCAACACCGGCACCATCGACATCAGCATCACCGGCAGCGTCAGCGCCGCCGAGACGATCGTGCGAGTCCACAAAGCGGCGAGCTCGTTTTCGGCCTCCGCGTCGGCTAGGGCAGCATCGAGCTGCGCGTCGTCGTGACCTGCCGAGCCGCTGGGACCGGCTTCCGCGGCGGCCGGCCGCGGCAGGCGCGCGCTGTAGCCGACGCTCTCGATGGTCTCGACCAGACGCTCGGCAGGCACCACGGCCGGGTTGAAGTCGACCGTTGCCCGCTCAGTCGCGTAATTGACGCTGGCATCGACACCATCGAGCTTGTTGAGCTTGCGCTCGATCCGGCTTGCGCAGGACGCGCAGGTCATGCCACCGATCGTCAGCTCGACGTGCTCGGCGGCAGGCGCCTCTGTTGCGGCCGCGTCGCTCACGCCGCCTCGGCGTCGTAGCCGGCTTCGTCGATCGCGGCGCGGATCGCCTCGTCGCTCAAGCCTGCGCCGCGCACGACCACGAGTTTCGTCGCGAGATCTACCGAGACATCGCTGACGCCAGAGACCTCGCCGACCTCTTGCTTGACGGCCGCCTCGCAGTGGCCGCAGCTCATTCCCTCGACTAGGTAGCTGAGTTCGCTCTGTTCGCTCATTGTCGTCCGCCTCCGAATGCGTTCGCCGTGATTTCGTCGCTTCACCATACTATACTCCCCTGGGGTATAGTTCGACACGATCACCGGAGGCGACGGCGATGACCGCTGCGAAGTCAACGAAGAACGCAAGCCACGGCACCCACCAGCACGGCTACGCCGACCAGAAAGACGCGCTGAGCAAACGCCTGCGCCGCATCGAAGGACAGGTTCGCGGCGTCGAGCGGATGATCGACGAGGACCGCTACTGCATCGACGTGCTCACACAGATCTCCGCGATTCAGGCCGCCCTCGACAAGGTCGGCCTGGCACTGCTCGAAGACCACGCCCGCCACTGCGTCGTCGGCGGACCGGAAGAGCTCAAGGCCGACCGCACCGAAGAGATGATGGCCGCGGTCGCGCGCCTGATGCGGCGCGGCTGAGCCCGCGCGCAGGTTCAGGCAGTCTCTAGACGCTTGCTCTCGAGCTTGCGCTCGTGCAGTTCGACGTCGGCGCGGCGAAGGAACTCATCGGAGTCGTTGCCCTCTTGCCAGCGCAGCACCGCGACACTCGCCGTGGGAACCAGCTGCGGGCAGATCCGCAGGCGCGAGTTCGCGATTGAGTCCCGCACGCGCTGGGCCATCACCTCGAGCTCGTCGTCGTCGATCAGCTCGGTCACGACAAGGAATTCATCGCCGCCACGGCGCGCGACCATGTCGTCGACGCGAACGTTCTCGCCGATCGCGCGCGAAACCGCCCTCAGCACCTGGTCGCCGACTGTGTGGCTGAAGCTGTCGTTGACGGCCTTGAAGTCGTCGAGGTCGATCGCCAGCAGCGCCGGCCTGACGCCTCCGGACTCGGCCCCGCGAACGGCTTCGTTGATCCGGGCGCGCAGCGCCCGGACGTTCGACAGCTCGGTCAGCGAGTCGACCTGCGACAGCCGCCAGTTCTCGGTGATGAAGCGCGACGTGACCTCGCGGACCTTCGCGGTCAGCGCCGACATCGAGACCATCATCGTGGCGAAGACCGCGACGTGCATGCCGGCATACGGGAACCGGCCGATCAGCGCAAACGCCGAGAAAATCGAAAGCGTCAGCGCCAGCCAGATCGCCGCCGGACGGGCGCGGAAGAAGTGGAAGGCGTAGATGGCGGCGATCGCGTAGAGGTCGATCAGCGCGGCGCCCGACGAGCCGGCCGCGGCCACCGTCGCGCTCAGGGCGGCCAGTGCGATCGCGAATGACACATGCACGTACGACGCCGGCAATGGCCGCCACGCGGCCGCGAGCGACCCACCGGCGATTAGCCAGAACATGGCTGCCGCGATCGTGCCTTCGTAGGCACTCAGCGGCTCGAGCCAGCCCGGCGCGGTCACGACCGCGAGGGTCAGACCGATCACGAAGTTCATGATCGCGTTGTAGAACCACAGCGGCCGGTCGACCGAGACCGATCCGCGCAGGCGCCCGGTCGTGGGCGTCGGGTCGAAGTCCGTCGCGCGGCGAAACTGCTCGGCCTCGCTAATGCACTCGGTCTCGGCACGATCGCTCTCGCTGCGGTGGTCGATCACGGCCAGGCGCACCGGGCGCGGGCCGGTGTCCTCACTATGGAACTCGGTCTTCGCGTCGTGCAGCATGTCGTCGGCGCGGCGCAGGATCGTCGCAACCGAATCGCGCGGCTCGGCACGCACGTAGGCGACGCTCCCGGACGGCGTGACCTCGGGGCATGCCTCCTTGCGGGCGACCTTGATCGCCTTCGCGAGCCGCTTTGCGAGTTCGTCGAGATCGCGCCCAGCGGGGTCTGCGACCAGCAGCGAGTACTCGTCGCCACCGCGGCGCGCAAACACGTCGCCGGGCCGCCCTTCGGCCGCGATGCCGTCGGCCACCGCCTTCAGTACGGCGTCGCCGCGAGCGTGATCGAAGCGGTCGTTGACCTGCTTGAAGTTGTCGAGGTCGATCGCGAACAGCGCGGGCGGCTCGCCGTCCTGACTCTTCAGCGCGCGGTCGATCGCATTACGCAGCGCGCGGGTGTTCGCCAGACCGGTCAGCGCGTCGGTGAATGCCAGCTCACGGTTGCTCCGAGCGTAACGGCGGGTGCGCGCCTGCGCGAGCATCATCGATCCGACGATCATCACGACCGCGACGGCCGAGCTGATGCCCATCGCCTTGCCCCAAGGCTCGCTTATGTTCCACGGCAAGATCAGCGCGAAGAGGATCGCGGCGATCAAATACGGAATCGCCGCTCGCACGCCGTAGTAGATCGCCGGCGGTACCGCCGCGACAAGCGGCAACAGCAGAAACGCCTGTCGCGACTCGCCAATCGTGAATCCACCGATCACGAGAATCATCAGACCCATCGTCAGCCGGGCGTGTGTGGCGCGGTGCGAATTCGGGAAGTAGCGCAGCCCGAGCACGGACATCAGAGAGATCGCGACCGCCAGCCCACCGAGCACGAACAATGCGTCGCTGTACATGTCGGGCTCGATCAGGTGAGCCACTACTGCCGGAACTCCGCCGACGGCGTAAAGCGCGATCGACGTGTACCAACCGGTCTTCGGCGACAACCCGATCTGCGCCAGCCGGTCCTCTACGTCGCGTCCGCCCTGTGCATACGCACGTTCCCGCTCGCGTGACATGCGCTGCTTGGCCTTCCCGATTGGACTCATAGATGGCGTATCGTCCTTTGCGAAGCGGATTTCGACCGAAAAGTCGGCGAAATCTGGTCGTCTGGCCAGGATCCCCTTTTGCCATGCGACTTTGATGCTTTGGAGTAGGGCCTGGGCCCCACGTACATTCGTCCAGGCTCAGAGCGCGGTCAGGCCTCGCGGCCGGGCTGCGGGCGCGCCGAGAACAGCGTTACCGCGAGTTCGGCCATGTCGTCGGCCATGCCTTCGAGCGCGGCCACGCCCTCGCGAAAGACCGTCAGGCGGATGAGTTCGCTGAGACCGGCAGTGGCCGCCCTCACCTGCATGGCCGGCAGCGGCGGCAGCTCGGGGTCGGTCTCGCGCAGCTTCTCGCGGCGCTGCTCCATCACCTCGCCGAAGCGATCGAGAGCGCGCGCCCAGCGCTCCGCCAGAGGCGGCCCGTACGCCGATGTCTCGCTGAGGAAGAGCCGCGTGAACTCGGGCGCTTCGCTCAGCGCCCTGAGATAGGCGCGCATGCCGGCCGCCACGCGCTGGGCCGGGTCCTCGAACATGGCGAGGTCGTTCTCGACGGTCTGCACCAGAAAGGCCTCGGCCAGGTCGAATGCCTGCAAGAGGCAGTCGTTCTTGTCGGCGAAGTGCTCGTAGAAGGTGCGCTTGGACGTACCCGCAAGCGTGACGATCTCGATGATCGACACCGCCTCGTAGCCACGCTCGCTCGAAAGCTCGACGAGCGCGGCCATCAGGCGACCACGCTGGGAACGCAATACCTCCTCGCGCTCGCCGGTCTGCGCCCGGCTGCCAGGTAGCTGGCCGAGGAACTCAGAGAGCGGCGGGCGCAGCGCGCCATCGGGTGCGGGCCTGATCTGCGAATCGTCCATTTGCCGACCTGAGAGTAAGCCGCCTGGCCGCAGCCACGCGCTGCTCGCGGCACCGATCCGGCCGATTCGGCGCCGAACGCCGGCTCTCACGTTTGTGAGAACCAATTGGTTCCTAGCGGTACCGCGCGGTACTCGAATCTGATATTTTGGTTCTTGATTCCGCAGGGAAAGGTGTTCCAGCGGCGTCTGTTTGACGACTTTCGGCGGTACCGGCCGTCGATCTCGTCCTACGGCTTGCCCCGCCGAGCCCCACCACCCACCCATGGGGTTCGGCGGGCGGGCCAAACTAACAGCCACTCACGCGTCGGCCGTGCGATCAGATGCGGCGCGCGAGGAATCCGCCGTGGCCGAGCGAGAAGTTGTATTCGCCCGAGTAGGTCGCCAGCGTTCGCGGGCTGAAGCCCGCTGTGCGCAGTGCCGCGAAGACCTCTTCGTGGTCGTAGAGGGCGAGTTCGTGATGCTCTTCGCGAGTGCGGGCGAGGCCGGCCACTTCACGGTGCGAGACGATCCGCCGGACCAGCCGGCGGCGCCCCGGGTCCTCCGCGACTTCGGAGCTGACTCGCCAGCCCGGCCCCTCGTAGGTGATCTGCTCGAGCCGAGGCATGCCGCGGCCGGGCTGAGCCACATCGAAGATCAGCAACCCTCCCGGCACGAGCGCCGCGTGCGCGCGCTCGAATACCCCGCACATCGCCTCGAAGCCGGCACGCAGATCGAACAGGTAGTTGAAGGCTTCGCCGATCGCGGTCACCGCCACGCACGGCTCGATCGGCGCGTCGTAGAGCGACGTGGCCTCGAAGCGGCCTTCCGGCACGCTCTCTCGCGCCAGCTCGACCATCGCCGGCGAGATGTCGAAACCACGGATCTCGTAGCCCGCGCCGGCGAGGATTCGTGAAGAGATTCCGCTGCCGCAGGCAAGTTCGACGATCACGCCCTCGCGCAGGCCGGCGCCGTGCAACGCGTCAAGCAGCGTCGCGGCCGCGCCGCGCGCGATCATCCCGAATCCGTCGTCGTGGATGAAGGCGAGGTCTTCTGCGTAAGCGGCCACGCAGAAAAGCTAACGGCCCGGGCACTGCCCGGGCCGTGAACGCCGGAGCGTCAGTCCTCGTCCTTCACGAAATCGACCTTGTCGCGCACGCCGCAGTCGGGACAGTTCCAGTCGTCGGGAACCGCTTCGAACGACGTGCCGGCGGGAAAGCCCTCGCGGGGGTCGCCCTGCTCCTCGTCGTAGATGTAGTCGCAGACCGGGCAGCGGTAGCGGCTCATGCGGCCGCCTCCACCGTTTGACGTTCCTTGCCCCAGGGCTTCGTGTACTTGCCGGCGGCGATCGCGGCCTCTGCCGCCGCGGTGCCGGGCCCGTACTTCTTCATGACCTTCGCCCGCTTGCCGGGAAGGATGTTGGCCTTGGTCACGTCGCCCTCGTAGTGCTGCAGGATGCGCTTGTCCATGATCCGGTTCCAGACCGGCGGGATCATCGCCAGCGCCATCATCGTGGCGTAGCCACTGGGCAGCTGCGGCGCCTCGTCGACGTGCAGCAGCGCCTGGTAACGGCGCGTCGGGTTGGCGTGATGGTCGCTGTGGCGCTGCAGGTGGTACAGGAAGACGTTCGACCACTGGTTGTTGCTGTTCCAGCTGTGGCTGGGAAGGCAGCGCTCGTAACGGCCGTCTTCCTTCTTCTGGCGCAGCAGGCCGTAGTGCTCGATGTAGTTGACGACCTCGAGCATGCAGAAGCCCACCACACCCTGCAGCAGCAGGTACGGCAAGATCTCGACGCCGAAGATCGCCGTCAGGCCGCCATAGAGCACGACGCTCATCAGCCAGGCGTTGATCAGGTCGTTTTTCAGCGACCACTTGCTCTTGCCCATGCGCTCGAAGCGCGCCGACTCGAGGTGCCAAGCCGACGCCAAGCTGCCCCACACCGTGCGCGGGATGAAGCGGAAGACGTTCTCTCCCATGCGCGCGCTGGCCGGGTCTTCGGGGGTGCTGACGCGCACGTGATGGCCACGATTGTGCTCGATGAAGAAGTGCCCGTAGAAGGTCTCGGCGAGCGCGATCTTCGCTAGCCAGCGTTCGAGCTTGGGCTTCTTGTGGCCGAGCTCGTGCGCCACCGCGATCGCGATGCCGCTGACCATCGCCACCGTCCAGGCCAGTCCGACCGACTCGAACGTGGAGAGGTCGCCGTAGGCCCACATCCAGCAGGCCCAGACCAGCGAGATGTACTGAATCGGCAGGAAGAGATAGGTGATGTAGCGGTAGTACTTCTGCTCTTCGAGCGCCTCGAGCAGGCTGTCGGGCGGGTTCGCGCCGTCGAGGCCCGCCAGCGTGTCGACAACGGGAAAGACGAAGAAGATCACGATCGGTCCGTACCACCAAGCCAGCGGTGAATTCGTCAGTTCGTGCAGCACCCACGTACCGAACGGGATCGTCGGCACCGTCAGGCCGAGCATCCACGCCCACTTCTTGCGGTCGTGCCAAGCGGCGTCAGAGTTTTCTGTCTTGAGCGTGCCTCCGTGGGCCGCCGCGTCTATCGCCTTGGACATATCTAGGCCTCCATTGGGTAAAACGGACCATACGAGCAGGTCCACCGGTCACAGATCATAGCTCTATGTAACATGGATCTGTGTAATAGTCAATACCTACGCGCTCCCAACGCGAAGGTTTCACCCACCGAATGGGAAAATACCGGACTCGACCGTGCAAATCGATTTAGAATGGTCCACCGGCGAGCGCGCGGAAACGCCGGCGCTCAAGACACCACGAAACGGGGTTCCACCAGATGAGCAATCTCGCCGAGGCGCTGTCCAAGACCGCCGCCGCGCACCCGCACGCAATCGCCTTCAAGCTCGATGACGTAGAACTGAGCTACGAGCAGCTCGACGGCGCAAGCTCGCTGTTTGCGGGCCACCTCCGCGCCCAGGGCGTCGAGCCCGGCGACCGCGTCGGCCTGATGCTGCCCAACGTGCCCTACTTCCCGGTGATCTACTACGGCATCCTCAAGGCCGGCGGCACCGTGGTGCCGATGAACGTGCTGCTCAAGGGCCGCGAGGTGCACTTCTACCTCGACGACCCGAAGGCCGAGGCGCTCTACGCCTGGCACGACTTCGGCGAAGACGCCGCGATCGGCGCCGAGGGCACCGCCGCGGAACTCACGCTGGTCAAGCCCGGCGAGTTCGAAGCGCTGCTTGCCGCGGCCACCCCGATCGAGGCCGTTGCCGCCCGTGACGACTCCGACACGGCCGTGATCCTCTACACATCCGGCACGACAGGAACGCCGAAGGGCGCCGAACTCACGCACGGCAACCTCGCTGGCAACGCCGCTACGTGCGTCGAGATGTTTGAGTTCAAGCCGGGCGACGTGATCTTCGGCGGCTTGCCGCTGTTTCACTCGTTCGGGCAGACCTGCGCGATGAACGCGGGCATCGCGTCGGGAGCCACCGTAACGATGCTGCCGCGCTTCGAGCCCGGCAAGGCGCTCGAGATCATCCAGCGCGACGGCGTGACTGTGTTCATGGGCGTGCCGACGATGTACGTCGCGATGCTGCACACCGAAGGCGCGGGCGAGATCAACTCCGAATCGCTGCGATTCTGCGTCTCGGGCGGCGCGTCGCTGCCGGTCGAGGTGCTCTCCGGCGTCGAGCAGCTGTTCGGCGCGAAGATGCTCGAGGGCTACGGCCTCTCCGAGACTTCGCCGGTCGCCTCCTTCAACCAGCCAAAGAACCCGGCGAAGCCCGGCTCGATCGGCACGCCGATCCCCGGTGTCGAGATGAAGGTCGTCGACGACGACGCGGGCGACCTGCCCCAGGGCGAGGTCGGTGAGATCGCGATCAAGGGACCGAACGTGATGAAGGGCTACTGGAACCGCCCCGACGCCACCGCCGAGGTAATGCGCGGCGACTGGTTCCTGACCGGCGACATGGCGAAGGTCGACGAGGACGGCTACTACTTCATCGTCGACCGCAAGAAAGAGCTGATCATCCGCGGCGGCTACAACGTCTACCCGCGCGAGGTCGAAGAGGTGCTCTACGAGCACCCGGCCGTGATGGAGGCCGCGGTGATCGGCGTCCCCGACGAGACGCACGGCGAGGAAGTCGGCGCCGCGATCGCCTTCAAGCCAGGTCAGTCGGCGACCGCCGACGAGATCCGGGACTTCCTGAAGGAGCGCGTGGCGGCCTACAAGTACCCGCGGCACATCTGGTTCATGGACGAGCTGCCGAAAACCGCCACCGGCAAGATCCTCAAGCGCCAGATCGAAGTGCCCGCCGACGTATCGGCGTAAGCGACGCCGGCGGGAAGCACTGTGGTGATCGGCTCGCGCAGTGCGCCGCGCGCGGCCCCCGCACCCAGCGCCGGGCTCGTCAGAGCTTGCGCGGGTGACGCAGCTTGAAGCCCTTGACGAAGCGCGGCTCGGTGCGCCAGCGTGGACCGCTCTCGCCCCGGCCCGACGTGTCGAAGCGCAGGCCGGCAACGACCATGAAGACGTGGCCGTTGTTGGCGTAGACGTTGACCCAGCGACCGGCGCCCTTGATGCCCCACTGCTTGTATCCGCCCGAAACCATCGAGCCGTTGACGAGTCCGACCGATCGCAACACGTAGCTCGTCGCGCCCGAGCAGTCATAGCCGGTGTCGGTCAGGCGGGCGTGGCCGCCGCCCCACTTGTAGGGCTTCTTCGTAATGCGATTGGCGGCGTGGATCATGTCCTTCACGATGCGCGGCGCTCGCTTCGGAGCGATCGCGATGCGGCCGTTGGTTGCCAGGCGAGCGACGGCGCCACCAGGCGTCTTCGGCCAGCGCGGGTCGTCGGGCGGATCCCAACCGGGATCCCAGCCTGGGTCCCAGCCATCGCCGGGGTTCCCGTCGTTGCCGTCGCCTGGGTCGTTGTCGGTGGGCGGTGGCGGCGGGGGTGGTGGTGGCGGCGGAGGCTCCTCCTCTACCGGACAGTCATCGTCGGTCCACTCGGTCCAGCCTTCGTCGTCGCACCAGTCGGGGTACTCCTCGTCTGTGGCGATCGAGACCAGCGGGCCCGAGGCCGACCGGGCTTCCGGAGCCGTAGCCAACGCTAAGACCGCAAGGCAGGCGATCACCGCCGCGAGTAGCGGGACTGACGTCAAAACGCGCCTGGGCGTAAGAAAATTCATGGTGCGGAGGGAGGGTCGAGGCGCTCTAGCGCCTTCTCTGGTTTCTCGGCAGATGCAGCAGATCCCCTAAGACCAGCGGTTATTAAGATCGACGAGATGGCCTAGGACGGCCGTCCAAGCCGGCTTCACAGCGTCGCGTTCAGGCCCCGGGCGTGGGTAGCGACGACGTATCGACGACCTCGAAGTCGTCGCCGGTCAGCCGCTGCAGCGAGTGCAGGTCGTCGTTGTCCCAGCTACGGTGCGGCGCGCCCGAGACGTACCACGGCGACCCGTTGTCGGCAAGGATCATTCCGTAGCGCTGAAGCGCGCGCAGAACCACGCGGGACTGCGACGGGAACTCGCCGATGTCGACGCTCGCCTTCAGGCGCAGTCGCGCACCCATCGGCGGAAGATCGGGGTCGTCGTCGCTGCTGGCGAAGTGCCGGGCCGGATAGACATAGGCACGGCGCGTACGTGGCGCGGTGAAGCGCAGAGCGTGATCGATCTCACCGGCCGCGACCTCCTCGTATCGCGCCAGGCCCGGCAGGATCGGCAGTCCAGCGGCATCGGCGCTCGTCCAGCCGGCGGGCCGCAGGCGGTTCGAACGCATGCTCCAGATCGCACCGGAGCCGGCGCGCCAGCTGCGGCCACCGCGGCGTGGATAGGCCGCGTAGAGCTCGTAGAGCCGGCAACGGTCGCGGTCGACGACGATCACGTGACGGTCACCGGTGGCGTTGCGGCCACCCTCGATCGGCGCCTTGCGCGGTATCGGATAGCGCCTGCGGTCGCTCTCGTCGGCGTATTCGAAGCTGACGCGCACCCTTCTCTGTCGCTTGCCGACAACCGTGTACGGAATGCCGATCGGACCGCCGTTCCAAGTCCCGGAGCCGAAGTCGGCGTGGGCGTAGTCGGCGCGTCCAATCGAGTCGACGAGCGTGTTCGAGTTGGCGGCAACCGGGAGCTGGTCGACCCGCTGGTTCCAGGCGTTGTCAGACGGGAAGACGTTGCAGCGCGGAGCCTTCGCCACCGGCCGGCCGTCGGCCGGCTGCCCGTCGAACGCCGCTACGGCGGCAAGCGCGGCGACCGTTAGCGCGGCGGCGATGCTCGTAAAGCGGATCATCGAACTGAATGATGGGGCATCGGCGGCGCAGCCG